>NZ_JCAXER010000010.1:0-167995 GCF_059758675.1 Cytobacillus sp. GQ23
TAAGTCCTCTTTTGGCCATAATACTAATTATACTTGACAAATTTAATAAAGAATTATTATTAGGCGTATTAATATTTACCTTTTTATGTACCTTAATAGCAAAGTTGCTTGGGTATGATTTGGAAATTGGTAGTAAGAAACATTATAAAATATCGTTATTAACTTTTTTATTTATTTTATTTCTAATAGGAATTTATTCTCAAATTCCACATTCGAATCTTAAAGAGTTAATAGCAACAAATTATTTTATTTTATTAGTACTTTTAACTCCTTTTTTTCATTCCTTGGGAATAATATTAATTCCACCTACAAACAATTCTAACAATACTCCTTCACAAGATTGGCATGAACTTTTTAAGAAATAATATCCAAAATTAATGAAGCCAGTGTGACCGAATCAGGATCGGTGAAGTAGTAAAGTGGATATAGAAAAACCTTAAAAGTGAAAAGAAGTGGTCTAGTTCCATTTTAACAAAGTGTTAAAATATAAAAAATTATGTCTACCTTAATATGATTGATAATTAAAAGGTTGAGATGTTTGAAAATGAACTGCATTTTTATAGCAAGGTTTTTATTTTATTCACGAAAGCAGTCAAGGTGTCATCGCTTCTAAATCGCTGAAATAAAAATTTTTAGAGATATTTTAATCCCTTTTAATTCATATATAATATCTGAGCGGGTGCATGCCATTGAGCACAAGTCAAGAAATAAATTCAAATCCTTTCTTTTTTGACAGGGAAGATCATTTGTATTAGGAGCTGCATATGAAACTTAATCGTATTCATCACATAGCTATTATCTGTAGTGATTATAAACAGTCCAAGTTATTTTATGTAGATATCCTTGGGTTACAAGTATTACGGGAAGTCTATCGAGAAGAGCGTCAATCGTATAAATTGGACCTTGAGGTGAATGGTTCTTATCAGGTAGAGCTATTTTCATTTCCTAATCCACCGGAACGCCAAAGTTATCCTGAAGCATTGGGCCTCCGTCATTTAGCTTTTGAGGTTGAGGATATTGAGGAATGGATTGCATATCTTCTGGCTAGGGATATAAAAGCAGAACCGGTACGAATTGATCCTTATACAAATAAAAGGTTCACATTCTTTAACGATCCGGATGGGCTGCCGATTGAATTATATGAATCTTAGTAACAAGATTATTAGTTGGAGAAAAACCACAATAGGTAGTAGACGCCACATACTTTAGTTTAATAGCATGATTTAGAACTACTGTTAGAGGAAGAAAAATCTATTTCTTTGCTTCCTCTAAGTATTCTATAGTCCTTTTATCTATTAAAACTCCTCCTGAATCCCTTCTAAAATAGCGGAGATGAACTTTTCTCCCTCTGACACAAGATCAAACTGATCAAATAATTGCCAATCATACAACGTTCCCCGCATGCAGCGCGTAATTAACATGGTTAATTCACTGGGAGACCGATCTTTTTTAATCTCTCCAGCAACCTGCCCTTCCTCTACTATTTTGTAAACAATCTTATAAAGCTGTCGTTCCATATTAGAGAAGTAATCAGATTTATTAGGGATTAATGCACTGACATATACGGTTCTGAGCAGGTCCTTTCCTAAGGTGTCACGCAAGTAAACCATTTGCGATTTAACCAGCAGCGAGATTTTCTCATATGATTTCATTTCCTTTGGCAGGGTTTCCATAAAGTCAGCATAAAACTCATCGATTTCCTTGAACTTTTCAAGGAAAATATCATATTTTGAGTTGAAATGTACATAGAAAGCACCTTTCGATGTTCCGCTTTTTGCGGCTATTTCATCTACAGTAACATGGTCAAATCCCTTTTCACCGAATAATGCCAAGGCGGTATCGAGGATTTTTTTCTTTGTTTCCTGGGCTTTTAATTGTCTATGAGTTAAACCTGGCATTTGGATTCTCCTTTTAAATTACTTAGTTCATTATATCTGAATTGAATAAATTTTCTAAAAAATTAATTGACTCACTTATCACATTAAACTAAAATGAATTTCAAAGACTGCAGTCAAAAACTATAGTCTTTGAAATTCATTTTAAACTTGGCTTAGAAAAATGTAAACGCTTTAATTTTAAACACAAAGGAGGCATACTGTTTGGACATTGTCGGTCATAAAACCCTGCGTGAATTGTTAAGTGAAAAAGTCGAAATGTACCCAGATAAGACGTTTATCCTCTTCGAAGATCTTAAACAGCAAGTGCGTGAATTAACCTATCGCCAGTTTGCAGATGGAGTCAATCGATTAAGTCAGTCCTTTCTCAAGCTTGGGGTAACAAAAGGAAAGCATGTTACCCTGCACCTGCCTAACACCCTTGAATTTATGACCTCATGGTTTGCCCTTGCGAATATTGGTGCCATCATGGTTCCAACCAATATCTTATCCACATCCGATGAAATGGAATATGTGATCAATCATTCTGAATCCGTGTTATTAATAACGGAAGAAGAGTATTTGGATAAATTCACTAAAATCCGTGACAGGCTCCCTAACCTTCAGGATATTATCCTTGCCAGATATGAAGGGGAGCAATACAGGCAGCAAAGCTTAGAGTATTTGATGGAAGGTGCAGAAGCTTTAGTCCCTAATGTCCCATTAAATGCGGAGGATGTAGCCGCAATGCTTTATACATCCGGCACAACCTCCAAGCCAAAGGGCGTTCAGGTGACCCATGCGAACTATCTTTTTGCAGGGGAAGTGATGTCTAAGTCTATTCGTTTAACCCCCGAGGATAGGCAATTAATCGTGCTGCCGCTGTTTCATGGAAATGCCCAGTATTACTCTGCCATGTCTGCTTTAACTGTAGGGGCTAGTATGGCCATTACAGAGAAGTTCAGTGCATCCCGCTACTTCAAACAGGCAATCAATCTCGGTGCAACTGTAGGATCGCTATTTGCAGCACCTATTCGGATGATCCTGGCGCAGACTTACGATCCTGCTGATCGCAAGAATTCGATGAGGGTGATCTGGTATGCCCAAAGTGTGGCAGAGGGTCAGGTGGAAAGGTTCGAGGACCAATATAATGTTCCGCTGCTTCAAATGTATGGAATGACAGAAACAATCGGTGTTCCATTAATGAACCCCATTGATGGAGTCCGGAAAAATAGGAGTATCGGCAAGCCGACTCTTGGCTATGGAGTGAAAGTAACGGATGAGGATGGGAAGGAAGTTCCTGTAGGGCAGGTTGGCCAAATTACAATTAAAGGAGTACCCGGCCGGACTTTGATGAAAGGTTACTTTAAAAATCCTTCCGCAACGGCGGAAGCATTAAGAGATGGCTGGCTTTATTCAGGAGACAATGCAAGGCTGGGAGAAGACGGTTATTTTTATTTTGTCGATCGCATAAAGGATATGATCAAGCGCGCTGGGGAAAATGTAGCAGCTAATGAGGTGGAAAGTGTCCTGGCTGATCACCCGGCTGTCTATGAATCTGCTGTTATCGGGGTGCCGGACGACATTCGCGATGAGGCCATTATTGCCTACATCATTCCCAAGGCTGGCTATGAAGTAACAAGCGACGAATTGCTTTACTACTGCCGTGATCGGCTCGCGAAATTCAAAGTCCCAGACTCCATTCATTTTGTTGAGGATTTTCCGCGCACCTCTGTCGGTAAGATACAAAAGCATATCATCAGAAAACAGCATTTGGAGCAATGGAATCATATTTCATAGAAGAATTTAAGGTCATAAAAGATACTTTGATAAGGGAGTAGGTTCTATGAAAAAAAGCCGCATATTGATGGCAAGTCTTGTGGGTTCGGTCATTGAATGGTATGACTTTTATCTATACGGAACGGCAACAGGTCTAGTGTTTTCATCTCTATTTTTTCCTAATCATGATCCTGCCATTTCTTTGCTGATTGCATTTGCGACGTTTGGTGCTGGTTATGCAGCAAGACCAATCGGAAGTATTATCTTCGGTCATATGGGCGATAAAATTGGACGGAAGGCCGCCTTAATGCTTACCCTGATTGGGATGGGAGGAAGCTCTTTCCTCATAGGACTACTTCCTACATATGCGCAAATTGGGCTGTTTGCACCTATTTTATTGGTGCTGCTCCGTCTTATCCAGGGCATAGCCCTTGGCGGCGAATGGGGAGGCGCTGTACTGCTGGCCACTGAATATGCTCCCAAAGGAGTCCGGGGACTCTACGGCTCCATTCCTCAATTAGGTGTTCCACTAGGACTCGTGGCAGGATCCTTCAGTTTAACTCTAATCAGCTCATTAACGACAGAGGCCCAGTTTCTGGCATGGGGCTGGAGAATACCGTTCTTAATGAGTATTGTGCTGATTGCCTTAGCATTATGGATCCGAAATGGCATTGATGAGACACCAGCATTTCAGCAGCAAAAGGAAAGCGGTGATCTTGCCAAAGTCCCGTTTTTTGAGATGTTCCGTTCCAACTGGAAAACAGTTCTCCAGGTCATTGGCCTAAAGCTTGGCGATGGATTCTTTAATGTATTCCTCATGTCCTTTGTCCTTGTATTCTCGACGATGTATTTAGGCTATTCCAGGGATACAGCTCTAACGGCTTTGACAATTGGCTGTGCAACAATGATTATTACCATTCCTGCAGTAGGCTATCTTTCTGATTTTATCGGAAGAAAAACGATTTACACAGCGGGGTTAGTTCTTATGTTTTTATTGTCGATTCCTTATTTCACCATGGTCGGGGAAAGCCCTGCGTGGCTGTACTTTTTCCAAGCCGCTATGTTAGGTGTCATCTGGGCTGCTATTTTCTCCACTCAAGGAACTTTATTTTCAGAACTATTCCCTGCAAAGGTTCGTTATACGGGACTGTCGGTAGGATATCAGATTGCAGCTGCCATTGTCGGGTTCGGACCTATGTTATGGACATCGATGGCTGAAGCATATGGACCATCTCCATGGGTATTTGGAGGATTTATGATGGCCGGAGTAATGGTATCTCTTATATTAATTTTGTTTACAACTGATACAAGAAGAGTCTCCAGTTATCAGGATAACGATGAAGAATTAGGGGAGGATAAATCTCTTTCTATTTAAGGGGAGAATGCCTTCCAATTGAACAATGAAAAAAATAACCTTGCTGTTTTTGCAGCAAGGGTTTTTTCTGTATTGTAAAGGCAGGAAATTAAGGAGGTTTGTTTTTTGATTCAATCAAACGTTTGATTGAATACTGTCTATCTCTTGGGAACCAATAGAATAGCATCCGCAATCGGCCGTTCGCCAGTTGAATCAGAAGGTCTTGTCACCAGTGTATCTCGAACTGTCATGGAAGTGGACCCGCCTCCGTCAAGGTTAACCGCATGGACTGCACCCAATGATTTCATCAACCTTGCACTCTCTTCGAAGCTTGCACCAACACTATGGCCTGGAGATCGGCCATCAATGGTTACAAAAAGCAGGGTTCCGTCTGCTCTTATCCCGGCAAGTGTTCTAGGATGGCGTCTTTCCCCAAATCGATAATAGAATTCCGGGTTGTCATTATGGTGGAAGCCTTCTGTCACGGCATTAATTGAAATTTTTCCTTCATCTAATAGTCGCGGTCCCCCATTAATAATACCCGCTGCCTTTTCAAAAGGTAAGGGTACTCTGTCTGCTCTTACCTCATTTTTCACTTGGATTTTCATGCCAATTTGAGCATGGTCCAGAAGCCACTGGGCAGCATCGCCTGCTCCAGCAAGAACCGACCCGTTACTAGGAATTTCTCCGCCTAGCTGCTTTCGCAGTTCAATCACGTCTCCGTTCTCATTTAAGACTGCTTCTATCCCAATTCCAGCCTCTGTTTGATTCCCGAAGTCCGGTGTGAAATGGATGAGTTCATTCCCGTCGCTGCAAGTAAAATCATGTTTTGGGTTCTCGGTTGGTGTATCTCCTCCTGTCCCTCCGCAGCTTCGTATCAATTCTGGTTTCCGGTTTAACCCATCCACTTCCCTCACTGCCCCGTCAGACGATATGGCAGTCTGGGAGGATGTGATAGAAGCGATGCGGGCGTCTATGCCTGCTGAAGGAAGTATAAGGCTTGAACGGCCGTTAACCGCTTCACTTATCAGCTTTCCGTCCATAACGGAGATACCTGCAAGATCACCAGGTGTGCCATCCTTGTTTCCGATCACAAAATAGCCAGCATTGATTCCAGCTAGAGCATGATTGCGGCCTGCCATTTCAGTGAGGAGTTCTTTGCCCTGAACCTTATCTTTAGCAAGCTGGGGTAAAATGCTTCCGTTAAAAGAATCCGGATCAACCTCCAGTAAATTCACGACCCAAGGGCCGGTAGTCTGGTTCCCATCTTCACCGGTATAAACCGTAAGCACATCTGTATAGCCCATCTCGGATAATTCTTGCTGGAGCTCTTTGGCAGCTTCTTGTTTCTGGAACTCGCCAACCCTGACCAGATAGCCAAGAGGGCCTCTTTCTTCATCGTCCATGGCCCGGTCGTCAATACGCTCGATGCGGGGATTAAACCCCTCTGATTTAAGCCTTGCTGCTAAATCTTTAGCCTGTTTTCGTGTCTCCGTAAAATCTACATCAACTGTGAAATAATCCTTTTCAGATTCTTCCCCTCGGATAATCTTTGTGTAGGTAACTCCTGGTGCAAGGCTTTCGGTGGTTCTGGATTCGTTTAAAGACGGCAGACCGAGAGGCAGTGTTTCATTATGCTGATTAGCTGATTCTGTACTTGCCGGCATAATCAGAATTGAGAATAAACCAATGGATGAAATAATAGGAAGAACCATTTTACTTAGTGGTTTGTTCAATTTTCTCACTACTCTCACTCCTTTAAATGGTGTGTTGGAATTCTTTACAACAGTATAAGAAACAGGTATTAACCAAACGTTAACCAATCTTATGTATAGTATTAAGTTTTATTTAGGTTTGTAAATCTGAATGGTTTACTTCTTCTCTGGTTGAATGAAGTGTGGAACAACGAACAGTCTCCGGTTTACTCTCTATGAGTGCGTGGAATAAGTTCTTTAACAGTTCCTCAATTTTACTGTAATAGCATTTGCAAAGTTCTGGACTTTTAATTATCAATACACCTTTGCGAAGGGATGTTCATTGGTTATAAGGTTGGTCTGTCAATTAAATATATACTGTACTACTAAGTGGTTATGTGAAAATGGAAAAGTGGATTAAGTGCCCTGGTAAGAATTCGTTTCCAATAAATGAAATATTAGGTAGTTTGTAATATAAATAAGTTTTAAATGCGAAAAATAGGGATAATTTTATACCCAAAGAACTATATATGTGTTATTATTATTTTCCATTATATTGGATGAAGGGAGTAAAAGAGGTGAATGAAGAATTAAATGCCAAAACAATTCGTGTGTTATCTCTTTTTGAAATGCTGAACAGCGGGGAAATAGTAAAGAAGAGTAAGGCAGCGGAACGTTTTAATGTAAGCGAAAAAACGATACACAGAGACCTCAAAGAAATAAATGTCTACTACACCCAAGTTAAATACAAAACACTAGTCAATAGTGTCGTCTATAATCGGATGGAGAAAGGGTATTTATTAAGGGTTAGTAGGTATTAAATAAACAAAGCCTCCCGAATCATGGGACGGCCTTGTCTTTTTTACATATCATTCCACTTGGAAAAAGCAGGAGTGGGTTCTTTAAGTTGTAATATATTTTCCGATGTATCCAGCCTCTTTTCAATGGCTAAGGCCTGTTTCTTCATTAAATCCCTCAAAAATGCTTTATAGCCTCTTTGTTAATTTCACTCTACGGTGTAACTCTCTTGATTTGCACATAAAACCACTAGTTTATAAAGTAATAAGAAATAAGGGGTCCAACGATAATCAATGCGTATGTTAAGCCGCGGACATTGTCTTCTCACGGAACTTTTATGCTTGAAAAAGTATTTAGTACAGCAGTAACGCACTAGTTTGAGATAATACTTTTCCTTTTGTAACTCCATGCTGAAAAGTATCTTTTCCTGGGAAAGTATTGAATACTATGTCGAAATTTATAAGTGGATGTTTCTTTCAATATATCTCCAACAAGGAGTTTATCTCATACTTAAATCTGTCATTTTTAAGATGTTTTTAATAGAAAATAGAGCAAAAAAAAAGTAAAATAAAAATAAGGCTTAGAAAATTGGAAAAAGTATTAATAATAGAACGTAGTGGGAGAAATTCATAAAAACAAACTTTATCAAATGTTAATGCCACAAAAAACAAAGGAATATTGTCTGTTTTATGTGGGGATGTTACAATGAATAATAAGAAATAAAAGAAATAGGTGATGACATATGGTCTCTTCATTCCAATCAGATACACCATGGATAGGAAATGAAAGACAGGCACAGTTAATTACACTCGTAGATGAACTTGGAATGATTCGAGTTGCGGAAATGAGCAAGCGTTTTGGGGTTACAGAGGAAACGATCCGCAGGGACTTGGAGAGGCTTGAAAAAGAAGGATACCTTTCAAGAGTTCACGGTGGTGCAGTGTCCCTTAAAAAATCTGGCTCTGAAATACCGGTACTGAAGAGGGAACAGACTAATATTGAAGAAAAGCGCGCTATTGCTTTAAAAGCTGCTTCTTTTATAGAAGATGGAGATATCATCGGAATTGATTCTAGTACAACTGCTTTGCAGATGGCGAAGTTTATAAAAGATAAGGAAATCACCGTCATCACTAATTCTATTGCTGTTACACTAGAGCTGGCTAATCAAAAAGGAATTACTGTCATAACGGTTGGGGGATATTTGCTGGAGGATTCCTTGTCATTCGTTGGGGTATCTACCCAAAAAGTGATAGAGGACTATCATTTGGATAAGTTTTTCTTTTCCTGTACAGGGTTTGATGCCAAGAGGGGCATAAGTGAAGTCCATGAAATGCAGGCCCAAATTAAAAAGCAGTTTATCTCTATCTCTGATCAGCTGTTTTTATTAGCGGATTACAGTAAATATGGGACTAAGTCCTTGGTCAGTATTGAAAATTTAAAGAATGTCGATTACTTAATTACAGATGATAAAATGGCAGTAAATGATGTAATGAACATACGAAACCTGGGTATTAATACAATTGTTGCAGATTAAAGCACAGATCTAAATGGATCTGTGCTTTTTTTTGGGGAAAACCAAATAGAATAAGCAAATTAATAAAAAATTATTCTTTAATTTAGACTTGAATGCTTACTATAAACTATTTCTTTACAAAAACGTTTGCAAGTATGGGTAAACAAAGTAATTACTTTTATAAAATGTCTGTTTTTAAAAATAAAATATCAGAAAAATGTTGAAAAACAAAAATTTCCGAATTATAATAAAAATCAAATAAGGTGGTGGGCGATTTTGAGCAATAAATATGTATTTGGGATCGATTTCGGAACCGAGTCGGCAAGGGCGATTTTGGTGAATGTTCAAAACGGTTCAATTGTCACATCTGCCGTTTCCCCGTATCCGCATGGCGTGATCACAGACAGCTTGCCTGGAACAGATATAAAGATTCAGCCGCAATGGGCTTTGCAGCACCCCAATGATTATTTACATACTTTACGGGAGACTGTGACAAATTGCTTAGAAGATTCGAAGATAGAGAAAGAAGAAGTAATTGGAATCGGTGTAGACTTTACTGCTAGTACGGTACTGCCTATCGATGAAAGTGGGATTCCGCTTTGTTTATGTCCGGATTATGTGGAAAACCCACATAGTTGGGTGAAGCTATGGAAACATCATGCTGCAGACAAAGAGGCGGCACTCATTAATATCCGTGGTGCTGAAAGAAGCGAGTCCTTTCTTCAGCGATATGGCGGTGAACTATCTGAGGAATGGATGTTTCCTAAAATGCTCCAAGTGTTACATGAGGCTCCTGAAATTTATAAAGCTGCTGATCGATTTATAGAAGCAGGGGATTGGATTACGATGCAGCTTATTGGTGCAGATATAAGAAGTTCCTGTATGGCGGGGTATAAGGGAAGCTGGAGCAAGAAGGAAGGTTACCCATCAAATGAATTTTTGAAAACGCTTCATCCTGATTTTGAAAAGGCTGTACAGGAAAAGTTAACAGCAAATATTTATCCAGTTGGATCAAGAGCGGGATTTTTAACAAATAGAATGGCGGAAGAATTAGGGTTAACAGAAAACACAGCAGTAGCGGTCGGAATTATTGATGCACATGCTGCAGTTATAGGAGCAGGTGTTGATGCTCCTAAAAAAATGGTTATGGCCATGGGAACCTCTATTTGCCATATGTGCATTGATGAAGAAGAGCGCTTTGTTCCAGGTATCAGCGGAGTCGTAGAGGATGGAATCCTCCCGGGCTATTTTGCATATGAGGCTGGGCAGAGTGCAGGCGGAGATTCTTTGGCATGGTTCATCAATCATTGTGTGCCTGATTATCTGTCAAGAGAGGCAGAAGCCGCAGGGATTTCCCTTTATCAGCTGATGGAAAAAATGGCCTCTGAGCTTATGCCGGGAGAACATGGACTTGTCGCTCTTGATTGGTGGAATGGAAATCGTTTATTGAAGGATCCAAACCTAACAGGGACAATCTTGGGATTAACTCTCAGCACCAAGCCGGAACACATCTATCGGGCGCTGCTTGAGTCCCTGGCTTTTGGTGCAAGAAAAATCCTTCAGGTATTTAATGAAAGCGGTATCAGTATTGAGGAACTATATGCATGTGGCGGTCTGGCTGAAAAGAATAAGCTGCTAATGCAATTGTTCGCAGATATTACCGGTAAAAATGTGCATGTCGTATCGGTGCCTCACACCTGTGCGATGGGAGCAGCTGTCCTTGCCGCCGTTGCAGCAGGAAAGGAAAAGGGTGGATGGAGTTCCATTAACGAGGCCATCCAAAAGATGATCTATTATGATGATGAAATTTATAGGCCAATCCCTGAGAATCAAGCCATTTATCATCAGGTGTTTGAAGTTTATAACGAGCTTCATAATGAATTTGCACAGAACAATTCACCGGTCAAAGCACTGCATGCTATTCATAGGAATCTTGCTGCAAGGCAGAAGGAGGTAATGAAATGACATTAATTGGACCTTCCCTTATGTGTGCGGATATGGGAAATCTCCAGGAATCGGTAACCCGGCTGGATCAAGCAGGAGTAGACTATTATCACTTGGATGTAATGGATGGAAAATTCGTTCCCAATTTCACCATGGGACCTGATCTGATTAGGAAAATAAGAGAATATACAAAGAAGCCTTTAGACGTGCATTTAATGATAGAAAAGCCTGAGGATCATCTTGATCTTTTTATTGATGCCGGAGCAGATATGATTTCCGTACATACAGAGGCAACTGCCCATCTTCAGAGGACTTTACAGAGGATAAAAGATAAAGGGGTAAAAGCTGGTGTTGCTTTAAACCCGTCTACCCCGGTATCAGAGATTGAATATGTACTTGATGTCATTGACTATATTACAGTCATGACCGTAAACCCGGGATTCGCCGGACAGAAATTTGTTCCGCTGATGAATAAAAAGATTAGCAGAATTAGAGAGTTGATTGAAAATGAAGGATACAAGGTGGATATTCAAGCAGATGGAAATATTGGCTACCATACTATTCCCGAAGTAATCGAAAATGGGGCAACGATGCTGGTTCTCGGCACTTCTTGTCTATTTAGGAATGACATCACTCTGGAGGATGCAGTAAAGAAACTTCGCACCTTCTTAAGTGAACAGGAAGCTGGAATTAAATCAGGAATGTGAGGTGGCTTAATTGGCAGAAATAACTGTTGTTGGAAGCATCAACATAGATATTGTGACCCTAACAGATCATTATCCGAATCGCGGAGAGACTATATTTGGGAAGAAGATGGAGCTGATGCCTGGAGGTAAGGGTGCCAACCAGGCTACAGCATGTGCAAGGTTAGGGAAAACGGTAAACATGGTTGGGAGCATTGGTCAGGATACCTATGGCGATATTTTATTAGATTCCCTAAAAGCCAGTAAAGTAGATATCTCCAATATCAAACGAGTAAAGGAAACATCGACTGGCTGTGCCATTATAACCATTGATAAAACAGCCGAGAACACGATGCTTGTGTTAAAAGGAGCCAATGATGAGTTATCTGTTCAGGATATCGAAGAAGCGTTCAGTGAGATCAATGACAGCAAAGTGCTTTTAGTCCAAATGGAAGTGCCTGAGAAAACGGTGATTCAATCGATGATAGAGGCAAGGAAAAGGGGGATGTTTGTCATATTGGATCCGGCACCAGCAGAGGGAATCACAGTGCGTGCTCTGGAATATGCCGATTTGATTATTCCGAATCGGCAGGAAACCAAACAGCTGACAGGTATTGATGTGACCGATATTGAGACAGCGAACAAGGCAGCCAAGTACTTTGAGCATATGGGTTTAAAACAATCCATCATTAAAATGGCCGATAAAGGATCCCTTGTATATCAAGATGGCAGATCCACATATATAGAATCAATCCCAGTCAAGGCGGTAGACACAGTTGGTGCCGGAGATTCATTTGCAGGTGCACTGGCTTGTGCGATTGCAGATGGTGAAGATCTTGTTTCCGCTGCGGAATTCGCAACCATTGTAGGGGCTTTGAAAGTTACCAAGCTGGGAGCGCAGGTGGGCATTCCTACATTGGATGAAGTGAATCAGTTCTGTTCTGAAAGGAAAATCAGTCACTATATGACGGGGAGCCGGAAAACATCTTCTGCTTGACCTGCCAGATGAAAGGAGGATTATCATGTCTGACTATCTATTGAAAATGACCCATATTAGCAAGACGTTTCCTGGAGTAAAGGCACTCGATGATGTAACCTTGGAAGTCAAACCTGGAGAGGTGCATGCGTTAATTGGGGAAAATGGAGCCGGAAAGTCTACTTTAATTAAAATCCTTTCTGGTATTTATCAGCCTGATTCTGGGGCAGAGTTTTATTTTGAAGGCAAAAAAGCGGAAATAAATAAGCCAATAGACGCCACATTAAAAGGTATTTCAATTATATACCAGGACCTGAGTTTATTCCCGAATCTATCAGTCGCTGAAAATATTTATATAGGAAGAGACAGTACAAGCAGGCCTTGGAAGAAAATCAATTGGAAGTCAGCTGAAGACATCGCGAGGAAGGCTTTGAAAGAACTTGATGTTGAAATTGATATTCATCTCCCATTGGAAAAGCTCAGCATTGCCCAGCAGCAATTGATTGAAATTGCGAGAGCCCTGGCTTTTGAGTCCAAATTAATTGTCATGGATGAGCCTACTTCTTCTCTATCAAGCGGGGAGGTAGAAAAGCTGTATAAAGTGATTAATGATTTGAAAAGCAGAGGAATCTCTATTATTTTCGTCAGTCATAAGCTAAAAGAGCTATTTACAGTCTCTGATCGGTTTACTGTCCTTAGGGATGGTAAGTATGTTGGAACTTATGAAAGCAAAGAATTAGATGAGGACCGGTTAATTCAATTAATGGTCGGAAGAACCGTTCTTTATGAAAAAAACCAATCCAGAAGTATGGCCGGTGAAACGATATTTGAAGTAGACCATCTTTCAAAGGATGGTAATTTCAAAGATATATCCTTTGAATTGAAAAAAGGAGAAGTGCTGGGAATTACAGGTTTGGTTGGTTCCGGGAGAACAGAACTTGCCCAGGCTATTTTCGGGGTAAATAAGCCCTACCAGGGAATGATCAAAATCAATGGGAAGGCGGTTTCCATTAAATCCAGTGAAGATGCAATGAAAAAGGGAATTGCTTATATTCCTGAGAGCCGGAAGACCCAGGGGCTGATTCTCGGCCAATCGATTATTAACAATATCTCATTGCCGATCTTAAAAACATTAAGAAATAAATTGGGATTAATCAACCGCAAAAAAGAAATTAAATTGGCCAATGATTACGTAAAAACCTTGGATGTGCGCCCGGCACTGCCTGAAAGGGCAGCAGGGGACCTATCTGGAGGTAATCAGCAAAAGGTTGTTATATCGAAATGGCTATCGACTAATCCTGACATACTCATTATTGATGAGCCAACAAATGGAATTGATATTGGTGCAAAAACTGAAATCCATAAACTTCTTCGCAGGCTTGCTTCTGAAGGAATGGGTGTAATCGTGATATCCTCTGAGCTTCCTGAGGTGCTGGCGGTCAGTGACCGTGTTCTTGTCATGAGACATGGGCGCGTCGCGGGAGAACTGGATATTGAAGAAGCCACTCAGGAATCTATTATGAACTTGGCATTGCTTGGTTCAGGAAATGTAAATAGAAATAAAGAGAAGGCATCATTTGTTCCAAATCAGGAGGTGCAAATGTAATGAACTCTATACTGAAGTCTAAAGAGATGAGCATTGCGGCTATTGTTATATTACTTTGCGTGATTCTGACCATCATGAGCCCGGCATTTCTAAGTCCTGGGAATATCCTCGATATTTTAAAAGGAAATGCGGTACTTGGCATCCTTGCTGTAGGAATGACGCTCATCATTATTACAGGCGGGATTGATGTTTCAGTTGCAGCTGTGACAAGTGCAGTTTGGGTTATTATTGGAAAACTGCTGGTTTTAATGCCTGATAGTCCAGTTGCTATCTTATTGCTCTTTATAATTGCACCTTTGATTGGCATCTTCTTTGGAGCTATAAATGGCTTTCTCGTCTCAAGGATTCAGATACCTGCAATCGTCGTTACACTTGGTACCATGAGCATGATTAACGGGATCGTCTTATATATCACGAATGGCCAGTATTTAAACAGTACAAGCTTTCCAAGCATATTTTTGAAGTTTGCTAACTTTAATGTGTTTGGTGTATCGATTTTAACAATAATCTTTATAGTCATTGCCATTTTCACCTGGTTTGTTCTGAAATATACCGTAATTGGCCGTGAAGTTTTGGCAATTGGCGGAAATAAAGAGTCTGCTATCCGGGTTGGAATCAACTTTGATAAAGTGCAAATATTTGTTTTCTCCTATATGGGCTTCCTGGCGGGTGTTGCAGCAATTGCCCAGCTTTCATACACAAAAGCTGTGGATCCGAATGGAATGCTTGGCTTTGAATTGACGGTTATTGCAGCCGTAGTGCTTGGCGGCGCCAATATTATGGGAGGAAGAGGCTCCATTGTTGGTACTTTCCTTGGAGTATTACTGCTGGCAATTATGGAAAACGGATTGATCCTGGCAAGAATCGACACTTTTTGGCAGCAGGTTGTTATTGGTGTTGTCATTCTATTGGCTGTTTCGTTTGACCATATCCAATATAAAAGGGCTAAGAATAAGATGGCGCGTATCGAAGTGGAAGCATAGAGAGGAGGGGATAAAATGAAATCGCTATCAAAAGAACATGTCTTAGGAATTATTGCTGTTGGGCTAATTGTCTTAATGACCATACTGGCACCAGGTTTTTTATCATCCAACAACATTAATAATATGATGTTTCAGCTGCCTGAATTTGGCCTTATTGCATTGGGAATGATGGTCGTCATAATCACTGGGGGAATTGATCTCTCCATCACCTATGTAGCAGCACTTTCCGGTGTAACCATTGCCATGATGCAAATGAATGGATACTCCATGCTTGTGGCGATTATCGTGGGTATAGCAGTTGGACTGGCATGTGGCTTTTTGAATGGCTTCATCGTTTCAAAGATAGGCGTTTCACCTATTCTCGTAACGCTGGGCACAATGGTCTTATTTGAAGGGGTAATTTTGAGTATAACAAAGGGCAGATCCATATCTGGCTTTAGTGAATCTTACAGCTTGATCGGGAATGGATATTATATGGGGATTATCCCTTTGTCAATGCTGATTTTTATCATTGTAGCCATATTAACCGGGATTATCCTGACAAAGACGGGCTGGGGACGAAGTGTTTATATGGTTGGAAGCAACCCCGTGGCTACACTTTTCTCAGGAATCAATAACAGCCGAGTCCTGATGAAAGTCTATCTTTTTGCCGCATTTATGGCGACGCTTGCATCCATCATCATGACCTCCAGGTATAACACGGCGAAAGTTGACTTAGGTTCTTCCTATCTCCTTCAAAGTGTGGCGGCTGCTGTACTTGGCGGAACCAACATCCAGGGCGGATATGGAAAGGTTATTGGAACAGTATACGCAGTTATCATATTCCAGGTTCTATCTAATGGATTGAATTTAATGGGAGTTCCAAGAGCGATAGTTGGCGTTATTACTGGAGCGATTCTCATTCTTGTGCTTGTCATTAACTTCCTTAAAGCTAAAGCAGATGAAAAGAAACAAAAAAAGCAGCAGGAAGCGGCAGCAGCGTAAAAACGATCGGGCGTCATCTGACATAGTCGGATAACCATATAAATGCAAGACTATTAAAGGGGGAAAAACGAATGAAAAGATTTTGGGTATCGTTACTATCAATGGTTTTAGCTCTTGGCCTTTTAGCTGGCTGTGTATCGCAAGAAAGTGCAGGATCCAAAAGTGAAGCATCAGACAAAAAAAGCGGCGGTGATGACAAGCTGACGATTGCTGTTGTACCGAAGCTTGTCGGTATCCCTTATTTTAACGCATCTGAAAAAGGAGCGGTAAAAGCTGGAGAAGAATTAGGCGTTGAAGTAATTTATACCGGTCCTACTGAAGCGGATGCTGCTCAGCAGGTTAAAGTTATTGAAGACTTAATCAGCCAAAATGTTGATGTTATTGCTGTTGCTCCGAATGATCCAGCATCTTTAACTCCAGTTTTAAAGAAAGCAAAAGAACAGGGCATTACGGTAATGGACTGGGATACACCAGCTGATCAGTCTGTAGTGGAACTATCTGTTCACCAAATCGATGATGAAGGTTTTGGACGCCATATCGCAAAATCCCTGATTGAACAAATGGGTACAGAAGAAGGCGAAATTGCAATCTTGACTGGCGGCCTTTCTGCAGCGAACCTAAACTCTTGGATTGACGCTGCCAAAAAAGAACTTGAAGAAAACTATCCAAATATCAAACTGGTAACGGATGTAGTTCCTACAGACGAAAAGCAGCCTGTTGCTTACCAAAAGACGCTTGATTTAATTAAAGCATATCCTGACTTAAAGGGTATCATGGCTTTCTCAACAATCGCTCCAATTGGTGCTGCACAAGCTGTACAGGAAAAAGGACTTCAAGATAAGATTGCCGTAGTTGGAACGGCTCTTCCAAATGACTCTAAGCCGTTTCTGGAAGATGGATCCCTGGATGTTGCCATCCTTTGGGAGCCGGACAAGCTTGGTTACTTAACTGTTGCTCTTGCTAAAGAACTGGCAGAAGGCAAAAACCCTGAAAATGGCCTGGATGTGCCGGCGGTTGGAAAGATTGAAGTTTGGGATGATAACAAAACGATTATCATGGGTCCTCCAACAGACTTTACAGCTGAAAATGCTGGTGACTATGATTTCTAATCGATAGAAAGAGGCGGGGAATCCAAAGTTTTTGGATTCCCCCTTTTACGTTCTTTCATAACCTGTACAGCTCCTTTTTTATACATTGAGAACGTAATGGCGAGTGTGTTATAGTATGGAAAACAAAAACAAACAAAAGTAAACAAAAACTCGTTAAAAAAAGGGGCAGGAATATAAAGTGTTAGTAGCTGAAAGGCAACAGAAGATTATCGAGCTTGTTAATATTCGTAAAAGTATTCGGGTCAGTGAATTAAGTGAGTATTTCAATGTTACAGAAGAGACGATCCGCAGGGACCTGGAGAAACTGGAAAAAGAAAATAAACTCAAAAGAAGCCACGGCGGGGCTGTCAGCATTCAGGAGGAAGACCTGGATGTATCAGAACGCGAAATTACAAATGTAAATGAAAAAAGGGCTATTGCGAATCTAGCGGCAGAGCTGGTTGAAAGCGGGGACCGAATAATCCTGGATGCGAGCACGACTGCATGGTATATGGCAAAAGTCCTTCAGAATATCCCCCTCACAGTTATTACGAACTCCATAAAAGTTTCTATAGAACTGAGCAAAAAGGACAAGATTGAAGTCATATCCACAGGGGGTAGGCTGAACACAAAATCTATGTCCTATCTAGGCCCGTTAGCGGAGCGGTCACTTGATATGTACCACGTTAATAAGTGCTTTATGTCATGTAGAGGGCTGCATTTAGAGAATGGATTAAGTGATTCAAATGAAGAGCAGGCTCTCCTTAAGAAGAAAATGGCAGAGCAGTCAGATAAGGTGATAGTCATGGTTGATTCCAGCAAGTTTGGCGTAAAGGGATTTTCTAAAATTGCACCTTTAAGCAAAGCTCGTCAGGTCATTACTGATTCAAAGATTAATCCCGGAGTTAAAACAAGATTGGAAGAAAATCAGCTAACTGTCCGTATTGCGGATATTTAAATAAACAAAAATAAAACAACACAATAATCTTTGTTTGTGTTGTTTTATTTTTGGGAAGAAAGTATAATATAAATAGAAAAATTAAGAATATTGATAACTTTGTTTGTGTGAATTATTAGAAAAATGATAGGTCGTTAATTTCATAATATAAAGGAGCATTATAAATGAGTACTGTTAATGCGAAAAGAAATATGCTGGAAGCTCCATTTTTAAAACAGATGATACAGGCAACACAGAATATGTGGAGATTAGGGTGGGATGAACGCAACGGAGGGAATGTTAGTGTAATCCTCGATGAAGAGGATGTGGCGCCATATATTGAAAAAGGGAACTCTATCCGTACAATCAGCCTGGATTTTCCGGTCCCGGAGCTTTCTGGAAAGTACTTTCTAGTAACCGCTTCAGGAAGCTACTTCAAAAATATTATCGACAATCCTGAAGAACTGCTGGGCATTATCCAGGTAGCAGATGGAGGTAATGAACTGGATATCATTTGGGGATTTGCCAATGGCGGAAAACCAACGAGCGAACTTCCGTCTCATTTCATGAGCCATATCGTCAGACTCAAGCATGATGATACTCACAGGGTGATAATGCACAACCACGCTACTAATGTTGTTGCCATGACTTTTACTCATGAATTGGATGAAGCAGCATTTACTAAATCACTATGGCAAATGGAATCAGAATGCATAATTGTATTCCCGGATGGTGTGGGGCTCCTTCCTTGGATGATACCAGGCACGACGGAGATTGGGAAAGAAACAGCAAAGAAAATGAATGAACACCGTTTAGTCGTATGGCCGCATCATGGCATTTTTGGAACAGGAAACTCCATTGATGATGCTTTTGGCTTAATCGAGACTGCCGAGAAAGCTGCGCAGATCTACATGCTGATTCAATCCCACCGTGGAGGAGTGAAACAGGTTATAACAGATGACCAGCTTTCCGTATTAGCTGAAGCTTTTGGAGTAACACCTAAACCAGGAATCCTTCAATTGACTAAATAATATTAATACATGCTGGCTGGACAGATAGTTCTGCCAGTTTTATTTCACATTAAAGTAAACGTTTCCAAAGGAGGGTGTTTCGCATGGGCAAACTCAGCCTGGCTGTCGATATTGGTGCGTCCAGCGGAAGATTGATTGCCGGACACCTTGAGGAAGGTGTACTGAAATTAGAAGAAATTTACCGTTTTGAGAATAAAATCGTTAAAAATCAGGATCAATTCTGCTGGGATGTTGATACTTTATTCATGGAAATTAAAAAGGGAATTCATGAATGCGGGAAACGGGGCTTGAAGCCTGACAGCATTGGCATTGATACATGGGCGATAGACTTTGTGCTATTGGATGAATATGACCAGCCCTTGACTGAAGCTGTATCCTATCGGGATCCTCGGACGGCAGGCATGATGGAAGAAGTATTTAAAGTGATCGAAAAGGATCAGCTCTACTTAGAGACGGGAATCCAATTTCTTACCTTTAATACGATTTATCAGCTTGAGGCGTTGAAAAGAGATAGGCCGGAAGTATTAAAAAGAGCTAAAACATTTCTCATGGTTCCTGATTATTTCAACTATTTATTAACCGGAAAAAAATCAAATGAATATACCAACGCTACCACCACGCAGCTGGTCAATGCCTTTTCAAAAAATTGGGATGCTGGCATCATCGAAAAGCTTGGAATTAATAAGGAGATATTCCAGGAAATCATGCCTCCAGGCACTGTTCTTGGGAAATTAAAGGAAGAGCTAGCTGCAGATTTTGGATTTGATCTTGAAGTCATATTACCAGCTACCCATGATACGGGATCAGCTGTAGTGGCTGTGCCTGAAGTGGAAAAAACCATATATATCAGCTCCGGAACCTGGTCCCTAATTGGCGTTGAGAACCGCTTTCCGATTTGTGTTCCTAAAGCCCACCAATATAATTATACAAATGAAGGTGGCGTGGATTACCGTTATCGGTTCCTAAAGAACATTATGGGGCTTTGGATGATCCAGGAAGTGAAGAGAAATTACAAGGACCAATATTCTTTTAGTGAACTAGTTGCGCTGGCCCGTGAGGCAACAGATTTTCATACCATTATAAATGTGGACGATGGCAGATTTTTGAAGCCTGATCATATGATTGCGGAAATCCAGGATTATTGTACGGAAAAGAACCTGCCTGTACCAGAAAAACCTGGTGAGATTGCTAAGTGTATTTTTGTTAGTTTAGCAGAAAGCTATCAAAATGCCATAATTGAAATTGAAGAGATCTTCGAACAGGAGTTTAAGACCATTAACGTAATCGGCGGAGGCTGCCAGAATGAATACTTGAACCAGCTTATTGCGGACAAGACCGGCAAAGTGGTGATCGCCGGTCCCTCAGAAGCAACAGCCATCGGAAATCTGGCTGCACAGCTCATGTCCCTGGATGAAATTATGGACCTAAAAGAGGCGAGAACCATTATTAAAAGGTCTTTTGATCTGAAGGAATTCACCCCTGCAGCATCAGAAGTCAATGAGGAGTGTGCCTTATGAAGATACAGGAGAACTACCAAAATGCAAAACTGGCTTACGAAAAATGGGGAATAAATACAGATAAAGTCCTAGAAGTTCTAAAAGCCATTCCTATTTCCATCCACTGCTGGCAAGGGGATGATATCCAGGGGTTTGAGATGAAGCAGAATGAACTTTCCGGAGGCATTGATGTTACAGGGGATTATCCGGGAAAGGCTGCCTCTCCCGAGCAATTGAGAAATGACCTGGAAAAGGCTCTTTCCCTAATACCGGGGAAACATCGTGTAAACCTGCATGCTATCTACGCAGAAACAGATGGAAAAGTGATTGAACGCGACCAATTGGAGCCAAAGTATTTTCAAAATTGGGTGGATTGGGCTAAGAAACTTGGCCTTGGATTGGATTTCAATCCTACATTATTCTCCCATGAAAAAGCAGCAGATGGATTAACACTATCCCACCCGAACGAAGAAATCAGAGAGTTCTGGATTAATCACTGTATCGCCAGCCGTAAAATTGGCGAGTACTTTGGCAGGGAACTGGGAACTCCGTGTCTGACAAATATCTGGATACCGGACGGGTATAAGGACATTCCGAGCGACCGGATGACACCGAGAGTGAGATTGAAAGAGTCATTGGATGAGATTTTTGCTGAAGAAATAGAAACTGCTTTTAATATCGATGCAATCGAGAGCAAACTATTTGGCATCGGTTCAGAGTCCTATGTTGTTGGCTCCCATGAATTTTATCTGGGATATGCCCTGAAAAATGATAAACTCTGTCTGCTTGACACGGGTCACTTTCATCCAACTGAGACAGTATCCAATAAAATATCTTCCATGCTTCTATATGCTGATCAGCTGGCATTACATGTTTCACGGCCAGTACGCTGGGATAGTGACCATGTCGTAACATTGGATGATGAGCTGCGTGAAATTGCCTTGGAGCTGGTACGCTGTAATGCTTTGGATAAAGTGAAGCTTGGACTCGATTTCTTTGACGCCAGTATTAACCGGGTAGCCGCCTGGGTCATTGGGACCCGCAATATGATCAAGGCTTTATTGTATGCGCTGCTGACCCCTGTTGATTACCTTAAAGATCTTCAGGAAAAGGGTCATTTTACGGAACGCCTGGCAATCATGGAAGAATTTAAGACATATCCATTTGGAGCAGTGTGGGATTATTACTGTGAATCAATGGGCGTGCCAGTCAAAGAGACATGGCTTGATGAAATAAATAAATATGAGGAAGAAGTTTTGTCGAAAAGATAATTGATATATTCTACAAAGAGATGGGCATTTTTGATCCATCTCTTTTCTTGTTTTCATTTCCTGTTCATATCTGGGAATTTTGTTTTTTAAAACTAAGCGTTTGGACGGTAAAAAAAATTCTGAATATTTCCAGTTTGGCTGTCGTTTAGTAGGGAAATGATTTAATAAGCTTATAAAAGAAAGGGGTGAGTTCCCTGAGGCCCTTATTTGGAACAGTAGAGTATTTCGAACAAAAGATTGAAGCGTGCCTTTCCAATAAAAAAATTAATAAAAATAAAGAAAGGCATTTAAGGGATATCGTTAAAAAGCTTGAAAAAGAAATCCGTCATGATTTTACCTGTCACGAAAGAATCAGGAAAGAATGCCTCGATAATCTCTTTAAAGTATTCAAAAAAACTGCCGCCATGCAGTGAAAAAGGCGGCAGTGGGTTTGGCTATGGCTTTCTTCCTTCTTTGTTTACTTATTATAATCCCACATAATCGTCCATTCATCTTTTTCTTTCCCCAAAAAGATATCCTGCTCGATATCAAAATTTCCATATTTCCCTTTGAACGTTTGGATAACTGTAAGCTTATAAACATCCTTGATGGCGGTGTCCTCCTTGGACATCCTCCAGGATTTAAGCTTTTCAGGTTTGCTGAGTGTGTATGTAAATGTATCTACACCAAAGTGGTTCATAAAAACGTGGGCACGGTCCTGGATATAATGGCCCTTCGTGAATTTCTTTTTCATACTGGGGTGAAAAAGCTCCCAAGACGAGGAGAATTCTCCCTCCTGTTCATAGGAGTAGAACTCTTCAGCCGTTTCTTTAGCTTGCATCTCGGACGATGAGAATAGGAATTTGAAAGCAAACAGGATCATAGCCGCCAAAACCAGTCCGAAGCTGATTTTAAGGATTGTTTTCTGCTGGTGTTTTTTAAATCCCATGAATAACGCTCCCTTATATAGGTTGTATGCTTTTATCCTATTCGAATGCTGGGTGATAAATGAGAAAAGGTGCTGAGAATAATTTGAGTCAGTTTAGTTATGGGTGGACTCAAATAAAAAGAACACCTTTTTTAGCAGGTGCTCTCTGTAATATTACTTAGTATTTTATCGGTTTCGCATAAAAAATAAATCTTTGGGGTGCATTGCCAAGGTAGCTGAAAGGATAGCAGGTTGTAACAGTCAGAATCTCATCAGGAGATGTGCTTTTTATGATTGTGCGGTCATCTGCGTCGACTATTTTCGTATCGTAAATTTCATAGGAAAATTCTCCATAGGGGAGCTTTACGGTAAAGATATCCCCTAATTCCAATTGATCGAATTGCCGGAAGACAGTATCCCGATGGCCGGACAGAACGATCTGATCCTTTTGGGTGGGAAATGCCGTTCCGGGGTAATGCCCAACACCGGCCGCAAGCTGCTCTTCATCTGTTCCTTCGATAATGGGGATATCCTTTTTCAGTTTTGGAACGGTGAGTAGGCCAATTGTCTCATTCGGCTTAAAATCCATGCTGATGGGTTCATCCGCCTTCGAAGCTCCTAAAACCTCTAGTGCTTCTTCTTTTTTCTCCTCCGTCTGAACCTGTGAATCTCGTATCTGCCATAATGAATAACCTGTTAGAACAGCTCCTGCAAGCAATAAAAATAGGACCGCATATTTCAACTCTATCACCCTTGAAAAATATATTTTTTACGACAAAAATCGCGATATACAACTGCTTATTTATAGTATATATTTCTTATATAAATAGAGATAGTAAAATTTTACATTAAAGGGAGCAGTGAGAATGCTTAAAAGAAAGTGGTTACATTTAGCAGTTGTTTTAACCATGATTTTCTCATTTTTCAGTCCGGCTGCCAATGCAGAAGAAAGCGAGGATCCTTCGACTGCCATTGACCTGCTGAATCCAATCTATCAAAAAGGGCAAGTCATTCTAAAATGGAAAACCCTATCCGAAACAGATGCCAATGAAACATTCACGATCATCAAGAACCACCAGGAAACATCCATCCTTGCAGAACTAAAAGCATCTTCAAACCTGGATGGAAAAGTTATAAAGGAATATGAGTATATAGATACAGATATTCAATCAGATATGACTTATACATACGCAGTCAAGAAGGGAGAAGATCAGGCTGTCAGTGCCTCCAAGCAGGTCACATCAGCCGAGGCGAAGGAAAGTGACAAAGAACATACGGAAGAGGCTGCCGAAGATTCCAAGCCATCCTCTGAAAAGCCTTCCGAAACCGATGAAAGTAAAGAACCACAAGATAATGCCGGGGAAACAAAAGCTGAGCAGGAAAAAACGGAACCAGCAGCTGGACAGCCTTCAGCAGAAGAGGCGGGAATTTCTTTTCAAGATGCTAATTTTGAGAAGCTGATCCGGTTCGCAATCGGGAAAGCAGAGGGCGTCATTTTAAAAGATGACCTCATCGGATTAACCTCGTTGGAGATTCATAACAGCTATGGCGATATTACCAGCTTAAAAGGGCTCGAAAATGCAGTGAATTTAGAGACGCTAACAATTGAAAACATTTCTCTTACAGACCTTTCAGCTCTGAAGGACCTAAACAAACTGACCTCCGTGAAATTAGTGTCTCTGCCTGTATCCAATATTGATGTTCTTTTATCATTGCCGCAATTGGAAAAGGTGGAAGCAGGTTATCTGGACCTGGATTTGGGAACTTCATCCGTTCTTGAAAATCTGGTTTCAAAGGGAGTAACTGTTGAAACACTTGAAGAAGACTCATCGTTTTTACTCACAGCTTACCGGATCACAGAATCGTCCGCGCAGATTTCATGGGGAATGTATAATAGCGATACGGTGGAAGAGTACAAATTATATGTGAATGGAAAACTGGAAAAAACGTTAGACGGCGGAGTATACGAATATCACTTATCAGGTCTTGATGACACAAAAGCTTATGAAGTGAAAGTGGAGGCCCTAAAAGGCGGCAAGGTGCTTGCAAGCCAGGTGCATTCTTTTACAACCCTCTCTGCCCCCCAGGGTAAAAAGGCAGCCATCTCAGATGAGAATCTGCTTCGTGCCATTCAGGAGGAACTGGGGCTGAAACGGGAACTGTATAAAAGTGACCTGGAACGTCTAACCTCTCTTGCTGCGCCAAACATGGACATTAAGTCCTTAAAAGGACTTGAAGATGCTGTCAACCTGGATCATTTGGTGATATACGGTAACCAAATTCAGGACTTAACTCCATTAGCCGGCTTGAAAAAACTTATTATTCTGGATATGGGAGACAATCCGCTTTCAGACACAACTGTTTTAAGAAACTTAAATAATGTGGCAAACCTTGATTTATCCTACACAGATATAAAGGATTTTACCTTTTTAAAAGATTTGGGGAAATTGCAGGTTGTTTATCTATACGGAAATCTGCAAATTGAAGAACATGCCCCTTCCCTGGCGGTAATAGAGGCTCTGCAAGCCAAAGGTGTTGAGGTCTATCTTGATATACAGGAAAATGTGAATCTCGAAATTTACCCGACCTTTGTAAACGAATCAAGAATTGGACTTGAATGGGGATATTGGACAGAGGACGAGGAGGACTATTCTTATCCGGACAAATATGTGTTTATCTTTGATGGGGAAGAAGAGGAGCTATCAGGAAACACCACATCGAAAATCATTGAAAATCTTAAACCTGATACCACATACAGCCTTAAGGTGAAAGCTTATGAAAATGGAAAATTGATTGGAAGAGCAGCATTGGATGTGACGACTAAGAAGCCGCCTTCCGGGAAAGTGATTCATTTTAAAGATAAAAACTTGGAAAAAGCCATTAAGGAAGCGTTGGGATTAGTCAGGGATGTACAGGAGAGCGATATGCTTGATGTCACCAGTCTCTATCTTGGCGCAGCTTCCATTAAGAACTTGTCAGGTATTGAGAACGCCGTGAATCTTGAGTTTCTCTCTTTATGGGGGAACGAGATCAGTGACCTCACCCCGCTTAGCAGTCTCGTTAAGCTAATTGAGCTTGATCTGGATGATAATCCGATTTCAAGTTTAAAGCCGCTTGTTTCTTTGAAAAACTTGACCGGGCTGTTTTTATCGAACACGAATGTAAAAGATTATTCACCTTTAAATCAGCTTGTAAATTTGAATTACCTTTTCCTGTCTTCAAACGGAATGACAGCAATCCCTAATCTTTCAAATCTGACTAAACTGGAATTCTTAGTTTTGGATAATAATAACCTGTCTGATTTAAAGGGAATAGAAGGTCTCCGAAATCTTATGCTTCTTGATGTCAGCTATAATCCATTATCTGATCTGTCTGCTCTGAGCAGCATCAGCCTTTATGCTCTAAATGTTTCTTATACGGAAGTTACGGACCTTAAGTGGGCTAAGCCATTAGGGACACTGCAATCTTTAAGTATCGATGGCAACCGTATCGAGGATTTAGGCCCTCTGGTTCATCTGAAAAATTTGGTTGAGCTTAGTGCCAATGAGCTTCCAATTACGGATATCCGCGTGTTATTGGAGCTGCCAAATCTGCAATATGTAAGTCTTTATAACAATGAACTGCTCGATATATCTGAAGGGTCAGAAGCCATGCGTGTAATTGAAGAGCTTGAAGCTAAAGGTGTATATGTTGAATATGGAAATTACAGCGAAGAAGGCCACCTATACTTCGATTGGATTGATACAACCAGCACATCGATTGAAACGTCATGGGTATATGAAGGGGAAGAAGACATCACAAGCTACCGCATCTATTTAAACGGAGAATTGGTTGATGAAATTGATTCCTCGAAAACTAGCTATACGTTTGAAGACCTTGAACCAGGAACGCCATATGAAATTACCCTGGAGGCTTATGCTGGAGAGGAGCCCGTTGACTATGCCTGGGAATATGTTTGGACAGCAAGTGAAGACTTCTATTTTACCGATATGAAAACAGATGCAGATTCCATTGAAGCTTTCTGGACATACGATGGTGACGAAGAGATTTCCGGCTATAATGTCTATTTAGATGGTGAGTATATGGATTCCCTGGATTCTGACAGCAGCAGCTATCTTTTTGAAGAATTACTGTCCGATACGAACTACCGCATCACAATCGAAGCATTGAATGCTGAAGGAATGGTTATTGCTCAGGCATCCGCAAATGTCGCTACAGATCGTGAAGGGGTGCCTGGAGGAGAAAATCCGGGTGAGGACCCTGGAGAGGGTGATTCAGATAGTGGCCCTGTCCCGGGTAAAACACCAGCACCTGGTGGAAAGGCAGAGCCAAAACCTGCTGATAAAGGGAAATATATTTCAGTAGAAGAAAAGAAAGCAGCTAAAGGCAGTAAGCTCCCTAATACCGCAACCAGCCATTACAATTTATTAGCCATGGGTCTAATGACCTTGCTTGCGGGTTCGCTATTGTTTATTTACACTCAGCGAAGAAAAAGAGCATAAGGTATTCGCAAAAAGCCCTATGAAGAGATTGTCTTCATAGGGCTTTTACTATTGTAAATTACGTTTACTTGAAAAGTGCAGAATAAAAGACCCTGTAAGTATAAACAAGGTCTTTGCATGCAGCTTTCTAATTTTCTTATATCTATATCAATCCATTTTGTTAATGCATCTGCTTCTTGCTAAAAAGAATCAGCTTGCCTTATTCCCAATCTATTTTTTATAAACACTGCCATCTTGTATACAAACCCCCGCGAAGGTAAGAATGTATGGAAAAAGGAGGCGGGGGAATTGTACAGATTCGTATTTTTGATAGTTTGGTGCAGTGTTATTTTCATAAGTACTTGCTCAGCAAGCTTAGAGAACATTTTAGAGAATGGAACTATTGAATTTAACTGGACGGCTAGTCCATCTTATACCGATCTTTTCAATCCGGTGCCAGCCAGCCCGTCTCTAGCATTCTGGCTGCGGAAACTGGGGCATGCTTTTGTCTTCCTCATTCTAACTGTTGCGTTGTTTTTGCTGAAAGGAAATCTGACTTTTTCTGGCCTATCTGCTTTTTCTTTTGCAGTCTCGACAGAGATTCTTCAGCTGTTTTTTACAAGAGATGGAAGATTATTTGATGTGGCCTTTGATTCTTTCGGAATTGTACTTGCTCTACTTCTATTGGTGGTTATGTTAAGGCTTAAAAAAAGAGCAGAGACGGTTTATTGCTTAGATGAATAGCTTTTTACGAGGATAATTCAGGACTTTTACATAAGTGCTTCCTTCCTTGCTTTTAAAAAACTTTATTCCAACCAGCTTTAAAGGTGTATAAATTTCTTTCATATGTACTAAAGGCATGTTAATCAGCTCCTATAATTTAGAATATTAACTCTATTATACCTTAATAACGAACACTATTGTTTATATAGTTCTCTAAAAAAAACGACAAAATTTTTGTTTTAGTGTTTATAGTTTTTTAAAATGGGTACTAGTGTGTTGTTGCCTGAATTTAAAACTTTTTTTGAAATGGACAAATAATGTCTAAAAAGAAGAGCAGGGCAGCCGATAATACTAAAGGGCAAAATTACTGAAAGGTAATGACGCAAAGCTAAAGGGGCCTCTATCTCGATGGTAAGGCCAGCCAGCTGCCATCAAATGTAAAGGAGCTAATTTTTTGATGTCAAAATCTATTTGGATCACACCTGAGGAAATTAAGAGAAGAAAGAGGATAAAGAAAAAGGTACTTTATATATCCTTTTTGTTCTTCACCGTAATTCTTAGTGCCATGGTCACCATATTAGCCAGCAAAGTATAATACATAGCAAACACAGCCATCCATTGTCGAGATGGCTGTTTCTTATTGTTTTGAAAGGCTCTTTTCTCATTATTGGCCATGGTCCTTCATATATATATTGTGTGGTGCTGTGAACAGATGAATGGGGGAGAAGCCTTGGGGTCAAAGCATGACAACAGCAGAAAGATTTTGAAAAGCACTTGGCTTTGGTTTACTGTGGCAGGTGTGGTTATTCTTTTTGGAGTGTTTTACTTTATTGGCTCCAATACAGCGAAAACTGAATTAAATGGAAAAAAGGTTGGGCTTGAAGAATTGGTGAAAAAAATAGAGGAGCGGGAAGTCTTATTAGGTGAGTTAAAAAACAAGACTGAAAGCCAGACAAAAGAAGTGGCAGATATTCAGAAAGAAATTCAGGAGATGGAAAAGGAAAAGAATGAAGCTCTTAGAATAATAGAAAATAAAAGCCGGGCAGAAGAAGAAATGAAAGAGCTGCAAAAGCAAGTGGAAAAGAGCCATAAAGAGTTGAGTAACTTAACTGAAGAAATCAAAGCGAAAAAGGCAGAACTGGCTGCTGTTGAAGGGGAAATCATTGAAAAGAAACAAGAGCCCAAAGTTTTACCTGCCGGTTTCTTTACCGTTGGCAAGGATTTGCCAGCGGGACGTTATAAGGTGGTTGCTCAAAGCGGTTTCGGAAACTTCTTTGTTAATAGCGGTTCAAAGGTCAATATCATTCTTGGTGATGCAGAAATAGGAGTAATCGAGTACGTTTTTTACGCTGATGAAGGTGATGAAATCGAATCTGCGTTATCCGCCAAATTTATACCAGTGGAATGATAGATTGGCAGGGGTGTGCCCAGATTCATTATCTGGGCTTTTTTTATTGCTCCATTATTAATATCAATCAAACATTTGAATGAAAAACTGGTACCATTTCAGTGGTAACATAAGCGGAGAAAATGGTAATATGTTGGAAGGAGGGATTTGCATGAAAAGGGTGTTTTTTCTAGTTATTTCTATATTCATTTTGGCCTTTTTGGGTGGATGCAACAAAGAAATTAAGCCGCAAGACCGCTTTAAACAATATGTGGAGCATTGGAACAAACAGGAATTTGAAAAGATGTATGAGTTCCTGTCTGATGACGCCAAAAAATCCATCAGTAAAGAGGATTATGTTAATCGGTATAAAAAAGTGTACAAGGACTTGGAGATCAGCAATTTAAAGGTTACATATAAACCAGATATGGAAAAGGAATATAAGAAGGAAGAAAAGGCAGCTCTTCCATTTTCGGCAAGCATGGACAGTGCCGCCGGAAAGATCGATTTCACTCATGATGCCAATCTTGTGAAAGAGGAAAAAGAGGATGAGGAAAATTGGTTTGTAGCCTGGGATACGACCTATATTTTCCCAGAGCTGGGGCCTGAGGATAAAATCTCTTACTCTGCTGTGCCTTCACAGAGAGGCGATATTGTGGACCGGACGGGAGACCCGCTTGCCTTAAATGGAACCCTATACGAGATCGGGGTCGTTCCTGAGCAGATGGAGGGCCAAAAGGAGCAAACCATTAAGGGGCTATCTGAAGCACTGGATATTTCAGAGGAGCAGATTAATAAAAATCTGAATGCCAGCTGGGTGCAGCCCGGTTATTTCGTGCCATTGAAGAAGGTTTCTCCTGATGATAAAGATACGCTTGATAAAGTATTTGCCCTGAAGGGTGTATTGAAGCAGGATGTAAAAGGCAGAATTTATCCATTTGGAGAGGCAGCTGCCCATCTGATTGGCTATGTGGGGCCAATCAACGCAGATGAACTGAAAAAGCAGGAAGGAAAAGGCTACTCCAGCACCGATCTTATCGGTAAGAGAGGGCTCGAGCAGGTTCTTGAAGAACGGTTGAAAGGTACTAACGGAGTAAAAATAGGCATCGAGAAAAAGGACGGCTCAGAAGTCGTGCTGGCTGAAAAGCCGGTAGAAAACGGGGAAACTATTCAGCTGACAATTGATATTACCCTTCAAAGGGATTTATACAACGAGATGGAAGGAAGTCCTGGAACAGCTGCCGCTATTGACCCTGTTACAGGAGAAACCCTTGCTTTAGTCAGCAGCCCAAGCTTTGACCCAAACCAGGCATCGCTCGGATTCTCGGGGGAGGAATGGAAGGCGCTTGAGGGAAATAAGAATATGCCGCTTATGAATCGTTTCAAACAAACATACGCACCAGGCTCTGTCATGAAGCCAATCACTGGAGCAGTTGGATTGTTGGAAGGAACGCTGACACTTGACGAAACCATTAATGTAAAAGGTCTGAAGTGGCAAAAAAGCAAATCCTGGGGCAGTTATCAAGTCACCAGGGTCAAGGATCCAAATGCTCCAGTTAATTTTGAAAAAGCCATGATGTATTCCGACAATATTTACTTTGCCAAGGAAGCATTGGACTTAGGAAAGGATAAGTTTTCGGCCGGCCTGAAGAAATTTGGATTTGAAGAAGAAATGCCATACGCATTCCCGCTGGAGCCATCCCAAATCGGAAGTCTGGACAGTGAAATTAAACTCGCCGATTCCGGTTATGGCCAGGCTGAGGTAGAAATGAATATCCTCCACCTTGCAGCTTCATATACACCGTTCATTAATAAAGGTTCATTAATCAAACCTGTGTTGATGGAAGAGGAAGAAAAGAGCCAGGTATGGAAGGAAAACATCATAAGCGAAGAAACTGCCAAAACGGTTGAATCCGCCATGATTAAAGTCGTCCAGGATCCTTCCGGAACTGCACGCTCTGCAAACATGAAAGACTATCCCCTTGCAGGGAAAACCGGAACAGCCGAATTAAAACGAAGTGCGGATGAAAAAGGGCAGGAAAATGGCCTCTTTGTTGCCTACAATCCGGAATCTCCGAAGCTCCTAATGGCTATGATGATTGAAGGAGTGGAAGACAAGGGCGGTTCTAAAGTGGTTGTGGAGAAAGTGAAGAAAGCATTTGAAAAGCATAAAGATCGGTTTTAATCACAGAAGGTGAAGCGGGAGCTGCTTCACCTTTTTTTCATTTTTTTGAAGTATGTTCCTGTTAAATGTTTTGAATACAGGCTTTATATTTTTTACCGTGCATAAGAAGACTTTGTGCTTCCTAGGAATATGTTGGAAGATACCTAAAGGGCATTTGAATATTAATAAGAAAATCCCCTTCCAAAATGGAAGGGGATATGTCCATGCAATCTCCAAATGTGCATATGGGAATACGATGATAATTATAGATATTGCTGAATTTGGAGTCAAAGAAAAAGCTTTGTGCAGCTTCTAACGCAATAAAGAATTGATTTATTTCAATTCAAGATGTGCCTTCAATTCATTTTGAACTCTTTGCTGCTCATCGCTTGAAACAATCAGGTACCAGATATTATTTATTGTCTGCCCATTGCCAGATATGGTCATTTGTTCAATATTCCCGGCTGCATCTCTATAATTCTTTTGAATATCTTTCATTTCGGCAAATGTCATATTGGTGCGCACATTTTTGCCAAGTGCTCCAAAAATATCATCAAAGTTTGTCAGGGAGTTCACGCTTATTCCCTTTTTAATAACACCTTGGATAATTTGGCGCTGGCGATCCTGGCGTCCAAAGTCTCCATTGGGGTCTTGCTTTCTCATCTGGACATATGCTAAAGCAGCGTCACCATCAAGATTGTTGGCTCCTTCAGCAAATTGATGGCCGCCTTGATTAAATGCTAGTGAGCTATTAACTGTAATTCCTCCAACAGCATCTACAATATCTTTAAAACCTTCCATATTCACTTTAATATAGTAATCTAGCGGAATGTCCAGGAAGTTTTCGACTGTTGCCATCGACATTTCCTCATTGCCAAATGCATAAGCATGGTTGATTTTATCCTCAGTTCCTGTTCCAATAATCTCTGTTCTGGTATCACGAGGAATGCTGAGCATCTTAATGGATTTATCATTTGGATTAACGGTAAGAACAATCATTGTATCCGAGCGGCCTTTATCGCCTGAGCGCTCATCCACACCGAGCATCAATACAGAGAACGGCTCTCTTTTTTCCAGCGTAATTTTCTCAGGCCGTTTATCTGATTTTTCCCGGTCAATTGGCTGGTGCATTGTTTCCACAGCATCTGTCAGAGACTTGTATACCATAAAGGCATAACCTCCGCCACCTATCAATAACACTAAAAATACGATCCCTAATACCTTCGGCCATTTCGGCTTTTTCTTCCTTTTTTCGGCACGCATCTATTATATCCTCCACGTTTTTACAAGAATTGTAATCCTGCTAACTAGAATATCAAATAATTATAAAAATGAATAGAAAATTTTTGAAATACCTGCAGTCTGCAGGTAAAAAGATATAAATAATCTTAATAAGGAAAGCATTTATTAAAAAGATAACACATGAATCAAAAGTTAAGGTGGGAGTATTCACGTATTTATGTATAGATGCCTGCATTATGAGCACAAAAAAAAGCTCCTAAATTAGAGCCTTTTTGTATCTTTTTTATTTAATTTGGACTAACCATACTCCCAATTCCTCGTCAAAGAACGGCTCGGATGCAGCATGAAGGACATGCTGATTATCGGAGTCTATAAAAGGGGTGCCGTCCGGATGAAACATGCGAAACCTGTCACCTATTTGAATAGTGTGATATTCCGTCTCCTCCCAATTTCCATCTTTATGCACTTCGATTTTGTGAAGCTCCATTTCCTCCATTACCAGCACCTCCAAGTTCGGTTTTCCCATTCAATTAAAGGTTATCCAGAATTATACATTTCCATTCGTTTTTGGAACGAATTTTTAAATTCTCTTAACATCATATGACAAAAATTAAACATATATTTCTATTAGTATATTTTTCTGCAAATTTCGCATTGTGAATTGTAAGATTTATAGATAAAATAAGTAATGGTGTCAAATTATGTAACAAATAAGAGAGATGGGGGATAATTAGTTGAATGCTAGAAAGTGGATGATTCTGGTTTCTGTTTTGGTGTTGATCTTGTCAGTTTCAATTTTCCCTGGTAAATCTGAAGCATTTACAGATTTATCAATTTATAAAGTGGAAACAGGGAAATTTGGAAGTGAAAGCGAGGCGAATGCAGCCTTAGAACAGCTTAGAAAGGACACAGGATGGACCGGAGTATATCAGCAGACTAGTAATTATCAAATTACAAGCGGGTATTTTCCAGGTGAATCTAAAGTAAAAGAAGTCCTTAAGCAAATGGAATCTTCAACTGGCATAACAGGTACATATGAAGGCTGGGGAGAACCACAGGAATATCAGGAGGTAGTCAGCGGTTATTATAGCAGCGAATCTGCAGCCCAGGATGTTTTACGGCAGTTTGAAAGCTCTACAGGTTTTCAAGGCAGATACGAACAATGGCTTGATCCGCTTAGTAAATACAAAGTTATTAGTGGATATTACAATGGAGAGTCGACTGTAAAGGAGATTCTAAAAAAGCTTGAAGAACAAACGGGAGTAACCGGTAAATACCAAGGCTCAGGTGAACCTCAGGATTATTATAATCTTGTTAGCGGCTACTATAACGGTGAAGCGGCAGTAAAGGATGTCATTCAAAAATTCGAAGCTGCAACAGGCTTGAAAGGGAGCTTTGAAGGCTGGGGCAATCCTGAGAATTACTATCAAATTACTAGCGGTTATTATAATGGAGAGTCAGCCGTTAAGAATGCCCTCACCCAAATGGAAACGGCTACGGGCGTAAAAGGAAGCTATAGAGGCTGGGGGGAACCGGAAAGCTATTACCAGCTCACAAGCGGCTATTATAATGGCGAAGCAGCAGTTACGAATGTTCTAAACCAGCTTAAATCTGCTACTGGGATAAATGGTTCATATGTAGGCTGGGGCAATCCCGAAAACTATTATGTACTAAAAAGTGCCTATTACAGCAGCGAGTCTTCGGCCCGGAATGTCATACAGCAATTAACTTCTTCTACAGGAATTAAAGCAAGTTATGAAGGCTGGGGAGAAGCAGAGAGCTATTACCAGATTACAAGCGGCTACTATAATGGTGAAGCGACAGTCAAGAGTGTGGTGCAGCAGTTTAAGTCTGCCACTGGAATCAATGCAGGATACGAGTCTATCGGAAGCGGGAGATATCAGCTTAAATCAGTTCCTGTACTTGGCATGGAGACGGTTAATCGCGGACTGGAATTTTTCAAGAAAAAGAATTTGAGTGCCCAATATCAGGCAACAGGTGAAAAGGGTTATACAAAATTCCAGATTATCTCCCAGCCGGTTTTGGGTGATGCAAATCTGGATAAGGCTTTAAATTTCTTTAACCAAAAAAGCCTTAAAGCGGAATATCAGGCAACAGGGGAAACAGGCTATAACAAGTTTCAATTAGTCACTGAACCTGTGCTGGGGATAGGCAAAGTAAATGAAGCTCTTGCGTTCTTTGGACAAAAGAAGCTGAAAGCTGAATATCAATCGAACGGGAAAACAGGGTATACCAAGTTTGAACTGGTTTCTGAGCCTGTATTGGGTGATTCCAAGTTAAATGCGGTTCTTTCATACTTTAAGCAGAAGAACCTTAAAGCGAATCATCAGGCTACAGGAGAGACTGGATTTACCAAGTTCCAGTTCGTTTCAGCTCCTATTCTGGAGGTTTCACAGCTTAAAGCAGGGCAGGCATTCTTTACAGAAAGAAACTGGAAGGTAGAAACTCTGCCAACAGGAGAAAAGGGATATACGAAATTTGATATAGTTCTTGATTCTGTACTAGGATCACAACTTAATGATGTACTTGCATTTTTTAAACGGAATAATTGGTCTGCAGATTATCAGCCTGTTGGAACAGTGCAGGAAACGAATCGATACCAGATTGTGTCCGAGCCTTTAATAGGAACAAGTAATGTCAACAAAGCTCTTAATTTCTTTGCAAGCAGAAATTTAAAGGCAGTCAATCAGTCTACTGGCGAAAGAGGATATGATAAGTTTTACATTAAATCTGCTCCGATAGCCGGTACGATTTTACTGAATAAGGGGCTGGATTTCTTTAAATCCAATAATTGGTCAGCTACCCATACTGCAATCGGTGTGCCGCATTACCAGATCGTTACCCAGGAGTTTACTGGCTATGACACAGCGGCAGACGTTATTGGGAAGCTGAAGACTTTGTATGGATGGACTTCTTATGCTGTCAAAGTTAAAAATGGACCGCAGTTAATGTATACGGATTATGGCCTTTCTCTTAACCAAATGCTAGATATCCAAATGACTAGAAGCCCACAGACTGATAAGTATCGGAATGAGCCAAGGTTCATCCATGCTGATTATGTGGATACGAGTAAAGGGATTGTAACCGGTGATAACGTTAATGTACGAACAGAGCCGTCTTTGACTGGGACAATTACTCAAAAAGTGAATTCTGGCACTCAAGTGCTAGTGATTCGCAAAACAGGGGATTGGGTCGAAGTTCGTATGACTTGGCAGGATGCTAAGTCAGCAGATGTAAGTGAATATTTAAATCCTAATAACTTTAGCATGGACAGCAAATATTATTTCCAATTTCTCAAATTGTCCAAGCCGGCATATATTGATGCAGCGGAGGTAAACAGCAAAATCCTTAATAATAAAGGTATTCTGACAGGCAAGGCACAAGCCTTCATATCCGCAGCACAAATGTACAGCATTAATGAGCTATATCTGATTTCTCACGCTCTATTAGAGACAGGAAACGGAAGTTCGAAGCTTGCTAACGGTGTAATGTATAATGGCAAAACAGTTTATAACATGTATGGTTATGGGGCATATGATTCCTGCCCGCTTGAATGTGGCGCTAAAACTGCCTATGACAATGGCTGGTTTACACCTGAACAGGCTATCATTGGCGGTGCAAGACTTATCAGCAGCGGTTATATTTATAACACAACGTTCCAGCAGGATACGTTGTACAAGATGAGATGGAATCCTGTTCAGCCTTCACATCAATATGCTACAGATATCGGCTGGGCATACAAGCAGGTTGGCAGCATCTATAACTTATATCAATTGCTTGATAACTATACGCTATACTATGATGTGCCAAAATATTATTAGAAAGAGCAAGCTGGTCCAAGTAATTGGGCCAGCTTTTTTTCTGTGATCTTGCCTGCCAGATGAATGGAAATGAAAAAACTATATTTCTAACTACAAATCAGGTATAATTATGAAAGTGTTTTTATTCAATCGACAAAAATCTGTATGACTTGACAAAAAGCTTCATGTGCTATTTGTGGATGAGGCTTGAGAATACCGCAAACATTTTGGTATCTTTTCTATAAATTCTTTTTGAAAGAGGGATTTAATATGACAGTTTTAGTCACAGGGGGCGCTGGGTATATTGGAAGCCATGCTGCCGTAGAGTTGCTTAATAATGGATATGAAATTGTAGTTCTTGATAATTTATCTAACAGCCAAATGGAATCAATCAGGCGTGTGAAAGAGTTAACAGGCAAGGAGTTTCCTTTTTATTCATATGACTTATTAGATAAGGAAGCGCTGGATCAGCTCTTTAGCAACTATCAATTTGATTCTGTTATGCATTTTGCAGGTTTAAAAGCAGTAGGTGAATCTGTGGAAATTCCATTAACGTATTATCATAATAATATTACCGGAACGTTGAACCTTTGTGAGGTCATGGCCAAATATGATGTGAAGAAGCTGGTTTTCAGCTCTTCTGCCACCGTGTACGGCAATCCGGATCGTGTGCCGATTGATGAATCATTCCCTCTGTCAGCCACTAACCCTTATGGCCGCACAAAATTAATGATCGAGGAAATCTTAAGAGATTTATACGTCTCGGATTCATCTTGGAGAATTGCGCTGTTAAGATACTTTAATCCAATCGGTGCACATGAAAGCGGACGAATCGGAGAAAATCCTAATGGTATTCCAAATAACCTAATGCCATACATTACTCAAGTTGCTATTGGCAAGCGAGAAAAACTATCTGTATTCGGCAATGATTATGATACACATGATGGCACAGGTGTACGTGATTTTATCCATGTAGTCGATTTGGTGAAAGGCCATTTAAAAGCCCTTGAATATTTGGATGGAAATCAGGGAGTAGAAACGTTTAACCTGGGAACGGGTACAGGATACAGTGTACTTGATTTGGTCAATGCCTTTAGCTCTGTCAGTTCGAAGGAAATCCCATATGAGTTCACGGAACGCCGTCAGGGAGATATCGGCATTTGCTATGCAAACCCTGAAAAAGCAGCCAAATTATTAGGGTGGCGTGCTGAAAAGGGACTTCAAGAGATGTGCCAGGATTCCTGGAAGTGGCAATCAACTAATCCAAACGGATTTGAAGAATAAGGTTACGAATCTTAAGAGTCAGGAATCAAAGGAGTAATTTTATGTTTGATATATACAAGGAAATGTGGGAACGCCGCAGAATGGTTCATGCATTGTCCTTAAATGAGATAAAAAGAGAATATGCGGGTACTTTATTTGGGTTTATTTGGGGACTTATAAATCCGCTAATGAGGATAGCTGTTTTTTGGTTCGTTTTCAGTGTCGGTGCCCGGGCGGGAGGACCGGTGAATGGTGCTCCTTTTATGGCGTGGCTCGCAATCGGAATGGTGGCGTGGTTTTTAATCAATGACGGATTTAAACTGGCGCAGAAATCCTTTCGGAGCAAAAGGGGTATCATAAAAAATACACCTTTCCCGATCGCCATATTGCCGGCGGTACAAATTTTGTTTTCCTACTATACTCATTTGATATTATTGGCCGTTATGCTGGTGGTTATTGGCATATCGATTAAGAGCATTTCATTCTACTGGTTCCAGCTTCTATATTATGATTTTGCCGCCTTAATGCTTCTATTGGGTCTCGGTTCGGTTACGGCTCCGCTGGTAGCCATCAGTAAAGATTTCGGTCGTTTCTTGGACACCACTCTTGTATTCCTGTTTTGGATGACGCCTATTTTCTGGTCTATCGATAATTTGGGTCTTGGTGCCTTGGAAACGGTGATTAAACTTAACCCATTTCATTATATTGTCCAGGGCTATCGTGATTCCTTCCTGTTTGATACGGGTTTTTGGGAGTATCCACTGTATACGCTATATTTCTGGGCATTGGTATTCGTATTATTTGTTTTAGGAAATTACTTATATAAACGTATGAAACCTATTTTTCTTGATATATTGTAACTTTCACTTGTGAAAGGCGGATCATTATGGAGATTGCAGTCAGTGTGAAGAATCTGACAAAAAAATATAAGCTATATGATGACAAATGGGGACCTATTAAAGAGGTTCTTACCCATAAAAAGCTCCACAAAGAGTTCCTGGCCCTTAATGATGTTTCAATAGACTTCCCTAAAGGGGAGTCTATTGGCGTTTTAGGTAAAAATGGTTCAGGAAAATCAACTTTGCTCAAAATTATTACAGGCATTGCGGATCCTACCGCCGGAGATGTACGGGTGGATGGGTCTCTTGTATTTTTGGATGTCAGCTCCGGTATTGATGCTGAATTAAGCGGATATGAGAATATCTTTATGAAAGGAATTCTGCTGGGCTATTCAAAAGAGGAAATGATGGAAAAGGTCGAGGATATCATCGAGTTTTCGGAACTGGGAGAGTTCATCCATCAGCCTGTGAAAAATTATTCTTCTGGTATGAGGTCTAAGCTGGGTTTTGCGATATCGGTGAATGTGGATCCTGACATCCTTATTGTCGATGAAGCATTGGCGGTTGGAGACTCTCTATTCAGAGAAAAATGTATGAATAAGATGAATGAATTCAAGGAGAAGGGTAAAACCATTATATTCGTCAGCCATGACAAGCATGCTGTCGAATCCTTTTGCTCCAAGGCAGCCTGGATTCACCAGGGGAATCTGATCAGTTATGGAGACTCCAAATTTGTTGGCTCTATTTATAATGATTTTATGAGCGGCAGGAAAACGCTTGAAGCGATTAAATCTGAAATACAATTTCATCATTCCATCGATAAAGTGGTATATAACACGACTTCCGAGGGGATTTCCTTGGATTTGGAAGGCTATTTATACAGTGACAATGAAACGGCTGCAAGAGACTTTGAAGCAGTTCTGCGGGACTCCAGAACAGGGGAATATCTATCCAAGCCAATAATAAGGAAACCACTAAAGAATCATTCCATGGTTCCGGCAAGCCAAAAGGATCAGGCTGGATTTTCAGTGCAATTTTCTGAAGCTCAACTAGCTGCCTTCGTGAAGCCCGGAAAATATGATGTTGGCATCAGGTATAAGGGCGAAAAGGAAGAGTGGACAGAATTCCCTTTATGGGCAGGGCAGGCAGAGATTATGGAAGATAATTCGGTCCAAGGCCCGTATAAATATCATTTAAAACAAGAAAGCAATAAACTTTTTATGACCGTTGATAACCACGAAAAGGTTCAAGAACAGATCAACAAGATCTGGTTTGATGAAAATTCCTTGAAAATAGAAGGGGTTGCTTTTGTCAGAGGGTATGAAACCGATTCGGAAGATGATGTAAGAATGGAATTCCATTTAATTAACATGGAAACGTTTGAAGAAAGAGTTTATCCAGCTGAAGTGAGCGAAACGGAGGAAATAACAGAGAATGTCTCCTTCAATCCTCAAGGGAAAAAGTATAATTATTCACAATTTCATGTGGATTTGGATATTGCAAATATTCCTGCCGGCAGATATGAGTGCAAATTAAGATACGAAATGAAAAATCCGCCGCATCATAAAATGCTGGTCCTGGCATGGGCATCTAAACATGACCAATATCCATCTGTTCCTTATAAAATAGAAAACAAAGAGATAGACGTACAAACTGGCTCCAAATATCTCTTAATCGAGGTAAAGGGCAGCCTATCATAAAAGCTCTAAAACTTGGGCAGATTATACTTATTCTTGAAGAAGTACGGACCTGGGAAAGAGGTTTTTTATATTAGGGAATATGAGGAGTTATAAAATGAAATCGAAGAATATTGTGTTTGTTTTAAATGAATATAATGGCCATGGCGGCGCACAGAGGGTTGCTTCCATATTGGCGGATGATTTCCTCAAAGATGGACATAACGTTGCCGTTTTAAGTATAAATGAGCAGGAGAATGAGCCAAGCTATTTTTCTGCTGACATACCTGTTCATATCGTACACAAGGATGGATACCGCGCACCGATTGCCAAGGAAATCTCTTCAAACCTGAAGGCTTTGCGATTCAATAAGGTTGCATCTGAAGTTAAGAGAAGGATCGAGCTCGTTAAAAGAAGGAAAGAAGTGCAAAGATTCTTTGACAAATATGGTGATGAAGATGTGTATGTCATTATCATCCAAGTTTGGGGAATGCAATGGATTCAGCCTGTTCTGTATAGGAAAAATGTGAAGATCATCGGACAAAGCCATGAAAGCGTTGCGGCTGCGAAAAATTCCCATCGCTATAAAAGGCTTCTCCGATATTATCGTCAAGTATCGAAGTTTTTATTATTGACCCAAAAAGACGCCGAGTACTTTGTAAATCTGGGTTTTACAAATGCCGGAGTGATGTATAATCCATCACCGTTCAGGTCTGCTAACGAAGCTTTGAAGTTATATTCAAATAAAACGATTGTTTCTACAGGAAGACTTATTGAGGACAAAGGGTTTGATGTGCTGATTGAATCCTTTGCCAGGGTGGCGGAAGATATACCAGGATGGAAGCTTGAAATTTACGGTGAAGGGCCTGCGAAAAAGTCACTCCAAAGCCTGATTGATGTTCTTGACATGAATGATCGGATTCATTTAAAGGGTCAAACAGGAAATGTTCAGGAAGTATTAGAAAGTGCCAGCTTCTTTGTGCTATCTTCCAAAGCTGAAGGGCTGCCCATGTCTTTAATAGAAGCACAATCCTGTGGCCTTCCGTGCATCTCCACGGACTGTGCCCCTGGTATACGGGAGATCATTGATGAATATGAAAACGGGTATTTAGCTCCGGTTGGAGATGTGCCTGTACTGTCGCGGCATATTAGGCGCCTTGCACAAAATGAGGATTTATATGCTGAATTTAGCGAGAAGTCTTTTAGTAAAAGTGAGAAATTCGAAAAATCTGTAATCAAACAGCAATGGTATGACTTATTTGATGAATTGGGAGGTGGGCATGGTGTTAACTAAATTAAATACTCAGCATAAGCCGCCTAAGCTATCTGTCGTTGTCATTGCTTTCAATAACGAATTATATATTGAAGAATGTTTGGAATCCCTCCATGAACAAACATATAAGGATTTCGAAGTAGTTGTCGTAAATGATTACTCTAAAGACAAAACCGGAGAAATCATCGATGACTTTATTAAAGATAAACCAAATTTTAAATCCATTCATCTTCAGGAAAACAGTGGAGGCTGCAGCACACCCCGGAATACAGGGATTGAAAACACAACTGGAGAGTATATCATGTTCCTGGATGGTGACGATTGGTATACGGTGGATGCGTGCGAGAAAATGGTCGCTGCCATTGAAAGGACAGGCTCAGACTTTGTGGCAGGACAAGCAATTCGCACAAATAATTATCATATCTGGTATCATAAACAAATTTATAACATTGAACGGATTAATATAAATATCCGGGATTTTAAAGTGCTTCTTTTTGACAGCGTTTCTACAAATAAGATCTATAAGCGTTCTTTTTTGGATAAACATCATTTGCGTTTTCCTGAAGGCATTCATTATGAAGATGTTGTTTTTACAGGTAAAGCATATTTCCTTGCAGAAAGTGTAAGTATTATTCCGGAACCGATTTACTATTGGCGGGTAGTCGAAAATGCTGCAGTAAAATCTATCTCCAACAGAAGATTTGAATTTGAAAACTTTGAGAACCGAATTATATCCCATCGATATTATGATAAGTTCTTGAGAGAAAACGGAGATCTTCTCTACCAGGAACATAAGAATAACCGTTTTCTGCGCCATGATTTAAAATTATATATAAATGATTACCTGGAGTTTGACGAAGAATATAAAGAAAAATTCCATGCCCTGATTTATGAATATATGCACGAAGTTATGGACGAATATGCATTTACGAATCTTGCCGAAAAAGACCGTATCCTATACTACTTGCTTTATTTAGGTGACAAAGAGGCATTTCAGGATTATATTGCCTATATTAATGGACTGCCTACGAAGGCGAATAGAATTTACGCTGTTGCTGATCGATATTATTTCCGTCCTTCTATTCAAAAATATAATGAAAAGTTCCTTCGGATCAGCAGTTTAAGAGTAGATTTCAATCTATATGATATGAAATTAAATCATGATAAGCTCGTTTTTCAGGCAAATATCAATACAGAATCAGTTAATGATGAAGAAATTGATTTGTATTGGGTGCTTCGAAATAACCTGACAAAAGAAATGCTTGTTTCTGATAGCGAGGGTGGAAACAGGTATAGCATTGATCTGAAGAATATGGAGCCTGGAAACTATTATCTATCCTTGTTTATTAGTCATCAGGGCAACCTTCATAAGCGTCTTGTTAAGAAGACGGATATTTATGACTTCAGCAATAAACTGGTTAAGAACAATGGATTATCAAAAGCATTCTTTATTAATCACAAAAATTCCTTTGCCATACAAGTGCTTCCATTAAAGAGAATGGACCAGGTTAAATGGATGTTTTCCAAAAGGAGAAAACCAAAACAGCATAAGAAGACGGGAGTTCTTCAAAACGCGCTTACTAATTTTATCAAGGGCCGAATTAAAAAGCTCCCTGTTAAATCGAACTGGGTGGTCTTCGAAGCCCATATGGGAAAACAGTACAGTGACAGTCCTAAGTATATTTATGAAGAACTGCTGAAGGGAAATAACAAATACAAATATATCTGGTCCTTTGAAGATCCGGAAGCTGTCGAGGTGCCTGGAAATCCTGTTAAAATTAAAAAAAATAGCCTCAAATATTATTATTATCTAAACCGTTCCAAGTATTGGGTAGATAACCAGGGAATTGCACATTTAGTCCCTAAGAAGAAAGATCAGGTGTATCTGCAAACCTGGCATGGAACACCTCTTAAGAGAATGGGCTATGACCAAAAAAAGCTTCCTGGTGAAACGGAGCTGTCACGACTTCGGGTTCAGACAGATGCTTGGGATTTCTTCATTTCTCCAAACTCCTACAGCTCCAAAATCTTTACGCGCGGATTCCGGTATGGGGGAGAGATACTTGAGACAGGTTACCCAAGAAATGATATTCTGATTAACAAGCCAAGGGAGATTGCGGAAAAGGTTCGGAATGAAACAGGGATTTCTGCAGGCAAAAAGGTCATTCTTTTTGCTCCTACATTCCGGGACTGGGATCCCAACTCATTCCAAAAAACACTCGCAGATATCCAGCAGCTTAGCAAAAGTGTTGACCAAGACACTATTATCCTGCTCCGGCTGCATTACTTGTTATCTGCAAAGATCTCTCATATGAGAATGCCTGAGAATGTCATAAATGCATCAGGCTATCAGGATATACAGGAATTATATTTGGTGTCGGATGTATTGATCAGTGATTATTCATCTGTCATGTTTGACTTTGCATTATTAAAGCGGCCGATTATTTTATACTGCTATGACCTGGAAGAATATTTGGCCCGCCGGGGAACCTACTTTGATCTTGTTGAAAAGGCCCCTGGTCCGGTATGCAGAAAGATAGATGAAGTCATTTCCTTCTTGAATCATCCTGCCCAATTAAACGAGTATGAGCAATTACTGGACCGTTTTGTTGCTGAATTTGGCAGTATAGAAGATGGCAATGCTTCTGAAAGAGTCGTAAACAGGGTTTTTCATTAACTAAATAAAAAGAGTTGCTTTTTGCAGCTCTTTTTATTATTTTGGCATTTGTAAATGTAGAGGTGAGAAATGTGTCTGCACTTGTATCCATTGTAATTCCAGTATATAATGCTGCTCCTTATCTTGACGAATGTTTGAAATCTGTCATAGATCAAAGCTATCAGGCTTTAGAAGTCATTATTATTAATGATGGTTCGACTGACCAAAGCGAAGAGATCATTAATCGGTATGTTAATCAGGATAGCCGATTAACATTAATCAACCAGCAGAACCACGGGTTAGGCTATACCAGGAATAAAGGTATTTCATTAAGCAATGGAACATACATTTTCTTTTTGGATTCTGATGACCGCATACCGGCTCATGCCATCCAATCCTTAGTGAAAGCAGCTTTAAAGGGTGACGCCGATTATGCAGCAGGGAAAGTTATTCGTTTTAATGAAGAGAGAAAATATATCCCCATCAGGCATCTGGAATTTAATCTATACAAAAAGAATGAGATCACTGCACTTTTGGATCAACCGGAATTGCTACAGGATAGCATTGCCTGCAATAAGCTATGGAAGAAGGATTTTGTGAAAAGAAACAATCTTCATTTTACAGAAGGAAAGTATTATGAAGATCTGGCTTTTACAATGAAAGGGGCCGTACTTGCAGGCAAGATAGCCATTGTTAATAGTTTTGTATATGAATGGCGGGTTAGGGAAGGAGAAGATAAGCCTTCCATCACACAGCAGCAAATGAAACTGCAGAACACTCTGGATCGAATTAGTGCCTTATCTTCAAACAGACAGTGGCTGAAAGCTAACCAAATACCTGTGAAAATCATTCAGGAGCATGATTTAAAAAGCTTATTGGATCTCTTGAGGCTCCATGTCATTAAATATGCCTTAATCGATGATGCAGATAGAGAACGGTGGGAAGATGCGGTCACCTCATTTTTAAATGAAATCCCGGCTGATACTGCGTTAAAGCTTCCCGCTAAAGAAAAGAAGCTCTATGATTTATTTATCAATAAAAATTATAATGAATTGAAATTATTTTCTTTAATTTATACAAACACAGAAACAACTCCAATTGTCTTTCAGGAAAGCAGCAGGTTCCTTTTAAAAGGTGAAGAAAAGACTCATGATGTTACCAAAGATTTTAAGCCCACAGTAATAATAAGTAAAATCGTACCGGATGATTTAGGGTTCGAAATTTCAGGAGCATTGACTATTCCGAAGGCCAGCAAGCAAGCCGTTGGTGAAATCTATGCGACTGTAAGAGGCTCAAAGGAAAAGATCATACTCACTAATGTTGAAAGTGAGCCTGTGGAGGAACCTCACCCTTATCTCTTTGAAAATCAGAAATATAAAGCATGGATTCAAGCCAAGGCCTTTAAAAATGTGGTTCGGGGATCCACCTTGGACCTATATTTCCGCCTGGTTGATTATCCCGAGTATCGGCCGGCCAGAATTAGAGTTTCTCCAGGGGTTAACACTCCCGATGGAATCAAAGAGCCCGCGCTATCTCTTTATCGGACAAATTTAGGCAATATGAGTATAGAGATTAAAGCCAAAAATGATCTGTTCGGAAAAGCTCTTGCCAAAATCAAAAAAATACTGAAGTAAAGTGGGAAAAAGCCCGGAACTATAACTGTTCCGGGCTTTCTCTGCTGATTTAATAGGAAATAGCTCTTTTTTCCTGATTGCTCCATAGTTTATTGAACTCGCTTTTACTGATCTTGACATTTTTTTGCCCTGTCCATGGGTCGTTGAAATAATAATTGCTGCTGTCATAGCCTACTAAAGTGATGGCATGTACAGTAAAGCCGTGCATAGGGGAGACCCAGACAACCACTGGCTTTCGATAAGATAAGTGAGCTTCTATTGCTGCATTGCTTTTACCTGATAAGTTTACTGAACTTCCTGCATATTTTTTTACGATGCCCATTAATGCAGTTGGATAAATAGTCCAGCCAAACTTTGTAAATGGATCACCTACATACCCTAAATAAGGGCTGTAAGGATGCTTTGGCATTTCATTGGCTAATTTTACTTTATTAGCTGATGCTCCTTTATATTGAAGCATCATGGTTACAGCAGTGATTTCACAGCCGGTTGGCAGCTCTGGCAGCTGTGATATAAGCGGAACATTTAATTGCAGTCCGCTAATTTTAGAGCCATGGTATCCATAGGATGTTTTTGGTGCATAAAAATAGACTGAAAGGATGCGCTGGGTTCCTGATTCTCTCAAGGATCCTTTTTTAATATAGCCTGCGGTATCAAGATCGAATATGTATTTGATTCTATTGCTGTGGCTGCCATAGTAGGTTTGAGGATAGTACTCAAACCATGAAAGGATACGCTTGGTCCCTTTTTCTCTTTTAGAGGTTTTTGATATATGACCCGACTTGTTCATATCAAATATAAGACTGATTTTATCACCGTGATTTCCATAAACGGCATTAGAATAATATTCATATAGCGAAAGAATTCGCTGAGATCCTTTTTCTCGTTTGCTTGCCAGGGCCACATTGCCTGAGCTGTTTATATCGAAAATGTATTCAATGCTTGTGCTATGCTTTCCGTAAACAGTTCCAGGATAATAATGATAAGCTGATGTGATCCGCTGGGTATCCTTTTCTCTCTGAATAGCTTTATTCAAATAGCCGGATGAATTAAGTTCAAAGGAAAATTTAATCTTGCTTCCATGTGCACCATATGAGGTTTGAGGATAATACTGATATATGGCCAAGGTGCGCTGTGTGTCTATTTCCCTCTGGAATGCACTTGCAATATATCCTGATGCAGTCATTTCAAATATGTATTTAATCCTTTTCCCATGCGCCCCATATCGGGTTTGAGGGTAATATTCATAATGGATTTCTGGCTGCTGGGAGTCCTCTTTAAGTTTTTGAGCTTTTATAATATAACCATCCTGATTTAAAGAGAAAATAAACTTTACATGCTCATTCGCATTTTCGTGCGAAGTATTGGGATAAAACTCCTTTATTGTAACGAGTTTATTATTTGAGTAAACTTCTGCATGGGTCAGGTATCCGTTTGAATTTAAGAAATATTTAGTATTGCCCTCTATAATCGTATTCTCATTTTGCAGAGCCTGAGAACTGCTGACGGCTTTTGATTTTTGAACAGCCTTTTCCGTTAATGTTTTGTTGGACTCAAGGCTTTCTGATACATCAGTTAGCGTATCTTTTGATGACTCATCAGTTAACGTATCTTTTGATGACTCATCAGTTAACGTATCTTTTGATGATTCGGCGGGTTCTGTAATTTGCTGGGATGGCTCTTTTCCTTCTTGCATCGGATCCGTAACATCACTTATAAATGACTCTTCAGCGATTGTATCATCCTCTGTCATTTGTTCTGAAGTTTCTTCCTCTTTTGGCTGGTCAATCAGAGTTTCTTGAAGATTTTCTTCTGAAGGAACAATTTCCTCAGAAACGGTTTCCTGGTTTTCGGCCTCTGCATATGCCGGTCTATGTATGACCGGAATCAATAGCGATAAGATAAGTGAAGAAGCCAATAGTTTCTTAATCATTCTTTTCCCCTTTCTTATTTTGTTCGTGTTACTCACAATTATTAATAGTATAATAGATTTTCAGTGTAGGAAAGAGAATTTTCGACCAGTTTTTATCCAGTTCCGCAATCGCAGACAAAATGCGACGCAAAAAAATACTCCCCTTACGTCTCGTAAAGGGAGCTCTTTTTTGTTTCTTGCGACTTTAAGGTATATAAGATCCAAGAAGCGATATTTTGGCTTGAAGCTCCTTTGGAATATTCATTCCATTTATTCTCGTATTCCGATATTTCTTCAAGCTGAAAATTACCTGACTGTAAAATAGTTATAATTTCGCTTGTTGACATGGCAATTGGGCCAGGGACAACGTCTGAATACTCGCCCCAGAACCCGCGTTCTTTTTGATAGTGCTCAAGATCATAAGGAAAGAAGATCATTGGCTTCCCTAGAATTGAAAAATCAAATGGAATAGATGAATAATCAGTAATTAATATATCAGTAATAAATAAAATGTCATTAAGCTTGGCATATTTAGAATAATCATAAACAAATCCATCGTATTTGCTTATATCCAGATTGTTTTTGACAGCAGGATGCAGCCTTAGCAGAACAATATAATCTCCATATAAATGGTGCTGCATTTCCTCCAGGTCCAAATGAAGCTGAAAGTGATCCAATTCATTATCCCGGAAGGTCGGTGCATATAGAATGACCTTTTTTTCTTCCAGATAAGGGAATTTTTGATACATATATTTTTTAATAAGAGCTATCCGCTTTTCGTTAAAAAAAACATCTGTTCTCGGCATTCCGGTTCTAAGAATGTTTTTTTCTTCAATTCCAAACGCTTTCCCAAATATCCTGGCCATTTCTTCCGAGCCGACTATTATATTATGGAACTGCTTATATACTTTTTTAAACCTTGTAATGGCCCTGCTCTTCCTGTTTGCAATCGAGGGGTCTTTAAGGCCGAATTGTTTAATGGCGCCGGAAGCATGCCATACTTGGAGGCAAGTAACATTTTTTTTGAATCGGATTGATGAAAGAAATCCATAATAATTATCCACGATCACCAGCTTGGAAGTGGCTAAATGATAAATGGAAATTATAAAATCCTTCAGCTTTTTAGGCTCAAATAGCAATATCGTGCTCTCATCATATTTAGAAAAAAAGTTATACACATTCTTGCTTGCTAAAAAAATAGCACGACAAGAAGGATCTTGTCGCCTAAGTTCTTCATATATACTTGCGCTATTTTCAATAAAAGTAACAACGAAAACAGTTTTTTCTTTCTTTTGGGGGAACAGCTTGCATATATTAAATATGAAAGAAAATAACATCAAGTATATTGATACTAAGATCTCTCTAGCCATTGTGAACTTTGAACAAATCTTTCTTAATCTTTGTTGTTGATATTCCAACTGTTCTTGGAAGGTAGATTACTTCGCAATATTCTTTAAGGAAATCAAATTTCCCTTTCCAATCATCGCCCATGACAAAAATATCAATATCATTTTCAATAACATCGCTGATTTTTTGTTCCCAATTGTTTTCAGGAATGACTTTATCAACATATCTAATGGACTCCAGGATCATTTTTCTATTCTCGTAGCTATGGTATGCTTCTTTATTTTTAAGAGCATTAAACTCATCTGAGGAGATGGCAACTGTCAGATGATCTCCAAGCTCCTTTGCTCTTTTTAGAATATTTATATGACCCCAATGCAGCAAATCAAATGTACCGTATGTGATGACTTTTTTCATCGATTACTCCTCCTAAAAACTTGCTGTATTCGATTTCGGATATATTTTTACAATTATTTAATACTGACTCAACATTATCCATCTATCATAAAAGTATAATGGTGGAGTCTGTGTCCAAAGACTTATTTACATCGACAATTTTCATTGTAAATCTTTATGTTTACAAAGCCATTACAGTGAACTAACAATTTGTACACGTTCAGTAATAACGCAAACATACTTATACTATTTTATTCTTTTTCTTGGTATTTTACAAGTTTACTTCGCGTGGGGATGCTGCCATATCCTGTTAGCCATTTATTCATTTTTTATACCTTGATAATGATTCGTTAAAACCAGATTCATTTGATAATCGCCATGAATAGCTTTATAATGTCTTCATATGCCGAAAAATGTTGAAAAAATAGTCAATTCTATATACAAGGTGAATGAGACATGCCATTAAAAAATTTTTTGTTAAGGGTAAAAAGAAGCAATAAAATACAGAGAATATATCAAATTGTTTTTAAGCTGGCCGGTTATCTTCCTGTGAAGGAAGACCTTATCATCTTTGAAAGCTTTTTAGGAAAGCAATATAGCTGCAATCCTAGAGCCATTTATGAATACCTGAGAGAAAATCACCCTGAATATACTATGTATTGGAGTGCAGATAAAAGGTATCTGGAAAACTTTACTGATAAGGATATATTATATGCAGAAAGATTTTCTCTAAAATGGCTTTTTCTCATGGCCAGAGCCCGTTATTGGGTAAGCAACAGCCGACTGCCATTGTGGATCCCGAAGCCTTCTCATACCACTTATCTTCAAACATGGCATGGAACGCCTCTAAAAAGGCTTGCAGCTGATATGGATGAAGTGCACATGCCCGGTACTGATACAGAAAGCTACAAAGTGAATTTCCTGAAGGAATCAAGTAAGTGGGATTATTTGATTTCCCCTAATAAATATTCCACGGATATATTCAGAAGGGCATTTGGATTCCGAAAAGAAATGATTGAATCCGGCTATCCACGCAATGATTTTCTTTACAATAACAATAATGTAGAAACTATTGCAAAGTTGAAAAAGGACTATCACTTGCCGCTGGATAAAAAGATTCTACTCTATGCCCCAACCTGGAGAGATGACCAGTTTTATGGGAAGGGCCAATATAAATTTGAACTTCAGTTAAACCTTGATCGCTTAAGGGAAGAACTGGGGCATGAATATATTATTATTTTAAGAATGCATTATTTAGTCGCTGAGAACTTTGACTTAACACCATATGAAGGGTTTGCCTTTGATTTCTCCCATCATGAGGACATACGTGAGCTATATTTAATATCTGATATGCTAGTGACTGATTATTCTTCTGTTTTCTTTGATTACGGAAATCTGAGGCGTCCGATGATCTTCTATGTATATGATATCGATAATTATAGAGATAAACTTCGCGGCTTCTATTTTGATTTTGAAGAGAAGGCACCTGGTCCATTAGCCAGGACCACAGAGGAGGTAATTCATTATATTAAGAATATAACCCCGGATTCTTATTTGAATGAGCAATATGAGGAGTTTTACAGCAAATTTTGCTATTTAGAGAGTGGAGAGTCTTCAAGGCGGGTTGTTGAAGAGGTTTTTCTGAAAAAAGATATATAACTAATGTATTAAGGTAAAAGGGATGGCGAATGCTGTCCCTTTTTCTTTTAATTCAATTTTGTAAAGCTTTGAATAAAAATATTGCACTTAAGTGAAAAATTGTAAATATTCTCTGCATTCATTTACTTCAAAATACGAATCACTTATTCTATAAGAAATATTCATGAATACATTGCAGAGAGGTGAAAAAACATCCAGATATACTGCTGACTCCAAGTTAAACCCTGCTTTATCCTTGTCCTCGAATGATTAAGCGGCGATTATTGGCTGCTTATCTTTTGTGGTATATTAATGGAGAAAATTTAAGATGACAAGGAGTTTTCTTATGAATTTAGAACATGTGGACATTTTGGGTGTTCCTTTTGTTCATGCAACCCGCTCTCAATTTGTTGATCAATTGCAGCATCATATAAATGCGGAACAAAAAGCTTTTGTGATAACGGCAAATCCTGAAATTGTAATGAAAGCCAATGAGGAACCGTCGTATATGAAGGTGGTGGAACAGGCGACCTATGTAACGGCAGATGGGATTGGTGTGGTAAAGGCGGCAAAGCTGTTAAATAAACCGCTGCCTGAGAGGGTAGCAGGCTATGATGTGATGATGGACTTGCTTCAATTAGCTGACCGGCACCAGCACCGTGTGTATCTGCTGGGGGCCAGGCAGGAAACGCTGGAAAAGGCTGAAAGGAATATTGGAAAACGATTTCCTCAGCTAAAAATAGTCGGTTCGCATAATGGGTTTTTTGACTGGAAAAGCAGACATATTCAGCAGGAAATTGCTGAAAAGCGGCCGGATCTCATTTTTGTGGCATTAGGCGTGCCAAGGCAGGAAAATTGGATTGCTGAAAATATTCATCAATTTGACAAAGGTGTGTTTGTTGGTGTCGGGGGCAGTTTTGATGTCATTGCCGGGACCGTGAAAAGAGCGCCGGAAATCTGGCAAAGGATGAATCTGGAATGGTTTTACAGGCTGTTAAAGCAGCCAAGCCGTTTTGGACGAATGATGGCACTGCCGAGATTCGCTTTCAAGATTTTAGCGCAGAAAGCAAGAAGCTAGCATGAAGCAAGCGTTTATTAAAAGCACTTTAATCTTATCCGTTGCCACTCTGGCATCAAAGATACTTGGAAGCATTTTTCGCATTCCGCTTCAGAATATTGCCGGAGATGAAGTGCTGGGTATTTTTAGCTTAGTTTATCCTGTCTACATGGTGGCTCTGATTCTTTCAGTAGCGGGAATTCCGATTGCTATTTCCAAATTGATTTCTGAAGCAAATGTGCATGGGGATCGGGAGAAGATATATAAAATATATATCACTGCGGTGATTTTGGCTGTTTTATTTGGTCTGACTAGCTTTACGCTTATCTGCAGCTTTTCAGCCCCGATAGCGGAGGTACTGGGCAGCGCAAGCACCCGTTTAGCCTTAATTGTTGTTTCGGCCACTCTTCTGGTAGCGCCGTATATGGCTGTGTACAGGGGGTATTTTCAAGGCTTTCAGGATATTAGGCCAACAGCTGTTTCCCAGGTGCTCGAGCAATTTATCCGGGTGGCTTTTATCCTGATGATTGCTTATGTGCTCGTTGAAAGAAATTATTCCGATGTGGCGGTGTCTGCTGGCATTATGGCCGGTTCCATTTTAGGGGCTGCAGCTTCAGCAGTTTATTTGCGGGTTTTGTTTGCCCGTTCTTCTTTAAAACCCAAATCAGAAGGATTTCGCTATTCATACAGGGATTTTTTGAGTACAGGAAAAACGATTCTCTATATTTCCCTGCCGATCTGTATTGGGGCCATCACAATGGCGCTTTTGAATTTCGTGGATTCTGTGACCATTCCATATAGTCTAAAGAGAACAGATATTGACCAAAATATTACCTATAAGTATGGAATTTACGGGCGGGGGCTGTCGCTTGTTCAAATTGCTACTGTGTTCTCAAGCTCGATCGTGCTTCCGCTTATCCCTCTATTAACAGAGACGCTGGCTGAAAAGAATTACGAAAAGGCAAGTGGGATCCTGGAGAGAACTCACCGTCTGACGCATCTTGTGTCATGGCCCGCAGCATTCGGGCTGCTGGCATTAAGTCTTCCTTTAAACCTGGCTCTATTTAAAGACCTGGAAGGAAGCGCTGTGCTGGCGGTCATCGGCTTCAGCTCTGTATTTACTTCGTTAACTGTACTGGGTACCGGGATTTTGCAGGGAATCAATCTGGCCAAGCAGGCTGCCTATATTATTGTCTGCGGTGTAATTCTGAAAGCGGCAGTGAACATTATCCTGGTCGGCCTGTTTGGCCTAATCGGGGCAGCCTATTCGACACTTGCCGTATATGTGGTCATTTTTATTGCCAATACTATTTTTATTAAGAAGGCAGTTCCTTTCCCTGTTTGGAAATGGAAGGATTCCGCTGTCGTGATTTCTTCCATTATTATGGGCGGGTTCATTAGTCTTTTAGTTTTTTATGCGGATATTGAACATTGGAGCAGAATGAAAGCTTTGTTATTTTCCGGGTCTGCCGTTATAGCAGGTGCTTTCACCTATTTTATCCTTTTAATTATTACGAGAGGTATTGATAGAACTGAAATCGCCTCTATGCCTTTATTGAACAAATGGAAGTCAAAAGGAACAAATTAGCATTCGGTGCTTTCTTTGAAAGGATGTCGAGATTGAAAAAAGCTGTTTTTGGTTTATTGATTCTGTCTCTTCTTTTAACGCTGCCTGGCCTTATGCAGAGGCACCAGGCTGAATGGAATAATCGGAATTATGAAACGATTATTCCGTTTCAGGATATTCAATCACTGGTGTCTAAGGATCCCAGTCTGCAATTGGAGGATGTATTGCGGGATTTGAAAGATGCTGGGCTGCATGGTGTCAGTATACAGCCTGAGACTTTAAATAGCTTGGAGGACATAGGGGATATTAACGTCCTGACCGGCGGAAGGATCCAGGAGATGTCTATCCTGAATAGTGAAGTGGAAAATTCGGTTGATCGGTTGTCTAATGAAGGAGCATATATACATATACAAAATGAAAATAAGCTCACAGACCGGCTTACAAATGTTTTCCAGGCAGCAGAAACAGTCAGAATTGGAGACAAGGAATTTACTCATTTTCCTGCATTGAACAGTGACCAATTCAATGGAACGCCTATTGGATATAGAGAAGAAATTATAGATGAAATTAAGAAAGCAGATCTTTCAGTCGTTTTTCGCATGCCTAATTCCCTGGATGAAAAAGACCCCTTTGTACTCAATCAGCTGCTTGATTTTTCAGATGAGAAATCAAATCGCCTTTTGATTTCCGGTGTAGAAGTCATCGGCTACCCGGACGCAGAGAAGATCAAAAGCTTTGCACAAAAGCTGAAGGATGAGAATATAGCTGTTTATGCCATTGAATTCTCCGATCAGCGTGGAATCGGTACAGTGGCAAGAGCGATGGATTTTGAGATGATCCGGCTGCACAGCCTTGATTTAAATGCAGTACCGAGCATGGAGGAAGGCGTGGATAGGGCTGTTCGTGCCGTAAAGGAAAGGAATATCCGCTCGTTGTTCCTTCGAATGGAGAAGGGGGAAGAACCTGAAAAAGCGCTTTTCAATACAAAAGAGTTTATTCAGGCAATACATAGCCAAATGCCAGCTCACTATAAACCGGGGAAGGCCCAGGTTTTTGATTCCATATCTGTCCCATTATGGAGTCAATTATCAGCGTTGATGGCAGCTGTCCTTTTTATTTCCATTGCAGTACAAACGATTTTTTCCAGGCAGGCATTATTCTATGCATCACTTGCAGGCATGTTTTTACTTGCGGCCGCAGCCTTTTGGCTGAAAGCTCATATCCTCCTGCAGGGGCTTGCTTTACTGGTTGCCGTTATTACGCCGATTTTTGCGGTCCTCCCTGCAAAAAATAGGAAAGGGATATTCCTGCCATATGGCCGGGCGGCTCTAATCAGCTTTGCGGGCATTATCATTATTACTTCACTTTTGAATGGAAATGAATACTTGGTGAAAATTGAAGCGTTCCGCGGAGTTAAGCTGACTTACCTTGTACCAATCCTGTTTGTCATGGTTTATGCTCTTTTGCGGGACCTCAAGGGCATCCTGAGCATGAAGGTTCAGTATTGGCATTTAGCCGTGATTGGCTTATTAGCTGTTATCGGATTGTACTATATAAGCCGTACTGGAAATGCGGGGAGCGTATCATCCATTGAACTGGCTTTTCGCCAATGGCTGGAAGAGGTCATGTATGTAAGGCCGAGAACGAAGGAGTTTCTGATTGGCTTCCCGTTCTTTGTGCTGGCGCTTTACCTCTATCCTCATCATCAAAAAATTGGCTTGTATTTGCTTATACCTGGTGTTATCGGGTATTTATCAATTGTTAACACCTTTACCCATTTGCATATACCTCTCTATATCTCACTTCTGAGGACTTTTTACAGCCTTGCATTAGGGTTAGGGATCGGCCTGATTTTTATCTTTTTATTTAAACAAGGACGGTCTATTTACGAGAAGAAATGGAAACTGAGGTGTTAATAAATGAAGGTGGTTCTATCAGGTTATTATGGTTTCGATAATGTAGGAGATGAGGCGATTCTTTATTCGATCATACAGGCACTAAGGGATAAAGAACCAGGAATGGATATTACTGTGCTATCGAATAACCCTCCACTTACAGAGAAAACTTACAATGTTAAGGCAGTGGACCGCTGGAGCGTTATAGAAGTATGTAAAGCACTAATTGCTGCTGATGGCTTGATAAGCGGAGGGGGCAGTCTGCTGCAGGATGAGACGAAACTTAGGTCGATCCCCTATTACTCAGGCGTAATTCATTTTGCTAATCTCATCAGAAAACCGGTATTTATCTATGCACAAGGAATCGGTCCCCTGCACCATCCTATCAGCAGGGCTGTTGTCAAAAAAGTATTAAGAAAAACGGAAATAACGGTACGCGACCTCGCATCGAAAAAACTGCTCGAAAGAATTGGAGTCCAAAATTCAATTGAGATTGTGCCTGATCCTGTATTAGGTCTTAAGCTTGCAGAGCAGAACAGCACCTGGTGGGAGAAGCAGGCGTTTACCGGTTCTGCTGTTACAGTATCAGTCAGAGATTGGCCTTCTTCCTCGGATTATAAACAAAAGATGGCAAATGCTTTAGATTCCTTAGCCCAGGATGGAAACCAGGTTGTCTTTGTCCCTATGCACGGCAAACACGATGAAAGAGCATCAAAAGAAACAGCTGAAAAAATGAAGGAGAAAAGCTATATTGCTCCTTATGATGCCTCCATTGAAGAAAAAATAGCCATCATCGGCAAGTCGGATGTGCTGGTTGGAATGAGGCTGCATGCGCTTATTTTTTCTTCGATCACCTATACTCCTTTTATTGCTTTATCATATGATCCGAAAATCGAAGCATTTGCCGAGATTGCCGGACAGCCTGTAGCAGGTCATGTGATGGAGGAAGGATGGGATGGATCATCTCTTTCACAAGCGGTAAGAACCGCTTTGCGAAATAAGGGTGCTGAATCCATGCATCTAAAGGAAAAAATCGGATATCTGCAGCAGGAAGCGGGTAACACGGCTCAAAAAGCTATTCGATTTTTCGAGAAGGAGGTGAAGGGAAATAAAATGGGTGAGGGGTCACTGAAAAAACACTAAATCATGTAACTATTATGGCATCTTTAACGTCTTATTAAAGGAAATGCTTAGTTCATGTCGAAATAAGGAATCAGGATGAAGGGAATTACCGAAAAATTTGTAAATTGCTTGGAAGCTAGACCAAAATAAAAAAGCTAATTGATGCAGATGTATGATATAATTAGGCTCGGTATATACATACATTTGTTTAGGAAAAATATGCCTGATTCCGAAAGTGAAATAGGGGCATTATACTCATAAGGAGGGTCTTTATGTTTTACTTGACCTTAGTATTATGTTTTTTATGCTCTGTTATTATGACCCCTTTTGTAAAAAAATTGGCGTTGAAAATAGGAGCTACTGATCGGCCCAACCATAGAAAAGTTCATCAAAAAGTAATGCCCCGATTAGGCGGGCTCGCGATATATATCAGTTTTTTGCTTGGAATGCTCATTTTCCAGCCAGACAAGGATTACCATATTCCTATACTTGTGGGCAGTTTGCTGATCGTCATCCTCGGTGTATTGGATGATAAGTATGAGCTATCTGCAAAGATTAAGCTAATTGTCCAGATTGCAGCTGCCTTAATTGTTGTTTTGTGGGGCGGAGTGGATGTTAATTCCATCAATACCCCTTTTGGCGGAGAAATTAAATTTGGTTATTTTGCCATTCCGATTACAGTCCTGTGGATTGTCGGTGTAACGAACGCAATCAACCTGATTGATGGCTTAGACGGGTTGGCAGCTGGTGTATCATCGATAGCACTGATCACCATCTCCAGTATGGCGATCATCATGGGGAATACCTATGTTATCGCTGTTTCTGCCCTTGTATTAGTTAGTACACTGGGCTTTCTTTTCTACAACTTTCATCCTGCAAAGATATTCATGGGTGATACCGGAGCCCTTTTTTTGGGGTACATCATTGGAGTGCTTTCCCTGTTGGGTTTCAAAAATGTCACAGTGATTTCGTTTATCATCCCGATTCTGATTTTGGGCGTGCCGCTATCAGATACATTTTTTGCGATCATCAGACGAATTGTGAATAAAAAGCCTTTATCAGCACCAGATAAATCCCACCTGCATCATTGTTTATTGAACTTAGGATTTACACACAGGCAAACGGTATTGATGATTTATGCGATTTCAGTCTTCTTCGGACTTGCAGCTATCATCTTTTCTCAGGCAAAAGTGTGGGGGGCCATATTATTCATCACAGTCATCGTGCTTTTAATTGAATTATTTGCGGAAGTGATTGGACTGGTGGGGAAGGATTATCAGCCGCTATTAAAAAGGCTGAAAAGCAGAGTTGCTTCCTCTGCTAAAAATAGATAAACAAAAATAAGCAGCCTTATTAGGTTGCTTATTTTTATGCTTGTGCAAATGGACTTATGTAAAAAAATCTGAAAATTTTCTTAACATTCGCATCATATTGGCTTAACAATCCCATGTTATTTTTTATGTAAAGGAACTTAAGGAGTGATAACATGGTCAAGAAAATGAAGATTATTTGGCATCAGTTTTGGTTTTTAACTTATAATACAATCCTATGCACGACTTTTACATCACCTTATAAGTCCAGTCTATTCAAAAAGTCAAAATATCATCAATTAAAACTGATACAGCATTTATAGGGCTGTATTTTTTTATGCCGAAATAGGTCACATAAAAAACCCTCTCAATTCCTGCTGGAACTGGGAGGGTTCTGCATTTTAATATTCACTTTCGGCTTCAGTCTGATATTCTGTCTGACTATCAACCTGTTCTTGACTATCAGCATCATCCGTTGTGTTTTGTCCGAGTTCTGTATCGCTCAGGTCTAAATGGCCTTTTAATTCAGTCTGTATTTCTGCCAGACTGGCCTGATCCAATTCATAATAATAGACGCGATTTCCATTGCTGTTCGGCAGGTACATATCCTGGCCAGCGATATTTAATGATTCTATATTTATAGAGGATCCTTCTGCTGCATAATTCAGGAATGCCTTCATTTGGTCAAAGGTTAGGTCAGTCTCCATATTCTTTCCAACCGCTTCAATGACATTGGCATACTTTGAAATAGAACCGACAGATGCAGCTCTGTTTACGATTGCTTTCAGAATTTCCTGCTGTCTTTCGCCGCGCTGGATATCACTATCCTTTTTTCTGGTACGGGCCAATGCCAGTGCTTCTTCACCATTTAACAATTGATATCCAGGCTCTAAACTGATGGCATTAGGTGTATCATTTGAGTCCTGCTCCGAAAAAGCGTAAGGGACATCCACTTTAATGCCATCTAATGCTTCCACTATATCGATGAAGGCATTGAAGTTTACTTTCACATAAAAATCGACTGGAATATCAAGCATATCCTCCACGGTTTCAATGGTGGTGGCAGGACCGCCATTCGCATGGGCATGTGTGATTTTATCCTGGTAGCCCAATTTTGGAATGTAAACATAAGAGTCCCTTGGAATGCTAAGCAATTTAACTGATTTGGAATCCTTATTAAAAGTAGCAAGCATTAGCGCATCCGATCTGGAAGATGTGCTGAAAGACCTTTTGCTGCTGTCATCTACACCAATGAAAAGAACTGAAATATTATCTATATCCGGCTGTGCTGCAGATGCTCTCTTTGTAGTGCGATCTATAGGATTATAGGAATCATCCATAACTGATTGTGCTTTATTATATAGAAAAGTTCCATATGCCGTGGCGCTAAGTGTCAGTAAGATAATAGGAAGGAAAATAAATAAAAAGATTCTTCTCTTCCTTTTTGATTTTCTTTTTTCGATAACTATCGAACGTCTATCATGAGACATCTGTATGCTCCTTTATTTAAAAGTAAAGAGTGACATATGTTATTTTATAATTTTTAAGGAGTTTAGTAAAACAAAATTTTGGGTATGCTATTGTTTTACCTCTTCTTCCAAGTATAGGCTGTCACCTAAAGTAATTTGCCCAGCGCCATTTGTTAATTCGGTCATCCAGTCAGTAAAAGCCCCAGTTTGGTTTTCTTCCACAAATGTTTCAACTGTGACTGTATCAAGATAGTGAATTTCCTTTAACGCGTAAATAGAAGTTCTCAGCTCATTTTCGACTTTGCCAAGCAATGTATAATCAATCTTTGTCTTCATAACTGTCATGAGCTTTCTTTCAACAATCCCCGTCGCCTGCAGTCCTTCAGAGGTTGCTCTTCCATAAGCTCTGATCAACCCGCCGGCTCCTAATTTTATTCCGCCGAAATACCTGGTTATGACAACCACAGTATCCTTCAGCTTTTTTTTCTTCAATACTTCAAGGATAGGTACACCTGCCGTGCCGCTTGGTTCTCCGTCATCATTAGCTTTTTGAATCTGGTCGTTTTCACCAATTAAGTAGGCAGAACAATTATGGGTGGCATTGGAATGCTTCTTTTTAATTTTCTGAATAAATTCCAGGGCCTCTTCTGCTGTTTCTGCTCTGGCGACATGAGCGATAAACCTTGATCTTTCTATTTCGATTTCATTTTCTCCGTATCCCTTAACTGTATAATAAGAGGGCAGCACAGACACCGCTCCTTTCTTTACCTTTGTACAAAAAATTCAGCTAAATTCATTATAATTCGACAAGTTTCCCAACATCAATTTTTTAACAGAATGTAATGAAACTTTAATATAGAACATTTTTTCCCATGTTATAATGTAAGCAATTCTGATGTTTATGCTGCTATAATAAAAAATGTGCCAATTTTAATCTTTAAGTGGCATAAATATACATATTATTTTGCTTGATAGTCATGTTTACCCTGCTTTTATATAGGATATAAGACACGGGGTGAAATCACAAGCCTAAGCCTTTTTACCGAATTTTAGGTAACTTGGTATAATTTTCAGACTGGAAACATAGTATCTTAGCTCATTTAGCGCTAAAATAAAGGTACTTAGCGGAAGGGTTACGCCCTTGGAGGAGTGTAAATGAGTATTAAGAAATTCGATTCCAAGACTCTGGATCTTATTCTTGAAAAAATGGTTCAAACAGTAGGTACCAGTAAAGATGAAATATTCCGTATAGGCGAGCAATGCCGTAAAGATTACGAGAACCTTACGGAAGAATTAAAAGAAGTAAAACAAATGGTCCTTAAAGTAATTGAAGAAGGGGATCGGCTGGAAGTGCAAACCCGGTTTGCAAGAAAGCGCCTTTCTGAAGTCAGCATGCATTTTAAGGATTATTCTGAGTCTGAAGTCCGTGAAGCCTATGAGAAAGCACATCAGCTTCAAATGGATTTATCCATGAACCGTCAGCTTGAGAAACAGCTGAGGGATCGCCGTGATGATATTGAAAGACGGCTTATAGGTGTTAATGACACCATCGATAGATCGGAAGTTCTTATTTCACAAATTACCGTCGTAATGAATTATCTGACAAGTGACCTGAAACAAATGGGAGAAATCATTGAAGATGCAAAGCTTAAACAGGATTTTGGGCTGAAAATCATCGAAGCACAGGAAGAAGAGCGGAAAAGAGTATCCCGCGAGATCCATGACGGACCTGCCCAGATGATGGCGAATGTCATGATGAGATCCGATTTAATTGAACGGGTATACAAAGAGCGCGGTGCGGATGAAGCCATTACGGAAATAAAAGACCTGAAAAAAATGGTCCGCAATGCGTTATATGAGGTTCGAAGGATTATTTATGACTTGCGTCCAATGGCACTTGATGATCTGGGATTAATACCTACCCTCAAAAAATACTTAACAACCATCGAAGAGTATCACAGAAGTACCAAGATATATTTCGCGAATGTTGGCGAAGAAAGGCGATTGCCGCCACAATATGAAGTCGCATTGTTCCGTTTGATTCAGGAATCTGTGACAAATGCTCTAAAACATGCGGAAGCTAAAGAAATCCAAGTGAAAATAGAGATAAACAGCACCAGGGTTGCAGTAGTCATTAAAGACGATGGGAAAGGCTTCAATATTCGTGAGAAGCGTCCGGGTTCTTTTGGAATTATGGGAATGAGTGAAAGGCTGGAACTCTTGGAAGGCCAGATGTCCATAGATTCCAAACCTGGCAAAGGAACCATTGTCATCATCCAGGTGCCATTAAAATAAGAAACACCTTAAGAATAGAGATAGAAAACTAACTGGAGATTTGGGAGGCGAAGCATTTGAATACAAAGATCGTCATAATTGATGACCATCAATTATTCAGAGAAGGGGTAAAACGCATTTTAGATTTCGAAAAGAGCTTTAATGTAGTGGCAGAAGGCGATGATGGCAGTGAAGCCATGAGTCTTGTTGAAGAGTATGATCCAGATGTGATTATCATGGATATCAATATGCCTAATACAAACGGTGTGGAAGCGACCCGCCAGCTGATTAATAAATATCCTCAATCCAAGGTAATCATTCTTTCCATCCATGATGATGAGAATTATGTAACGCACGCCCTTAAAACTGGAGCTAGCGGATACCTGTTAAAAGAAATGGATGCAGATGCATTAGTTGAAGCTGTAAAGGTTGTCGCTGATGGAGGATCTTACTTACATCCGAAGGTCACACACAACCTGGTAAATGAATACCGCAGATTAGCAGCAGAAGGTACAGGAACAACATCTTATTCCCAGGTAGAAATTCGCCGTCCTCTTCACTTGCTGACACGCCGCGAATGTGAAGTGCTTCAGCTCCTTGCCGATGGGAAAAGTAACCGCGGAATTGGGGAAGCTTTATACATAAGCGAAAAAACGGTTAAGAACCACGTGAGCAATATCCTGCAAAAAATGAATGTAAATGACCGTACTCAGGCAGTAGTGGTAGCTATTAAGAATGGCTGGGTAGAGGTGCGATAGCTTTATTGAGAGAAAAAGTCCTTTTTTATAGGGCTTTTTCTTTTTTATTTTCACCTTTACTCAAAAAGTTCTTTACATTCCCTTTGAAATCAAAAGGGCCATTTAAGTACCTCCTGAAAGCAAGATGGAATAATTCCTCAATTAATAGAAAGATCACAAACGAAGAAAGAATAATTGTGATTGCTTGTGCCATGTGGTTTACCTCTAATTTCTTAGTGTTTTAAGAGTAAATTATCTTCCTGCATTAATGATAACGAAATGACCATGTGGTTTAAAGGCATTTATACACTTTTCTTGAAATATTAACCAAATTATCGCTCGTAGCAATTATTTGATTAGTGCGGCCGCAGCTGTTTGAAAAATAGCTTTTGTATTGGAAGATCTCTTTTTAGCCTGATTCACCATGTGAACAAGCTCTTCGATTTCTTTAGGGGATGCGCTGTCTATCAGCCATGAAGCAAGTTCTGTCCCGCTTACAGAATGGTTGATATTAGGAACTTTAATATGTTTATATTTACTTAATTCACTATTTAGCATTTGATGAAGGGTATCTAGGCTGTACTTATTTGATGTGTGGGTATTTGTGGAGGAAGTGCTTTTACTCAATGTGTTACAGCTCCTTTACAAAATTAAGACACAAAAAGCATTTTAACATACAGCAGGGGAAGATGATAAGGTGTAAAATTACCGTCCTTAAAAGTAGGTAGAATGGGGTATTGGATTATTTGCTGCCCCAATCTATAACTTAATGCATTTTCCCTCTTAATCATATAAAATGGAACATACAGTAGAGAAAAAAAGATAAGGATGGTACCTCTATTTATGAAAACGGCTGTTGTAACGGATAGTACAGCATACATTCCTAAGAATATTAGAGAAAAGTTAAATATACATATGATTCCGCTGAGTGTGATTTTTGGCGGCGAGACTTACCGGGAAGAAGTGGAAATCACGGCTGCAGACTTTTATGAAGAAGTGAAGCACAAGGAGCTCCCAACTACTTCACAGCCGCCGGTTGGAGAGTTTGCCGAGCTGTTTAGGGAATTATCGAAAGAGCATGATGCGGTGATCTCTATCCATTTATCGAGCGGCATCAGCGGCACTTTTCAGGGGGCAGTTACTGCTGGGAGCATGGTCGAGGATATTCAGGTGTTCCCATTTGATTCCGAAATCAGCTGCATGGTGCAGGGGTTTTATGTGATTGAAGCAGCAGAATTGGCTGCTGCCGGTAAGAGTCCACAGGAAATCCTGGAGCGGCTGGAGGAAATGAAAAAGAGCATTCGCGCTTATTTCATGGTGGACGACCTTTCGCATCTTCAGCGCGGAGGACGTTTATCGAGTGCACAGGCATTGATTGGCAGTCTGCTGCAGGTGAAGCCGCTGCTTCATTTCGAGGATAAGAAAATTGTTCCGTTTGAAAAGATCCGTACCCGAAAGAAAGCGATGAAGCGGATGGTTGACCTTTTCTGGGAAGACGTGAAAAGCGGGGAGCCGTATCAGGCGGTGATTATCCATGCCAATCGTGATGCAGAAGCACGCGAGTGGAAGGCTGAGCTTGCCGCACAGTATCCGAATGTAGAGTTTATGATCAGCTACTTTGGTCCGGTTATTGGAACCCATTTGGGCGAAGGCGCTATGGGATTTGGCTGGGTGAAGAAGTAAAGTATTTTGTGCACCATTTCTGTATGAAATGGTGCATTCTTTTTGTCTGAATTGTGAACTTTGGGAAGTGACTTGCGAAACTGGGGAAGGAATGGCAAAATTGATATTTAAGGAAAACCCTCGATAAATTTATGAAAAATGAGGTGATTTTTTGCGATTTGCCACGAAAAATAATATCGCAGCCCCATGTTTTAGCAAAGAAATTCCTGAAAGCCTCCCTATATCCTTCATAAACACCATTCCGGAGCCCCCACTCAACAAAGACTACCCTTATAACAAAGAATTGCAGCAAATCCTCTGCGGAAAACAGCTTCTGCTCGAAAACCTCCAGCATCCACTCGAAGAAATCCATCAGCACTATGAAAATGGCTATGTTACTTACCGAAAAGGGATCATTAAGACCAAAGGCAAGACGGTCTGTACCAGGTGCGGCAATAAAGATAGCTCACTGTTCGCAGGTTTTCCTTGTGCCCGGTGCGGTGAGAAAGAATGTATTTACTGCCGGAAATGCATCATGATGGGCAGAGTCAGTGAGTGCACCCCGCTGATTGGCTGGAGGGGACCCGAGCCTGTCCGTGAATTAAGCGGGCATCCCCTGGAATGGGCTGGCACCCTTTCACCCGGCCAGCAGCATGCCTCGAACCAGGTAAAACAGGCTGTGATAGAAAATAATGAACTCCTCGTCTGGGCTGTCTGCGGTGCAGGAAAGACGGAGGTTCTATTTGAAGGAATCAATGCTGCTCTCGCCTCAGGAAAAAGAGTGTGCATTGCCACTCCCAGAACAGATGTGGTACTAGAGCTTGGTCCAAGACTCAAAGCAGTTTTTCCCGGCATCCATGTGGCTGTCCTCTATGGCGGCAGTGAAGACCGCCAGCTTCAAGCACCCTTAACCATTGCCACCACGCATCAGCTTCTCCGCTTTTACAAAGCTTTTGACACAGTCATTCTGGATGAAGTAGATGCCTTTCCTTATACCGCAGACGAAAGCCTCCAGTATGCGGTCCGCCAGTCCCGCAAAGAACATTCCTCGATGATTTATCTAACAGCTACCCCGAATCAAAAATGGCAGTATGAATGCCGGAGCAGGAAGAGGGAGTTTGTCACCATCCCGGCCAGGTATCACCGTCACCCATTGCCTGTGCCATCCTTCAAATGGTGCGGCAATTGGGAAAAGCCTCTCCAAAAAGATAAACTCCCGCCTGCAGTCACCCAATGGATTAATAAGAGGCTCGATAATGAGAAGCAGTGCCTGCTTTTCCTCCCTAAAATCGATAAAATGGAAATAGTCCTCTCCATTCTTCGTAAAGCCCATCCTAAAATCCAAGCGGTACACGCAGAAGACCCCGAGCGAAAAGCCAAAGTCCAAATGATGCGCAAGAAGGAAATCCCTATGCTGCTTACCACGACTATACTGGAAAGAGGTGTAACATTTCCCAATATAGATGTAGCGGTGTTAGGCAGTGAAGATCGCATCTTTACTGAAAGCGCTCTAGTTCAAATTGCAGGACGGGTCGGAAGAAGTGCCCAATTTCCAGGCGGAGATATTACCTTTTTCCACTATGGTAAAACCGAGAGCATGGTCAAAGCCCGAAAGCAAATCCTCAAAATGAATGCTGAAGCCAAAATGAAAGGATTGATTGACCATTAACTGTTTAATTTGCCATGAAGAAATTGTCTCTGCTGTCAGCTGGTCTACTCTATGGTCACGACCACAGGAGAATCATTTATGCCGGCGTTGCACAGATAACCTTTTATTTATCGAGGGAGATACTTGCGCTAAATGCAGCCGCCCATTTAGCAATTTAGAGCCTCAATTTCGAGAAGGCGATACTTGTACTGATTGTGTAAGGTGGAACCGGGATGCGGAGTTGTCAGGGATGCTGGATAAAAATGTTTCTCTTTTCATGTACAATGACTTTCTAAAAGAAACAATAGCCCGCTACAAATTCAGGGGTGACTATATTATGGCGAAAGCATTTTCTCTATTTATAAGAGAAAGGCTGAAAAATATGGAATTTGATTATCTTGCTCCTATTCCTTTAAGTCCTGAAAGACTTTATGAAAGGGGATTTAATCAGTCCGCAGCACTCATCCATGAAGCAGGCTTTACAGCCTCGGAACTTCTTCAGCGAATCCATTCTGAAAAGCAATCCAAGAAGTCGCGCCAAGATCGAATTCATCAAAATCAGGTTTTCAAGCTGCTTCCAGCAGAAATTGAAAATAAGTCAATCCTTTTAATTGATGATATTTATACAACCGGGTCGACACTTCACCATGCAGCCAAAGTGTTGAAAACTGGAGGAGCACAATCAATCCAATCTATCACATTGGCGAGAGGATAACTTTACCTATAATTCTACTTTTCTTCAAGCTATAATAGTGTCAAAGAATCTCAGAGAGGAAGAAGTCATATGGCTGAGTTATCGAACTGCCCGAAATGTGATGCCATTTTTGTCAAAAAAAATTTCCGCGATGTCTGCCAGGACTGCTGGAAAGAAGAAGAGAAGTCCTATGAGACGGTTTACCAGTTTATACGGAAGAGGGAAAACCGGACGGCAAAACTGCTGGAGGTTGTAGATGCGACGGGAGTTGAGGAAGAGCTCATCATCAAGTTCATTAAAACCGGCCGGTTGAAGCTGGCGCAATTTCCAAACCTGGGCTATCCTTGCGAAAAATGCGGGACAAGCATCCGGGAAGGCAAGCTGTGCGGCAGCTGTGCAGTCGAGCTGCGGAAGGAGCTTCAACAGTTTACAGCTGAAGAAGAACGAAGAAAAGAAGCAGCCCAGCGGGAAAAACAGGGCACTTATTTTGCGGTCAATGAAAAAATTAATCGGCGTTTTTAAGCTATGTGTCTCATTCACATAGCTTTTTCTATAGGCTTATTGATGTATTTTTTGCCAAATGTAAATTAACATTTAAACAAAATGCCACATTAGCCGATAATAGACATAGGGTTAAATCGACCGGAAAGAAAGTGAGGGGTACACATGAAAATCAATAACTTTGGTCCTTCAGGCGTGAACCCATACAAACGCCAAATGAATAAGCTTGAGCATGCAGGAAAACCAGCCAGAACGGCATCAGATAAAATAGAAATCAGCACCACTGCAAAGGAATTGCAGCAGGTATCCCAGCTGAGCGAAAACCGTAAAGCTAAAGTAGAAGAGCTTAAAATTCAGGTAGAGAACGGCACCTATAAAGTCAATCCAAAAGAAGTAGCGAAAAGCATCGCTAATTTCTATACGAAAAAATAATGAGGAGGGAATGACATGTCAGCCGAAGTACTTACTGGAACGATGGAAAAACTGCTAAAGCTTCATAAAAGCCTATATGAACTCGCAGTTAAAAAGACAGACATTATTAAGACCGGCGACATGGAAGGCCTGAATCAGATGCTGAAGGATGAGCAGGCTCATATTGCGGCTATAAGCCAATTGGAGAAAGAACGGGAGAAAGCGGCACACTCCATCGTACCTGCGCTGGAAAGCCCAACAGTATCAGATTGTTTAAATCTCCTCTCGCAGCCTGACCGCCTTAGGCTTGCAGCCATTACGGAGGAGCTTGCTGAGCTGGTGTTCGAGCTGAAGGAGCAGAATTTCCTCAACCAGCAGCTTGTTCATCAATCTCTTCAATTTGTGAATGTATCTATGAATCTATTAAGGCCGCAGCCTGAAAATATCAACTACGGCCCGCCTGCCGGAAAGAAATCTGGAAAGATGAATCCAGGAATTTTCAACTCGAAGGTGTAGCAGAACGGAGGAACTAACATGCGTTCAACTTTCATGGGACTCGAAACAGCCCGCCGCGGCATGTTCACCCAGCAAAGTGCTTTATATACAACTGGTCATAATATTTCGAATGCGAATACGCCGGGATACACCAGGCAGCGCATTAATTTCACGCAAACCGAGCCTTATCCGGGAGTCGGCATGAATCGGCCTCAGATACCCGGTCAAATGGGAACAGGTGTTGAGGCGGGAACAGTTCAGAGAATAAGAGAATCATTCCTCGATCTGCAATTTAGAACCGAAAACACAAAAATGGGCTATTATGGTGCCATGAGTGAGTCTTTAACCAAGATGGAAGAAATCATAAATGAACCGTCTGAGAATGGATTGCACAGTACGCTGGAAAAGTTCTGGAATGCTCTGCAGGATTTATCAAGCCATACAGAAAACACGGGAGCCAGAGATGTAGTGGCAGCCACTGGTCAGATGGTTGCGGATACACTGAATTATTATCATAATTCCCTGGCGCGGGTTCAGGAGGATATCGGCAATCAGGCTGGTGTGAAGGTTGATGAAATCAACGCGATTGTCGCGCAAATTGATCATCTGAATAAGCAGATTGCCTCTGTTGAGCCGCATGGATATTTGCCAAATGATCTTTATGACGAGAGAGATTTACTGGTAGATAGCCTTTCTCAATTGGTCAACGTGAAAGTGACCAGTGTAGTTCCGAATACATATGGAGATGCCAAGCCAATGGCAGCGGGCCTTTATAATATCGAGATTGTCCAGAAGGATGGAAAATCGTATACTCCGCCTATTAACCTTATTTCCGTAACAAAAGAGAGCGGAATTGTTGGCACTAACAAGGTAGAGCTTGAAAAAAGTGAAGAGAGCGGACTCGTAACAGGATTAAAGATTGGATCCTCTTCTTTTACACAATTTGAGTCTCTTTCAGGTGAACTATCCGGCTTAATTAACAGCTATGGTTATGAAGCAGGTGGTTCTGCTAAGGGAGCTTACCCTGAAATGCTGGAGAAGCTGAATAGAATGGCGTCTGCTTTTGCCAAGGAATTCAATGAGATTCATAAGAATGGATATGCCCTTGGAGCAGATACAGTCTCCGGATTGGACTTTTTCGAGTTTGATGAAGAGAACCCGGCACAAAGCATAAAAGTGAATCAAGCATTGCTAGATGACTCATCTAAAATTGCCGCGGCAGCCGAAACAGGCGGAGCGTCAGGTGATAACAAAAATGCACAGCTGCTGGCTGATTTAAGGAAGAAAAGCTTTAGTGATTATACGTCATTGTCGGATGATGAAAAGTCAAAGCTGAATGGGAGTCTTGATTCTTATTATTCAGGTATTATCGGTAAATTAGGTGTAGATTCTCAGAGTGCAAAAAAGGACCTGAAAAACTCCCTTGTGCTGGCAGATTCAGTAGACCGGAACAGGCAATCCGTCTGTGCAGTCTCATTAGATGAAGAAATGACCAATATGATTAAATTCCAACATGCGTATAACGCATCGGCCCGCAATATCACTGTGGTCGATGAAATGCTCGACAAAATCATCAACGGCATGGGCGTTGTAGGCAGATAAAGGGTGAAATAAAGTGCGCGTAACACAATCTATGCTATCAAATAACATGCTTCGAAACTTAAGCAACAGCTATAGCAGGCTGGACAAGCTGCAAGATCAAATTTCTACCCAGAAGAAATTTACCAAGCCTTCTGACGACCCAGTTGCTGCGATGATGGGGATGAACTATCGCACGGACTTAAACCGGATTCAGCAATTTACCCGTAATATCGGAGAAGTGAGAAACTGGGTCGACAGTACCGATGATGCCCTGGATAAAGGCGTGCTGGCCTTGCAGAGAATCAGGGAGTTGACGCTCCAGGCAAGCAACGGCACGCTTGAGGGAGATCAGCGTAAAGCTGTTGCTGAAGAAATCAAACAGCTAAAAGAACATCTGCAGAATATTGGTGATACGCAAGTGGGCGGAAAGTATATTTTTAACGGCAATCAGACAAATGCACGTCCATCTGAAACAGGCTTTCAAAGCGGAACCATTGAGCTTGAGGTATTTTCAGGCATCAAGATTCCTGTTAACACTGAAGGAAAGGCTCTGTTTGGGGACATGCTCAGTGAAGATGGAGATATCCAAAAGCTAATCACAGCGCTTGAAACAAATGATTCAGCCGTTGGGGATATGCTAAAGAATGTTGATAAAAACATAGACAATTTCTTGTCTGCCCGTGCTCTGATTGGTGCCAAACAGAATCGGGTCGAGCTGATGGAGGACCGACTTTCCCAGCAGGAAGTCTTCTCGACAAGAATCCTATCTGATAATGAAGACATCGATATGGAAAAAGCCATCATAGAGCTTACAACCCAGGAAAGCATCCACCGGGCAGCATTAAGCGTTGGGGCAAGAATTATTCAGCCGAGCTTAACCGACTTTTTAAGATAATCCATGAAAAGCTATCCATATGAGATAGCTTTTTTTCATAAAGAGGTGTCTAACATGAACGTGCCGCAGATCAGGATGGAGTCCAATTTTATTAAAATGGGATTAAAGATAGAAAAACCGGTACAGGAAATCGAACAGCAACCCGCCATCCAATCCATCCAGCAGCCTAAAGCCATCCTGGAAATCGATACAATCCCCGGTAAGCTGACAATCGACCAGACAAAAGCACGCGAGGACGTCGATTTAAAAAGTGTCGGCAGAAGAATAGATGAGTTTGCTCAAAACGGTTACCAGGATTGGCTGAAAGGACTGGAGAGAAGAGCTGCACAGGGAACAGAGCTCATGAAAATTGAAAACGGCGGCAACCCCATCGCCTATCAGGCAAAGGAAAACAGCGAAGGTCCTCCCAAACAGTTCAATATTGGCTGGGTACCTTCTCACAATAGTGTAAAGATTAAATATGAACCTGCAAAAGTAAACATTGAGGCTCAGCCGCAAAAGCCGAAGATTGAGGTTGAGGTCAGAAAGCCGGTTCATAAATATACGCCAGGTAAAGTCAGTACAGAGATACTTGAGAAAAATAGCCTAAGCGTTGATTTTATCAATCTAACAATATAGCAATGAGGTGAAAAGATGAATATTCAAACAAAGTTTCATGGTGTTCAAGAGATTAACAGAGAAAATATTATTACGTTTCCATCTGGGATACCGGGATTTTTAGATGAGAAGGAGTTTTATATTCTCCCACTAGAAGGGACAGACTTATTTGTGATGCAGTCAGTTAAAACAACTGAGGTGGCTTTTATTGTTACAGATCCATTTATTCTTTTTCCGCAGTATGAGTTTGATTTGCAGGACGAGGCATTAGGAAAATTAGAAATTCAATCAGATAAAGATGTGGTGGCCTTTGCAATTTTGACAGTAAGAGAGCCATTTCAGAATACAACAGCTAACCTAAAGGCACCATTAGTCATTAATCAAACAAAAAAGCTGGGCAAACAAGTCATACTTAGTCAAACACCTTACCAAACCAAGCATAAAATCATGTCACCTCAAGAACAGGGGGAGAGATAATGCTTGTACTCACAAGGAGACTGAAAGAATCCATCATGATTGGTGACGATATTGAAATCACTATTCTCTCTATTGAAGGCGACCAGGTAAAGCTAGGCATCAGCGCGCCGAAAAGTGTTGATATTCATAGGAAAGAAATATACTTATCTATTCAGCAGGAAAACAGCAGTGCAACTCAAATAGAGGCTAGAGCAATTGGAAGTTTAAGCAGCTTTTTCAAAAAGAAATAAAATTTTTTTCCAAACTATTAAACACCTGTCAAAATAAGTCGATATAACCATTGTAAAGCTGAACAGCAAAAAGGCGGCCGACTTTTCTGCTATTGGGTAAAACAAACCACATGGATGTGGAAATATATCTCAAGGAGGAAACAAATAATGAGAATTAATCATAATATTGCGGCTCTTAACACTTATCGTCAGTTGAATAGTGCTTCAACAGCACAATCAAAATCTATGGAGAAACTATCTTCTGGTCTTCGTATTAATAAAGCTGGAGATGACGCTGCTGGTCTAGCAATATCTGAAAAAATGCGCGGACAAATCCGTGGATTAGACATGGCTTCTAAAAACTCACAAGATGGTATTTCTTTAATTCAAACAGCAGAAGGTGCGTTGAACGAAACACATGATATTCTTCAACGTATGCGTGAATTAGCAGTTCAAGCTGGAAACGATACAAATACTGAGTCTGACCGTAAAGAAATCCAAAAAGAAATAAACCAAATGACTTCTGAAATTAACCGTATCGGTAATACAACAGAGTTCAACACTCAGAAATTATTGAATGGTGATAAAGATGGAGCTGCGGTTGAGGGAGTAACAGCTGTAGCTGGTGAGTATAAAATCTCCTATTCAGCAAATAACATTACAATAGGTGGGAAAACATTCACATATGATGCCACTTCAGATGGTTCTGATAAGACAAAATTTAAAAATGTTGATGAACTTATCGCAGGAATCAATGATGATGCTTCATTAAAAACTTTATTTACAGCAAGTAAAGACGGTTCGGATGTGAAATTAGTACAAGCTACTGGAAAAGAATCCGCAACTGCTCCTGTTGTTAGTGGGGCCACATTAACTGTAACAAAGGCTGGTGTAGATAAGGTTGATGCTGTCGCAGCAGACCCAACAAAGAGCCTTAAATTCCAAATCGGTGCTAATGAAAATCAAAGCTTAACATTAGATATCTCTGATATGAGAGCAGAAGCACTTGGATTAACGTCAACAGGTACTGGGGCGGACCGTGGTGTTACAGATGGTACAAGTAATGAAATTAAAGAACAAGCCCTTAGCGTTCTAACACATGACGATGCTGCAGCAACGGTAACTACTATCCAAGCAGCAATCGATAAAGTATCTGCTGAGCGTTCTAAACTTGGTGCGAACCAAAATCGCTTAGAGCACACAATCAACAACTTAAGCACATCTTCTGAAAACTTAACAGCTGCTGAGTCTCGTATCCGTGACGTAGACATGGCGAAGGAAATGATGAACCAAACTAAAAATTCTATTCTTTCCCAAGCTGCACAAGCTATGCTTGCTCAAGCTAATCAACAGCCACAAGGTGTACTTCAATTATTACGTTAATATATTTTAGGAGAGGATTGGGAACTTTCCCAATCCTCTTTCAATATTTACTTATACGCGTACATAATTAAAATAGATAGCTTCAAATTGTAGGCTATCTATTTTAGTTAACTGTATGTTTAAAGGAGAAAGTAGCATGATAAAAGAGACAGTAAAACCAAGACCATTACTTGTTCCGCAATATATGACGCAATTTTCTTGCATAGGATCTGCTTGTGAGGATTCCTGTTGTATTGGTTGGAGAGTGAATATTGATGAAGATACGTATAAGAAATATAAAAAGTCACGTGACAGTGAATTGAAACCACTTTTTGAAAAAAATGTAACTAGGCAACGCTCTAAGACAACATCTACATCTTATGCGAAGATTAAAATGGGTAATGGAGGAAGATGTTCCTTCCTATCAGATGAAAATCTTTGTAAAGTACAATTGAATTTAGGAGAAGAGTTTTTATCCAATACATGTGCAGTTTACCCCCGTACCATCAATAGTATTAATGGTGTAATTGAAAAATCAGCCACTATGTCTTGCCCAGAGGCTGCCCGGTTAGCACTTTTGAATTCAAAGGGAATCGAATTTGATGAAATTGAAGAGGCTGGTAATAACCGTGGATTTATTGCTAAGCAAATTGAAACACAGTCTTCAAAGTACACAAACAAATTACAAAGGTATTTTTGGGAGTTACGTATTTTTACTATTCAAGTTTTACAAGATCGTAATTATAAATTAGCGGATCGACTAATTATTTTAGGGATGTTCTATCAAAAGATTCAGGAACAAATTAATAAAGATAAAAATGTCTATGGTATTGTAAATGAAATCGCAAAATTCACTAATTTGATGTCTAATCAGGGAATGAAAGATCTACTTGTTGAAATACCTACCCAGTTGGCGGTTCAGATGGAATTATGCAAAGAATTAGTTGATTATCGTTATGGACAAGGAATTAATAGTCAAAGATACATTGAGTGTTTAACAGAAATGTTACAAGGTATTCAGTATACAAGAGAAGCAACTATAGAAGATGTTACAAAGTATTATAAGAATTCTCTTGATGAGTATTATGAGCCTTTTATGACTGAACACGAGTATATACTAGAAAACTATCTTGTGAATTATGTATTTAAAAATTTATTTCCACTAGAACAAAAAAATCTTTTTGAGGATTATATCATGTTGGTAATCCATTATTCGATGATAAAACTTCATTTAATAGGTATGGCAGGTTTTCATAAAGGTTTAACAAACGATCTTGTTATCAAATTAATTCAGTCTTTTGCAAAAACTGTTGAGCATAACAATACTTATTTAAACAAAGTTTTACATTTAATTAAAGTAAATGACTTTGCAACAATGTCTTATATGGCAATTTTAATAAAAAACTAAAAGGACGTTGATTAAGTAGTTAACAGAAGAAGTTTGATTTATGTAAACTATGGCATTAAAGAAGGTTTAGAGAATGTTGATGTTAGAATTACTGACTTTTGCATATCAGGCGCTAACATCAGTTACAGCAAAAGACATAGCGATAAAGCAAGTCAACAAATATGAGTACTACAATATTTCGCTAATATTAGATTTTATGCAGGAAGACTCTAGTTTTGCTAGGGTCTCTTTTCATATAGAGATTGAATATATAATTAAGAATTGGAATAGGACTTAGATTATGTATTCATTAAAATAGAAGGCTATTTACAAGCTCAATTATAATTAGATTTAATAGATCCCATCCAGGTGAAACGCCCATATTAACAATTAAAAAAAACTTCCGATATAAAAACTAATACAGATAATTTATATAGGTAGGGGATATTAATGATAGGTAGCGTATCATCTCAAAATACTTCTCTTACAACTAGATCAGTATGTTCAGATGAAAATTTAATTAAGTTACGCACTAAGGTAGAAAATAAAGATTTATCTTTTCAGTCAAACCTAAGTGGCAAAATAAAGGAAGAACAGCTGACAGAAGTAGTGGATAGCATGAACAAATTCTTACAGGCCTCTCATACATCATTGAAGTTTGTTCTCCACGAAAAACTAAATGAATATTACGTAACTCTAGTTGATGACCTAACCCAAGAAATAGTAAAAGAAATCCCATCAAAGAAAATGCTGGACATGTATGCAGCAATGACGGAGTTTGTTGGGTTAATGGTAGATAAGAAGATTTAAAAGGAGGAGTACATATTGGTTAGAATCGGAGGTCTGGCGAGCGGGATGGATATTGACCAGCTTGTATCGGATCTAATGAAGGCAGAACGGATGCCTCTAGATAAATTAAAGCAGAAGAAACAAATATTAGAGTGGCAGCGCGATGATTATCGTGCAATAAATGCTTTGCTTCTTGATTTCAGAAGTGAATTGACGCAGATGAAGCTAACTGCACGTTATCGCATGCGCCTGACAACTTCTTCAAATGAAGCAATGGTAAGTGCCACGGCAAGTGGTGCAGCAAGTCAGGCTTCTTACTCGATTTCAAAAGTAACAAAGCTGGCAAGTGCGGAGACCCGCGTGAACGGCGGCAGCATTTCTGCGGATGGGAAGTCTATCGACCCAAGCAAAAGTCTATATGCACAGGAAAACAATTTTATGTATAAAGGCAATCATACAGATTCAGGTGGAAATCCGGCCAGTAGTGCCTGGAAAAATGGTGCTGTATTAAGTAAAAGCATTAATGTGACTGATCCAGCTGCAATTAGCTTTGGAGATATGATCAAAGTAGATCCTAGTGAACTCAGTTCCTGGAGTGTAAAGGTTAATGGAGTCGGGTTTAATACGCTGAGTGAGGCAGAATTGACTGCGGCGAACCGTCCTTTAAAAGAGAACGAAGTGCTGGTAAAAGAAGATGGAACACTGCAGTTTGGCAAGGAGCCTGCAAAGGGAAGTGTCATTAAGATTGATTATGTAGCGACTGAACGGACAGGTTCCCATGCTATTGCAAGCGGCACTTCCTCTATTCAATTGGCTCAAGGTGCCTTGAACGAAGTGAAAAGCATTAAGGTAAAGGAAACATCCTCCGGAGAGACCACTGAGAAAACTTTTTCAATGGGTTATATCGTAAATGGAGAAAGAGAAATACTCGATGATGCGAATAAAGTGGTAGGCACCCTTAACTACGAAACAGGCAAAATCACGTTTAATTCTGATATGCAAAAACCGGCAGATGGATCTGACACAACGATGACTCTGGAGATTACATATGATCACAAATATACTGCTTTTTCCGTAGATACCTCAACCTCTAAAGGAGAGCGTCATGACTCTTTCCTTATTTCAGGCAGTGAGTCTCTGAATAATGTCATCAGTAAAGTCAATGCTTCAAGCACTGGTGTCAATATGTTCTTTGACAGTGCTACAGGCCAAATGACAATGACCCGCACAGAGACGGGGGATTTTAATAAAGATGGGGCTGAAACCACAACAAGCGGAAGCTTTCTGAATGATGTTCTTCGCTTCAAAGGTGCTGTGGTCAAGGAAGAAGGAAGTAACGCAGAATTTGTAATTAACGGTTTGGCCACAAACAGAAGCTCCAACACTTTTGAGGTTAACGGTGTTACCTTTACTCTTAAGCAGACCTTTGAAGATCAGCCGGTCAGCATCAATGTCAGCAATGATTCCACAAAGGTTTTTGACAATATCAAGGCATTTGTGGATAAATACAATGAAATGATCGATAAAATTCAGAAAAAAACTGGTGAAGAACGCTATCGAAGTTATACCCCCTTGACCGATGAACAGCGTGAGCAGCTGTCAGACAAGCAGCAGGAGCAGTGGGAAGAGCGGGCTAAAAGTGGTCTCCTGCGCAAGGATTCTACGCTTCAGTCTGTTTTATCAGGGATGCGGATGAACTTTTACCAGCCCGTATCGAATGATCTTGTTTCTCCGCTTTATAATCAGCTGGCCAGTATCGGTATTAAAACGACCAGCAATTATTTAGAAGGCGGAAAGCTGGAAATTGATGAAGCTGCCCTGAAAAAAGCAATTGAAGAGGACCCTGTTTCAGTTGAGAATCTTTTTAGAGGAGATGGGCAGACAGACGGGCAGAGAGGGATTGCCCACAGGCTTTATGATACTGTGAACGCTGCGATGGATAAATTGAAAACAAAAGCGGGAAACAGCTTCTCAACTAATCAGCAGTTTACCATCGGCAGGGAACTGAATGATGTAGGCAAGCGAATTGACAGCTTTGAAGATAAATTAAAGCAGGTGGAAGACCGGTACTGGCGCCAGTTCACCGCCATGGAAAAAGCGATTCAGCGTTCCAATGAGCAATCCATGTTCCTTATGAACCAATTTAGCAGCGGCATGTAAGAAAAGGGAGTGTTACACATGGCAGTAAGCAATCCATACCAATCTTATCAGCAAAACTCAGTGAATACGGCATCTCCAGGAGAGCTGACACTAATGCTGTATAACGGATGTCTTAAGTTTATTCATCAGGCGAAGAAAGCCATTGAAGATAAGAATATTGAAATGAAAAATACCAATATCCAAAAGGCACAATCTATTATTCAGGAACTGATGGTAACATTGAATATGGACATGGAAATTTCGAAGAATATGATGTCTTTGTACGACTTCATGAACCGCAGATTAATGGAAGCGAACATTAAAAGTGATGCTTCCATACTGGCTGAGGTGGAGGGCCTGGTCACCGAGTTTCGGGATACATGGAAGGAAGTTATCCAGGTGAACCGCCAGAAGCAGTTCTCGCAGGGCGGTGCGGTTTAGTGAGTTCGGTCCAAGACTTCTATGATGCCACACAAAAGCTAATAATATTACTTGAAGATGCAGCACTTGACCGTGATGAGAAAATCAGTCAGGTTGAAAATTTGCTTGAACACCGCCAGCAGGCAATGGCTGGCATAAAACCCCCCTTTTCAGATTCCGAAAAGGACCTGGGAGCCAGGCTCATCAGCTTAAATTCAAAAGTCACCGCGCTGATGACAAGGGAAAAGCTATTTATCCAAAAAGACATTAAAGACTTAAGCGTTAAGAAAGAAACAACCGGAAAATATGCTAATCCCTATCAATCCATGGCAACGGACGGCATGTTTTATGATAAAAGAAAATAGGTGACTGCCATTGTTGACACTAACTGAAGATCAGTACCTTTTCATGAAGGAATACAGTGATCTTTTATATACCATTGATGAAGCTTTTGATTATATCGTCAAAAGCTTCAGCGTTTTTAGTAAAACAGAGGGAGAACGGCTACTCGGTGATATTTTTCAGGCGTTCCCTCAAGTTGCTTCAGCCCATGAACAGCTTAGCCAGCTTGTTCCAGACAATCAGCCCATGCTCAAAGCTTTCGCTGATATCAGCACAGTTGCCGATCAGGCTGAACTGCTTATTCAAAACTTTGATGATCTTTCTGTTAGACAGGAAATCATTTCTAAAAAGCTCTATCCTGCATATGCACAGTGGCATAAAACAATTCAGCAGGAATTAAATCCCTATATTCAATCTTGATAGGCAACAGTCTCGGAGGTGTTCACATGGATATCCCTTTAATGTCTATGGTTTTATCCCAGGGCCAGGTCCAGCAGCAGGCATCCATCTTAGTCCTGAAAAAAGCCATGGACCAGGGAGCAGGAAATGAAGAATTTATTAACAAGATGATGAGCGGGTCTCAGATACAGGCCCTTGAGCATGCAGCCCAGCCCCATTTGGGCGGACATATTGATATAAAAGGATGAGCAGTGAAATTGGCTGCTCGTTTTTTTATATAAGTCATCAATTCGACAAATATTCTCAATCTTTTTACCAGTTTCAGCAGGACTTTTTAGGGGTAAAACAGAAATATAAATATATAGTCTTAATATACTTTTAAGACTAGGCATTCTTTTACAGACGCTTAGGTTTTAAAAAGCGCTCTGAGGAAGTCGCCATTGTATAATGAGAAGGAGGAGTTCACGTATGAATTACAACATTCGTGGTGAAAACATTGAGGTAACTCCAGCAATTAGAGAGTACGTAGAGAAGAAAATTGCTAAGTTAGAAAGGTATTTTACTGAAACTCCTGATGCAAATGTACATGTAAATTTAAAAACGTATAACAATAACCGTTCTAAAGTGGAAGTAACGATTCCGATGCCGAACCTGGTTCTTCGCGCAGAGGAAGATCATGATGATATGTATGCAGCGATTGATCTGATTACCGATAAATTGGAGCGTCAAATCCGCAAACATAAAACCAAAGTGAACCGTAAATTCCGCGAAAAAGGCAATCTGACTGCTGTGTTTGCAGCATTGGAAAATGAGACAGAGGCGCCTGAAGTGGATGAAGAGGATAACGATCTTGAAGTTGTCCGCCAAAAGAGCTTCGATTTGAAGCCAATGGACAGTGAAGAGGCGATCCTGCAGATGAACATGCTGGGCCACAGCTTCTACGTGTTCACAAATGCAGAGTCTAATTTAACCAATGTAGTGTACAAGCGTAAAGATGGCCGCTATGGTCTGATTGAAGCGCAATAATACAATGTGAAAAACCCCGCTCCTGAGGCGGGGTTTTTGTTTGTTGCGGGTTCTCAATTGGACTATTTGCAACGTTTACTTCTTCGCATAAACACTTTCCAAACACCCACCTAAACCGTAAACTTCTCCAATTCCCTCTCCATCACCCCAGTCATTTCCTTCAGCTGCTCCACCTTCACCATCACCTGCTCAAACGCGCGAAGCTGCTCTTCGGTAGACGCTGAGATTTCCTCAGTCCCGGCAGCGGTTTCCTCGGTTACAGCCGAAATGTTTTCTACAGCGGTAATGACCTGCTGGCTCATTTCACTGGAGGTTTTCATATCTTCAACCAATCTTTCCAGATGACTGTGAATGCCGGACACATGCTCGGAAATGGTTTCAAAGACTTGTTCTGTCTCGCTCATCGATTGGGATTGTTCTTTTGAAAGGGCATGTCCCTGTTCGGTGGCATTGTAAATATTGCTGATGCCGTTTTGGATGTTGCTGACCATTGAGGCGATCAGATCGGTTGCTTTTGAAGAGGAATCCGCAAGCTTTCGTACTTCTTCTGCCACAACCGCAAATCCTTTCCCGGCCTCACCTGCACGGGCTGCTTCAATCGCTGCATTTAATGCCAGCAGATTTGTCTGATCGGCGATATCTTTTACCGTGTTAGCTGCCCCTTCAATTTCCTTCGTGAACTGGGCAAATTCACTGACTGAACTTCGGATATGGTTAGACGAACTTGAGATCTCTTCTGCAAGTTTCATTTGTTTTTCTAAAGACACCCGTCCTTGATGGACAGATTCCAATGCCTGAGTGCTTTGCACAGCACTCTCTGCACTCGCCTGATGAACAGCGGAAAACTGCTCACCCATCACACTCATTAATTCAGCCGTTGCCTGAACATCTTCCGAGATGGCTTGGCTTCCTCTCGCCAATTCGTCCGTTGAAACAGCCACCTGGCTGCTGCTTTCATTTAAGCTGTGCATATAGGAAGCCACATCCCTGGCAAATCCCTTTACATTCTGGCTTACTTCTTCAATGGATTGGACGGTTCCTTTTAGGTTTACAACCATTTTCGAAAAAGCTTCCGTTAGTTTATCCACTTCATAGCGGCTGTTTTCTTTAAAGATGAGCTCTGATGAATCAGCGGTTAAATCACCCTCGGATATTTTCTCTGCTTTTTCCACCATGGCATTGATGGGTTTTGTGATCTTTCTCGCAGCCATCCATGAGAATACAGCCGATAAAAGAATAAGCAGCAGGCTGCCTATAAGAGAAGAATTCGTGATAAAGGCAATCTTTTGGCTGGTTTCCAGAAGTATGCCTTCATACCATTCATTTGTGCGCTTTTTCAAAAGGTGCATATCATTTAAGATGCCGGAAATTCGGATGCTCTGACGCTTGATTTCCGCTTTGTTCCCTTTATCGAAGGCTTCTGTTGAAACCTTGGATAGCTCTGCATACTTTCCTTCAATGCTGACAATGATTTTTTTATGCTCAGGAACTGCAGCAACCGAGGAGAGGGAAGCCAGGTTTTCCTGGACTTCCGTCATCATGGTCAGTGCCTGGTCCTTGTTGGCGTCACTTGAATTGTAGGTGTAATTAGCAAGCGACTGGCTTGTCACCACCAGGCTTTGCTCCAGGTCCTTCACTTTCAGTAAAAGCTCAACGTCATCTTTAGCGGAGCTTTGAATGTGTAAAGTCTGGTATATAATAAAGCCGATCATGCTGACCGAGAGTGCGAGCGGGATCAGCGTGACGATTATAAGGCGTTTTCGTAATGTCATCTTGAGAGCTCCTTTATTCAGCTGTGACTGTGATTTTTCCATTAATTATGTCTTCTGTTGCTTTTTTTAATGCAGCTTTCTGTTCCTCTGTTAAGGAAATGACGCGGACTTCAGAAAGGCCGACACCGTTTTCTGCCAGTCCCCATTCATAGGAGGAAGCTTCGATTTTTCCGTTTTCCGTCAATTCCTTCACCAGGTTAAAAACCGCAATATCGATGTTTTTGACCATCGATGCGGCAACGGCTTTTTCCGCAACAAAATACTGGTCGGAATCAACCCCGCCGGCAAGCACGCCTTTTTCTTCCGCTTTTTTCAATGCGCCAAAACCGGTGAAGCCGGCAGCAGGATAGATAAAGTCGGCACCCGCAGCAATTTGTTTTTCAGCAATTTTCCCGCCGAGAGCTGCATCTCCAAAATCACCGGCGTATTCACTTAATACGTCTATTTTCGGATTGAAGTGCTTAGCTCCTTGCACAAATCCATTTTCAAAATGGTGGATGACGGGCACATCAACACCGCCAATAAAACCCAGTTTGCCTGTTTGGCTTGTCATGGCAGCGAGCATTCCGACAAGGAAGCTGCCTTCATGCTCCTTAAACGTGAGTGAGACCACATTATCAAGCTCAGATACAGCATCAATCAGCAGAAATTGCTTATCGGGATATTTCTTCGCTGTTTTTTCAAGTGCTTCCTGTGCTGTGAAACCCAGTCCGATGATCAGGTCATGATCTTCCTTGACCAGCTCTTCAAGCGGCTTTTCAAAATTTCCGTCCGGTGCTTCTTTGTAATCAAACAGAATCCCCAGCTCATCCCGGGCTTTCTCCAGACCCCGGAAGGCAGAATCATTGAAAGATTCATCTCCCAGTCCTGAATCAGAAAGGAGAATGCCAATTTTATATTCTTTATGTTGGTTTGTGCCCTGTTTAGAGGCAGAGCAGGCTGCCAGAAGGAAGCTGAACATCAGCAGAAAAGGTAATAGTTTTTTCAAGGTAAACCTCCATGTTGTCTTATTTTGCCTTACATAATATCGGCAGAACTTCGGAGGTTTTAAGTCTGAAGTCAGTCCTTGCCAATAAAAAGGTCAAAATAAAAAAGCCTGTATTACATACAGGCTACAAAAGCATCATTCCTCCAGCACCTTATATTTCTCCTTCAATGACTCCGGAGCCATCTTCACCATTTGCTGAAGGACAAACGATGTAATTACAATATCATCCGTAAATCCGAGGATCGACAGGAAGTCGGGCACAAGATCAAGCGGCAGAAGGATATATAGAAGGCCGGCAGCAACAGGGAACAGCTTTTTACCGGCCGATACCTCTGGTGACATAAAGTAATCCTTCAGAAAGGGGAGGAACTTCCAGAACTTCAATACAAATTTGATGCGTTTAAAAAACTTCATAAAGTTCACCTTTTTCTAGTTCATTCGCTGATAGATAGTTTGTTTCAAGTATGCTTCTGTAAAGTTAAAAGAGGTGACATGGATTATTGAACAATCGTGATTTTATCCAAATCAGCGCTTTTGACGCCTTCGTTAAAAATCAGCCTTGTTTTAAATTGAAAAACCCGGTCAGGGGCAGAGCAGGGAATATCTTCAGGCAGCTGGAAGTTAAAGTCCATTTTATTGGTTTCTTCAGATTCAATGACTTTGGTGGACAGGATGGTCGCTGTTCCGATTACTTTCTCCTTTTCATCCTCTGGCGATGTCATGACCAGGTCACACTCAATCCGCTTAATTTGCTGTTCGATGGTCCCTCCTTCAATCAGGAAGATTCCGCTCACATTTTCTCCTGGTGTATATTGAAGCTTTGGCAGCTGCAGATCAATTTTTGCAGAGCCTATTCCAAGCATTGACATGTATTTTCGTAAAATCAACAAAGATCTCTCCTCTAATTTTTATAGGGGGAACTGTTTGCTCACACCATAGTTTAGGATGTTACCTACTTTACGTGCTGATCATGATAAAGTTTCAAGTAATTTTCTTTCTACCTATTCCTCCATTTTATAAAGTCAAACGTGCGGAGGTGCGGGCTCGTATATAAAAAGGGCCTTTACCGCGGTGGTAAAGGCCCATAAATAAAGACCTCCGCCACATTTGGGAAAGGTCTTCGAACAATTCTTATAGCTGCAGTCAATATCCTTTTCTTACAGCAGCCGACCCGATAAATAAAACAAGAACGGACACAGCGAACCCGATAAGGATGCTGATCGGCCCTTCGCTGAAAAATAAAAAGGTCCAGCCGGTTAAAGTCCCAATCAGCACTGCTGCAGGCATCAGCATGCCTTTTTCCTTCCTGCTCCATAAGATCTGCAAAATAACCGGCAATATAGCTGCAAAGAAGTCTCCTGAAATGAAGAATAAATCCAGTAAAGATATCGAGAATAGGTAGGCCAAGCATGGGATGACCGCCACAAACAAAAGCAGAATCCCCCACATATGCCTATTCAGTTTAAGGTCGTTCCGGCCATACAGAACATATAGCGAATGAATCTGCGATAAAAAGGTTTCAAAGAAGATAACCATGAGAATAAAAATAAGCAGAATCGTAATCGTGAAATGCTCGTATCTAAGGAATATCTTTTCAAAGACGGAGTAAAAATTTTGAAAACCGCCCTTGTAAATGGCCGATAAAGTAATCATTGAAAAAGAGAAGGGGATGGTGCTCCAGATAAGGCCGGTCATGCTGAGGCCGAGCCGCAGTTTTTCCCTTTTGCTTTTTAGAAGCATATTCCACATCTTCAGGTCCACCAGCAGATGACCAAGCATGGCGATGGTAAAGGCCGACAGCAGCAGGGGAAGTATATCCCATTCCACATAAAGCAAGTATGGATGGTACAGGCGGATGCCATCATATACAACTTCAATTCCATCCAGCATATAGGCGTGAACAAGAATCATGATCATAATTAAAAACAGAATGCCAACTTTGAGCATACTGAACCGGGTAAACCATTTTAACCGGAAAAAGACTGCTGCCAGAAATCCGAATAAAAAGAATAAACTCATCCCGATCGGCACCGGGGTACCCAAAGGAAAGACAAGGATTCCTGCCGCAAAGCCCATGACCGTCATGCCAAAAAAAATAGCCAGCAGGAGAACCCGCTTCATCCACTGAAGCGCAGGTTCAGACAATCGGCTTGCCATGATACCGAGAAAGGATGGAGACTCTTCTGAAGACCGTACCCGTTTGATAATCGGGATAAGAGCCAGGAAGGCAAGGGCGCCGGCTGCTGAAAAGCTGACAGTCCCGATAAAGCCGTAACGCAAAAAGGCTTCTGGTGCTGTAAAAACGGCATTGCCTGAAGTCCATCTGGAGATAATGGCGATGCTCAGCAGCCCGAAGCCATATTGAACTGACTTGGATAGGTTTGTTTTCATCAATGCTGCTCCCTGTATTGCTTTGGTGTGATGTTTTCTTTCTTCTTAAATTGGCTTGAGAAGTAATGCAGGCTGTTAAAACCGGTTTTTTCCGCAATCTCTGAAATGCTGTAATGGGTCGTGGACAGAAGATGTTTTGCTTTTTCCAGCCTGTAAACGGTCAGGTAGTCAATAAAAGAGGTGCCAACTTCCTCGCTGAACTTGCGGCTTAAATAGGCTGGGCTTGCGTGGACTCTGGCGGCAATATCCTGAAGTCCGACCCGCTGGTCATACGACTCATGTATTTGACTTAAAGCCTCATTGACCATTTTAGAATATTCTTTTTGGAAAATAGGAGTGGAGAATTTTTTCAGGGTCTCTTTTAATTCCGCTTCAATTATCGGTTTGGTCAGGTATTCGGAAACCCCTAGCTGAATGGACTTTTTGGCAAAATCAAAGTCCTGGTGTGCTGATAGAATGATAATCTGCAGATGGGGATGGATCTCCTTTAAGTCCTTGACCAGTTCAAGCCCGGACTTTCCCGGCATCTCGATGTCTACGAAGGACAGATGGAAATAGTGTTCTTTGCTGATGGCAAGAGCCTGGCTGCTGTCATACGCAAAGTGAAAGTTCCATAATGGAAATGCCGGCTTTAAAATATATTCAAGCTGTTCGAGTACAATAGGTTCATCATCTATACATAATACATTCATGCCTGCTCCTCCTGATGGAATTCGACTTTAGGAAGTGTTATTTTCACAGTTGCCCCGTTGTGTTCATTTTTATAAATGTCTAAATCCGATGTTTGAAAAAGAAGGTCAAGCCGCTTTTTGACATTGGAAAGCCCCTGCCCTTTAGCTATCATGTCATCAAATGAGTGATCCCCGATGCCAATGCCGTTATCCTCCACATATAAGGTGATGCTGTCTTCATGGCTGACAGCTTTAATGGAGAGGGAAAGCGGCCCTGGCTTTTTCTCCAGTCCGTGTTTGAACGAGTTTTCCACAATCGTTTGCAGAAGGTAAGGAGGCACATAGTGCTTCAAAGCATCCTCGGCTATATTCTCCGTAATGGTAAGCCGGTTATGAAACCTCATTACCTGTATTTTCAGATAATATTTTGTATATTCCCATTCCTTTTTTAATGGAATGAGCTGCTCTTTAATCTGGTATTTGAATTTTAAGAAAAGTGATAGAGTTTCCATCGCCTTGATTAGTGTATCTATGCGGTTTAAACTGGCAAGACCGAGCATCAGGTTAATGGTATTGAATAAAAAATGGGGATGAATCTGCTGGTTGAGCTGCATATATTTGCTTTCCTGCAGCGTGTTTTCAAGAACCATCTGCTGTTTCTCAAAAGAGAGCGTGTCTATTTGCTTCTCAAACGCCAGCACCATCATTAAAATAATGGCCCCGGCCATCGGTACGAATATCGAAAAAATCGCAAACACTGAAAAGGTTTCATAGGTTATTAGCATGTTCTTCCTGCCTTAAAAGAATTTCTAATAGTATAACATGTCAGATAACTGGTTGGTAAGTTAATTCGGGAAACGTAATAAAAAGAAATTTGTAATTTAATAGAAGGATTTTACAAACAAAAAGAGGTTATTTACAAATAGAGAAGTAAATTTGCAAATAGATAGCTGATTTCTGCAAATAGACAAAACGAGTGGGTAAATCGAGAATGGCCAAGTATAGAGCCCAAATCAAAACCGCTAAAAAGAGCGAAGCCGCAAAGCTCCGCCCAAAAGGGGGTTACAATATATCGAGATCAGCACTAAGCTGGTACTCTAACAATTTAAGAGATTGCCTCGGCATAATGGCAGGCAGCCTGGTGTCCTTCTCCCAGGCTCGTAAGCTCCGGATCAGACTGTCGGCACAAGTCGGTAGCCAGCGGACATCTTGTATGGAATCGGCATCCGGATGGAGGATCGATAGGGGACGGGACATCGCCTTTCAGGATGATCCGTTCCTTTTTCTTTTTCCGGTTCGGCTCGGGAATGGCTGACAGCAGCGCCTGTGTATAAGGGTGGCGCGGGTTGTCAAATAAGCTCTTCTTCTCCGCAATTTCAACCACTTTTCCCAGGTACATGACAATGATCCGGTCAGAGATATGGCGTACAACCCCAAGATCATGAGAGATAAATAGATAAGTTAAGCCATATTCCTTCTGCAGTTTTTTTAATAGATTCAGTACCTGTGCCTGAACGGAAACATCCAGTGCAGATACGGCCTCGTCACAGATGATCAGCTTTGGTTCTACCGCCAGGGCGCGGGCAATTCCGATCCGCTGTCGCTGACCGCCGCTGAATTCGTGCGGGTATCGGTCAATATGCTCTTCTTTTAACCCAACCTGCTCCAAAAGCTCAATTGCTTTGCGGCGCCGGTTCGCTTTCGGAACCACATTCAGGATTCCCATTGCTTCTTCAAGCGTCTGTCCGATTGACCTTCTTGGATTGAGAGAGGCGAAGGGGTCCTGGAAAATGACCTGCAGGTCTTTGCGGATCGAACGCATCTCCCGTTTGGATTTAGACAGCAAATTGGTTCCCTGAAAGATCACTTCCCCGCCAGTCGGCTCATCCAGGCGCAAAATCGCGCGTCCAGTCGTCGACTTTCCGCAGCCGGATTCCCCAACAATGCTGACAGTTTCCCCTTCATAAATGGTAAAGTTTACGCCATCAACCGCTTTAACATGATTGACGGTGCGGCCAAATACTCCGCCTTTAATTGGGAAGTGCTGCTGCAGGTCCTTGACCTGAAGGATTTTCTTTTCTTTAGTTAGCGTGGCTGACATCTGCTGCGGCCTCCTTTACTGCCGGGCCGTTCCATTTTTCCGTGTACATCCAGCAGCGTACTTTATCTCCGTTATCTTCTACTAATGATGGTTCTTCTGTTCTGCACATATCAGTGGCAAACGGGCATCTTGGCGCAAAGCTGCATCCTGGGGGAAGATTGTCCGGGCTTGGAACCGTGCCCGGAATGGCTTCCAATTCCTCGACATCCCTGTCGACTGCCGGAATGCTTCTAAGCAGGCCCTGTGTATAAGGGTGCTTAGGGTTATCAAAAAGGGAATCCACATCCGTATGCTCAACAATTTTTCCGCAATACATTACAGCGACACGGTCACAGGTTTCGGAGACAACCCCCATATCATGCGTAATCATGATGACAGCCGTTCCCAGCTGTTCCTGCAGATTTTTTAAAAGATCAAGGATTTGCGCCTGGATTGTTACATCCAGAGCTGTTGTAGGCTCATCCGCAATCAGCAGCTCCGGCTTGCATGCCAATGCCATGGCAATCATGACGCGCTGGCGCATTCCGCCGCTTAATTCATGGGGCTCCTGCTTGGCTCTTTTTTCAGGAGAAGGGATGCCGACTAATCGCAGCATTTCAACCGCTTTCTGCCACGCTTCCTTCTTAGGAAGCTTTTGGTGAATCCGGAAAGCTTCCGCAATCTGCTCTCCAACCGAAAAGACAGGATTGAGTGAAGTCATCGGCTCCTGGAAGATCATTGAAATCTTATTTCCACGCATTTGCCTCATGCCTTCCTCTGTTTGGGATAGCAGGTTTTTCCCTTTAAAATTGATTTCACCGTCCACGATCTTTCCGGGAGGCTCTGCAATCAGCCGCATGATGGAGAGGGAGGTGATACTCTTTCCGCTCCCTGATTCTCCGACAATGCCGAGTGTTTCTCCTCTTTTTACATCAAAGTCTACGCCGTCCACTGCTTTAATGACTTTTTTGCCGGAGAAGAAATGAGTTTTTAAGTTTTTCACTTCCAGTATCGTTTCTTTATGTTCAGTTCCCATATTTCTTGCTCCTCTCAATCGGGAATGGTTTTAGTTCAGTTCAACACGTTTATTCAGGAATCGGTAGGACAGGTCAACAAGCAGGTTGACGATGACAAACAGCACCGATACGAATAAAATGGATCCCTGCACAAGCGGCAGATCACGCATCCGGATGGCATCAATAATCAATCGACCGACTCCATTGATGGCAAAGACCGACTCTGTTAAAACGGTTCCGCCGAGAAGGGCTCCAAACTGCAGTCCGACAACTGTAATAACGGGAATCAGGGCATTTTTTAAAGCATGTTTATAAATGATCAGACGCTGGCGCACACCCTTTGCCTTGGCTGTGCGGATATAGTCCTGGCGGATAACCTCGAGCATGCTTGCGCGGGTCATCCGGGCCACAATGGCTGCACCGCCTGTCCCGAGTGTAATAGCCGGAAGGATGATATGGCTGAATGTCCCCCAGCCGGCAACAGGAAACCACTGAAGTCCGACTGAAAAGTAAATGATCAGCATCAGGCCGAGCCAGAAGTTCGGCAGGGATACGCCAAGAAGGGCAACCATCATCAATCCAACATCTGTAAAGCTGTTTTGCTTCGTTGCAGCAATGATTCCGAATAGAACACCGAGAACAACTGTAATTACAATACTCCAGAAGGCCAATTCAAGTGTGATCGGCAAACGGACAAGGATTTCATCAAGAACAGGGCGGCTTGTCCGGATGGATTCGCCAAAATCCCCTTTTACAACATCCCCAACATAACTCAAATATTGCAGGGCGAGAGGCTGATCAAGCCCGAGGTCATGGCGGATTGCTTCCACCTGCTCATCAGTTGCCCCTTCCCCTGCCACCAGAACAGCGGGATCGCCGGGAACCATTTGCATGATAAGAAAAACCATGAGGGTAACGCCCAGCAGAACTGGGACGATTTGAACAAGCCTGCGCATTAGAAAAATAAACATGGTAGTACCTCCTTAGTTTTTCATTCGCGGATCCAGTGCATCACGGAGTCCGTCCCCAAATAGATTAAAGCCCAGAACAATCAGTGCAATGGCTATGCCCGGAAATAGTGCGATATGCGGTGCTGTGAACAGGAAGTCGCGGCCATCGCTCAGCATGGCTCCCCATTCTGGAGTTGGCGGCTGTGCTCCCATTCCGAGGAAGGAAAGGCCGGCGACTGATAATATCGATGTAGCCAGGCGCAATGTCCCCTGTACGATAATCGGGCTCATGATATTTGGCAGGATATGAACAAAGATAATTTTCAGATCGCTTGCCCCTAAAACCCTTATGGCATCAATGTATTCCATTTTCTTAACACTTAACGTCGAGCCGCGGACAATACGGGCAAAAGTAGGGATTGAAAAGACACCGACAGCGATCATAACATTAATGAGGCTTGGCCCCAGCGCACTGACAATGGCTAATGCAAGCAGCAGTCCCGGGAATGCAAGCAGCACGTCAATGAAGCGCATGATAATCGTATCTACCCAGCCCCCGTAATAACCGGAAATAATCCCCAAAACTATTCCAAACAATGCTCCGATGAAGACGGAGATAAACCCAACTGCCAGAGAAAGCTGCGAACCGTACAAAATACGGCTTAATATATCGCGGCCTTTATCATCAGTTCCCATAATATGGTCAGCAGAAGGAGGCTGCAGTTTGTTAACAAGGTCAATTTCGTATGGATCATAAGGCGAGATAAGCGGTGCAAGGACAGCGAGAATAATATAAAGAAGGACAATGCTGCCGCCCACAAGCGACATTTTATTGTTGATGAGAGCTTTTGCCAGATCGGCTCCCCTAGCCTTCCTTTTAGTTACAGGCACTGGAGCTTTGGCTGTTTCCTGAGGATTTGCAATTATGCTCATGATTTAGTTCCCCCCATGTGTCTTATTGGTTGAGAACTAATTTATCAAAATTATTGACTATTTTGTCTGAATTTTAAGATAAAGTAAAAGATTCACAAAAACTCGACAAAATAACGAAAACATTGTCTAATTTTTTTTCCTATAATGGACACAACCTTAACAAATGAGGGACTAACCCAGTCCCAATTGATTTTACATATTTCATATATATTAGGGGGGAAGGTATGGAACAAAGAATTGAAAAGCTCAGAAGGAAAATGTCGGAAAATGGCTGGAAGGGTGTTTTTATATACTCACCTGAAAACAGATACTATTTTTCTGGATACAAAGGCACAGCAGGCGCTCTTTTAATAGAAGAGGAGTCCCAGAAGCTGTTTACAGATTTCCGCTATGTGGACCAGGCGAAGGATCAGGCACCCGATTTCGAAGTGATCCAGCATCAGCAAAACCTGATCGAAATGGTTTGTGATTCGTTTTCTTCTACTATTAAAAACGGAACACTTGCCCTTGAACTTGGGGATGTACCGGCATCAGTTTATCTGGAGATCCAAACAAGGCTTCCGGAAGCCGAGCTTGTGGACGTTACCTGTGCAACAAACGAAATCCGCATGATTAAAGATAAAGAAGAAATTGAAAACATGCGAAAAGGGATTGAAATTTGCGATCTGGCTTTCACGCACATCCTGGATTTCATCCGTCCCGGCATAACTGAAAAGGATATCGGGCTGGAACTTGAGATCTTCATGAAAAGGCAGGGTGCCGAACGCATTAAGCCTAATCATGTCATTGCTTCAGGGCCGCGTTCCTGCCTGCCCCATGGCCAGGCTACTGACCGGGTGATTGAGGCCGGAGATTTTGTCAAAATGGATTACGGCGCCATCGTAAACGGTTATTTTTCTGATTTTACGAGGACAGTTGTTGTGGGAGATCCATCTGAAAAGCAGTTGGAGATTTATCATATCGTCCGCCGCGCACAGGAGGAATCCTTAAAGGCAATCGGGCCTGGAAAAACGTGCAGAGAGCTTGATGAAGTCGGCCGCGGCATTATCCGTGAAGCAGGTTATGGCGGCAACTTTGGGCATAGTCTGGGACATTCCTTAGGCCTTGCTATTCATGAACAGCCTGCCATGAGAGCGACAGATGAGACGGTTCTTCAGGAAGGGATGGTCATTACTGTTGAACCGGGGATCTATATTCCAGGGTTTGGCGGGGTCAGGATAGAAGACCTTGTTGCAATTACGAAAGAAGGCCATGTAAACTTCACCAAATCAACGAAGGACCTGCAAGTGATATCATATTAAACAGGGGGTAAAGAAGATGAAATTGAAAAGTTTTTGGCTGGGGTTAGCCGCCCTGATTTTATTATTAGCCGGCTGCTCAGGCGGCAGTGATCCGGGAAGCCTTGAAGCTTCCAGCAGTGATTCAAATGCTTCAAATAAAGATCTTGTTATTGCTGTCCTGTCAGATGCAACTAAATTGGATCCGCATCTTGGCACTGATATTCCATCTGCGAATGTGTATCATGGAAAAATTTATGAAGGCCTTGTGCAGCAGGACGAAAACATGGAAATCCAGCCTGCGCTTGCTACTGAATGGAAACAGCTTGACGATCTTACATGGGAATTCAAGCTTCGTGAAGGAGTAAAGTTCCATGATGGCACTGACTTTACTGCAGAAGCTGTTCAAAAAACAATTGAACGTGTTCTTTCTGAGGAAACAGCTTCACCGCGTTCTAACCTATTTGAAATGATTAAAGAGGTAAAAGCAGTTGATGATCACACTGTTCAATTAGTAACAGAATACCCATACTCACCGCTATTGGCCAACCTGGCTCACTATGCAGCAGGCATCATGAGCCCTGCTGCCATTGAGTCAGGAGAGAACCTTGGTCAAAATCCGGTTGGGACAGGCCCTTACAAGCTTGGTGAGTGGAAGCCTGGACAGGAAATTAAATTGACTGCATTCGAAGATTATTGGGGCGAAAAGCCTTCAATGGAAACTGTCACATATAAGGTGGTTCCGGAAGATTCTACCCGTATTGCCATGGTTGAAACAGGGGAAGCGCATATAGCAGAGCCTGTGCCAGTAACAGAAGTAGAACGCATCGAAAACAGCAATAGCATGGAGCTTGTGCGCAGTGATGCGTTAGGTGTGGACTATATCGGCTTTAACGTAGAAAAAGAACCATTCAATAATGTAAAAGTGCGCCAGGCCATTAGCTATGCGATTGATACAGAAGCGATTGTAAAAGGTGTCTATAATAATGTAGGGACAGTGGCAACAGCTCCGATGGGACCTGCCATCTGGGGTCATAACGCTGATCTTAAAGGCTATAAATATGACCTTGAAAAAGCGAAGCAGCTTTTAGCGGAGGCCGGTTACCCGGACGGCTTCAAAACAACGATCTGGACAAATGATAATAAAGCTCGTATGGACGTGGCAGAAGTCGTTCAGTCTCAATTAAAAGGCATTGGCATTGAAGTGGAAACCAAAGTAGTGGAGTGGGGCGCTTACCTTGAGGGCACAGCAAAAGGCGACCATGATATGTTTATCCTTGGATGGTCTAACATGACCGGAGATGCGGATTATAATCAGTACTTTCTGTTCCACAGTGACGCACGAGGCAATCCTGGAAACCGCTCATTCTACAGCAACCCGAAAGTGGATGAGCTGATTGACAAGGGCCGCCAGGAAACAGATGAACAGAAACGTCTTGAATTCTATGCAGAAGCCCAAAAAATTGAGATGGAAGAAGCACCAATTGTCTTCCTTCGCAATGATGAAGACCTTGCCGTCATCGGCAGCAATGTCAAAGGTTTCTGGATGCATCCATCAGGTTTGTACATGCTTGAAAAGGTTACGGTTGAATAAAAAGCAAACTCAAAAAAGGAGCTGTAGCCATAAGGGTACGGCTCCTTTCATCGCAGATATTTCAAGATCCGAAATTTTTTAATCCAATTAAAACGTTAATAGTTTAATAATTTGCTATAATCGAAACTAACCAATAATTCCAGAGGTGACCTCCATGAATTTTGATTTCCAGCACCATCCATATTCATCCCAGCGAACGACCGTCATGGCAAATAACGGCATGGTCGCAACGTCTCAGCCGCTAGCAGCTCAGGCTGGATTAGATATCATGAAAAAAGGCGGAAATGCCATAGATGCAGCAATTGCCACAGCAGCGGCTCTTACTGTGGTTGAACCGACTTCTAACGGAATCGGCGGCGACGCATTTGCACTCGTCTGGACGAAAGGGAAACTGCATGGATTGAATGCAAGCGGCCCTGCTCCAAAGTCCATTTCCATCGAAGCCCTAAAGGAAAGAGGCATCGAAAAAATGCCGACGCACGGCTGGATGCCGGTTACAGTGCCTGGTGCTCCATCAGCGTGGGCTGAGCTTTCCAAGCGGTTCGGCAGGCTTCCGTTAAAAGAAGTCCTTCAGCCTGCCGTTGATTATGCGGAAAAGGGCTATCCTTTAACGCCGATCCTCGGCAAGTACTGGAAGTATGCGTATAAAAAGTTCAAACAGATTCTGACGGACGACGAATTCCAGCATTGGTTTGAAACTTTTGCTCCGGATGGCAGGGCACCTGAAGCAGGCGAGGTTTGGCGTTCTGAAGGGCATGCTGCTACTTTAAGAGCTATTGGCGAAACAGGCGGAGAAAGCTTTTACCGCGGAGAGATCGCTGATAAAATCGATGCTTTTTCAAAAAAATACAATGCTTTTTTATCAAAGGAAGACCTTGCTGATTACAAGGCAGAATGGGTTGATCCCATTAACGTAAATTACCGCGGTTATGATGTGTGGGAAATCCCGCCGAACGGCCAGGGGCTTGTAGCTCTTTTAGGGTTAAACATTGCTAAAGGCTTTGAATTCGGTGATAAAGATACGGTTGATACATACCACAAACAAATTGAATCGATGAAGTTAGCTTTCACAGACGGCAAGGCATTTATTACAGATCCTGCGGAAATGAAAGTGACTGTTGAAGAACTGCTCTCGGAGGAGTATGGTGAATCCCGCCGCAGCGAAATCGGCGAAGAAGCCGTAACGCCTGAGCCATATCAGCCGCCGCGCGGGGGAACTGTTTACCTGGCAGCAGCCGACAGTGAAGGGAATATGGTTTCCTTCATTCAAAGCAATTATATGGGCTTTGGATCCGGCCTTGTCGTTCCGGGAACAGGCATTGCCCTTCAGAATCGCGGGCACGACTTCTCTCTTGATCCGGAGCACCATAATGCCCTGAAGCCAGGCAAAAAAACGTATCATACGATTATCCCTGGCTTCCTGACAAAAGACGGCGAGGCCGTTGGACCGTTCGGTGTGATGGGCGGCTATATGCAGCCGCAGGGCCATATGCAGGTGGTTATGAATACAGTTGATTTCCACTTGAACCCGCAGGCAGCCCTTGATGCCCCAAGGTGGCAGTGGATTGAAGGGAAAAAGGTCCAGGTGGAGCCGCACTTCCCTAATCATATTGCTCAGGCATTGGTTCGCAAAGGTCATCAAATCGAGGTGACTGTTGACACAGGCGGATTCGGCCGCGGCCAGATTATCTGGCGTGACCCGAAAACAGGCGTGCTTATAGGCGGAACAGAATCGAGAACAGACGGATCAATCGCCGCCTGGTAATAAAAAGTGAGGAAGCCGCACGCATATAAGCGTAAAATAACCATATAAAAGGTAAAGGGGAGCGGACCGGACAAAAGCCGCTCCTTCATCTGCTTTTCCCGGACACGGAGGCAGTGATACCCAACTGGTCTAGTGGTGGTACAGGTACCTGGTACCGAAAACAACGAAAAGAGGTGGAGGCATCATGAAGCAGGTTGACATCTTTATGGCTTTTTTTAGAGTAGGCATTCTCGGCTATGGCGGCGGTCCGTCATCTATTCCGCTTGTCCATAAAGAGGTTGTTGATAAATATAAATGGATGGATACGGATGAATTCGGCGATGTGCTGGCACTGGGCAACGCTCTCCCAGGCCCGATTGCCACAAAAATGGCTGGCTATATCGGCTATCGTGTTGGCGGCTTACTTGGAATGGTCACTGCTCTTGCAGCGACGATGGTACCAACAATTGTCCTTATGATTACTCTTCTTACCGCATTAAATACATTCAAAGACCAGCCATGGGTAGCCGGCATGACAAAGGCAGTCGTGCCTGTTGTGGCCGTGATGCTGGCCACACTGACTTGGGACTTTGTTAAAAAGTCCTCGAAATCATCGCTGGGCTGGGGCTGGACCCTTCTTTTTGTAGCCGTGAGCTTAGTTCTTCTTGAATTTGTTAACATTCATCCTGCGATTATCATATTTGTTTTACTGACAGCGGCTCTCCTGAAGAAAGATAAGGCTGGTAAAAATGAAGCAAAAAAGGAGAGGAATCTCGCATGATTTACGTTCAGATCTTCTTGGCATTCTTCATTCCAGGGATTCTAGGATACGGCGGGGGCCCGGCGTCCATTCCATTGGTTGAAAATGAAGTGGTCGACCATTATGGCTGGCTTACAACTAATGAATTCAGTGAAATGCTGGCAATGGGCAATGCACTGCCAGGTCCGATCGCCACAAAAATGGCTGGTTATATCGGATATGAACAGGGTGGAATCCTCGGAGCCATTGTTGGAGTATTTGCCACTGTAGCTCCATCACTGATCTTGATGATTACCCTGCTCGGGCTTCTTATGAAGTATAAGGAATCACCACGGGTCAAACGGATGACTACTTATATCCGGCCAGTTATCGCGGTTCTGCTTGGCATTATGACATATGATTTTTTATTTTCAGCATACGAAGGTGCAGGCATCTGGCAGACGCTCTTTATCGGGCTGGTTAGCTTTTTTTTAATGGAAAGGCTTAAGGTTCATCCGGCTTATGTGATCGCGGGTGCACTCGTATACGGAGGACTTGTTCTAGGATAGGAGGAGAATTAATATGACGTTTTCCATCGTTGGATACGATCCGAAGGAAAAAGAATGGGGAATCGCGGTTCAATCAAAATTTCTCGGCGTTGGTGCAGTAGTGCCCTTTGCAAAAGCAGGTATTGGAGCCGTTGCGACACAGTCCTACGCCAATACTTCATACGGACCCCGTGCATTGCAATTGATGGAAGAAGGTAAAACGGCTGAAGAAGCACTGGAAATCATTACGAAAGATGATCCCGAGAAAGAGCTCCGTCAGGTCGGACTGCTGGATAGCATGGGCAACCCGGCAACATTCACTGGAGAAGGCTGCTATGATTGGGCTGGAGGCATGGTAGGGACTCATTTTGCCGCGCAGGGAAATATCCTGGTGGATGAAACAACGGTTGAGGCTATGGGCCAGACGTTTATCAGCACAGACGGCACTCTGGCTGAGCGTCTGCTCGCCGCCTTGAATGCAGGCCAGGCAGCCGGCGGTGACAGCCGGGGCCAGCAATCCGCAGCTCTTCTTGTAGTGAAAGAAGCCGGTGGATATGGTGGATTTAATGACCGCTACATAGACTTAAGGGTTGATGATCATCCGGAGCCGATTAACGAGCTGATCCGGATTTATCATCTGCAGCAGCTCTATTTTGCGCCGGCAAAGGCTGAACGGATTACGGCGATTGAAGGTGAGATAAAAGAGGGGCTCGTACGGGAGTTAACCAGGCTCGAGTATTTGAAGGCCGGCCAGGGTGATGAACAGCTAATCAAAGCATTAACGGCCTTTATTCATACCGAAAATTTCGAAGCCCGCGAACAGGAAGCGGGAAAAATTGATTTGGATGTCCTGGCATATATGAAAAAACTGTGAAAAAGGGAAAGCGGAGAGTGTGATGCTCTCCGTTTTTTTATTATTGAACTGCTGGAAAGCCGACAGGACTCAATTGAGGAAAATCAGCTAATTCCAACTAATAAAATAAGCTTCCTTAACCTGCCAAATGTAAAATCCTCTTGATTAATGCCTAAATGGCTGATAAATGTTAGGATAGTAGAGTTAAACGAATTTGGTAGGAGAGATTTAAAAGATGTCAACAGTAAAAGTAAGCAGAAACGAACCGTGCCCATGCGGGAGCGGAAAAAAATATAAAAAGTGCTGCGGCAGCAGAGATGCGGTTTCAATCAAGGATGTATTGAACCACGAAGTCCTTGAGCTTCAAAAGGAAGCAAGGGTCTATGCACTAACTCATTTTGCGGAAGACATGAAAGAGGATTTCAAGGATCTTCTGGAAATACTTGAAGACATTGAGCCGCAGGAAAAAGAGTTCTATGAATTTGTGCACTCTTTCTGGTACATTCTTTTTGGAGAACTTGAAGATATGGACTCTGTAATGGATGAGTTCATTCATTACAAGCTGCCTTCCGTTATTCGCCCTCGTACAAAAAACATTTTAAAGTCGTGGGAGGACAGTAAAGCTGCTGCTGGAAAATTAATTGAAGTGACTGAAGATAAAGCAGTTATCGAGGATTGTCTGACCGGGAAGGTGTTCAATGTCTCCCTATTTGGTGATATGGAAGTTACTGAAGGGAACTTTGCCTTTGCCATGCTGCTTCCTTATGGAGAAGAGTATGTGGCATTTCCTGCAATATTTGACCTGCCGGGAGATAATGCTGCGAAGTTTGCAGATTACATTCAGTATTCCTTCGAAGAATCCGGATATGAGAATCCTGAAGAATACACGGCTGAGTTCCTCATTGACCTAATGAATGACACGCCAAAATCATTGGCTGGCCCCAATATGGACAATTTCGACTGGCCTACCAAGGGTGCTGAGCAGGTTGCCGACATGTTCCGGAACGATATGGAAAAGGCTGAAGAGGAACCATGGCTGATCGGCATGGGGATTTCACTTTGGATGGAGTACCTCGAGAAAACCGGCAAACAGGTTAAAAAGCCTGATAACTATGTAGCTGGCCTGAGATACCTTGTAAGTACAATAGCCCCTGTAAAGGAAAATCTCACCCAGAAAGAATTCGGAGAGTTATACGGCATTAGCGCAAACCGGGTTTCTAATTATTATGGCGAGATTTATGACGCTGTCGAGAAAACTATTATTGAATTGATTGAATCATCGAATTCGTAAAATGGAGAGCATTGCTGCTCTCTTTTTTTATTTTTACGGGAATGCTGATGTTTCCCGAACTGACCGATAAATTGAAAAACTGACCGATAAATCTAGAAAGAAGCCGATAACTAGGAAATATGACCGATATACCTGGCCAACAGACTGATATCCCATTTAGTCATCGAAAGTGAGGCAAAAATGAGGCCAAACAGCAGGGAAATCTGATGCCTTACACGAATTGTATTGTCATAACCAAAAAGGAGTGCTGCTTTTGATTGAAAAAGACCGATTTATCCCTGTCCGAATCCAAAAAAATCACGCATTGCTGAAAAGAATTTCAAAAAATCACCCAAAGAGGTTCATGATCGAATCAGATCAAACGAAGAGATTAGCAGGTTATAAAGGTGAGCAAGCCGTTGACTTCCACTTAAGCAAACTGCCGGAAAAAGAGTATGTAATCCTCCATGATCTGCGCCTCTCAAACGGGACACATTTTTTTCAGATTGACACGCTAATCTTAAGCCATTCATTTGCTTTAATTTTAGAAGTGAAAAACTATGGCGGAACTTTATATTTTGATCCTGATTTCAACCAATTAATCCAAACAAATCGCAAAGGTGAAGTCAAAGGCTATCCAAATCCGGCAGAGCAAGCCAGAGTACAATGCTCTGAAATCAAAAAATGGCTATTAAAACGCAATATCAATATCCCGATTGAGTTTTTCATCATCATCAGCAAACCCTCTACCATTCTTAAAACCGCACCAGGCCACGCGAAAATGCACCAAAGAGTTCTTCATGTTCAATTCCTTCTGAAAAGTATTGAAAATATAAAGGCTGCATATAAAAAGGAAGTCTTATCTCCAAAAGATATGAAGAAAATCGCCCGCTCTCTTCTAAAAGAACACACCCCCAAAAATTTTGATATCCTAAAGCATTATGAAATCTCAAGATCTGATATACAAACAGGAGTTATCTGCAGAGTTTGCTCTTCATATCCAATGAAACGCCATTATGGAACATGGTTTTGCACCAAATGCCAATCCAAAGACAAGAGTGCTCACGTTTCAGCTATTAAGGACTTATTCCTCCTAAACAATGATTCTCCATTGAAAAATAGGCACATCTGCAGATTCCTCCAAATTTCTTCAGGAAATATAGCCAAAAAACTTATCTCAGCCAGTAAACTGCCGCATTCCGGTTCAAAAAAAGGAAGAGTGTATTTACCGAAACCAGAATATCAGCAAATTAAAGATCTGGAATAGCCCGCATGCGCCATAAGTTGTCACCCCCCTCTCAAAGTGGTAATATTAATAAGAAATATTGTGATTTTTTATGGGAGGATTCTGCCGAGAAAAAGCGAATCTATACTACCTGTGCAATGATATTAACTTTGAAACCAGATATGGTCAGCACAAGATAAAGAGCTGTCCTATCCAACATAAAGGAGCGTTTTTAATGCTTGGGATTTTAAATAGAGTGTTTGATCAAAATAAACGCGAACTAAAACGCCTCACCAAAATGGCAGAACAAATCGATGCGCTTGCATCTGATATGGAAAAATTATCGGACGAGCAGCTGCGCGAAAAAACGGAAGAATTCAAAGCCCGCTACCAAAAGGGAGAAACCGTTGATGACTTGCTGATTGAAGCCTTTGCGGTTGTCCGTGAAGCAGCGAAGCGCGTTCTTGGCTTATACCCTTATCCGGTTCAGTTAATGGGGGGGATTTCCCTTCATGACGGCAACATCTCCGAGATGAAAACAGGTGAAGGTAAAACCCTGACTGCAACGATGCCGGTTTACCTCAATGCCCTAACTGGAAAAGGCGTTCACGTTGTGACAGTCAACGAATACCTTGCAAGCCGTGACGCCACAGAAATGGGTCAGCTTTATGAATTCCTCGGACTGACTGTTGGCCTTAACCTGAATGGACTTTCCAAAGAAGAAAAGCAGGCTGCCTATGCAGCTGATATCACATATAGCACAAACAATGAGCTGGGATTTGATTATCTTCGCGATAACATGGTTCTTTACAAAGAGCAGAAGGTCCAGCGCCCTCTTCACTATGCTGTAATCGATGAGGTTGACTCCATCCTTATTGACGAAGCGCGTACACCGCTGATCATTTCCGGTTCCGCCCAAAAGTCTACACAGCTTTATATTCAGGCAAATGCGTTTGTCAGCCGCCTGAAAAAAGATGAAGATTACACGTATGATGAAAAAACAAAAGGCGTGCAGCTGACTGAAGAAGGAATGACGAAAGCAGAGAAGGCTTTTGGAATCGATAACCTTTTCGACATTTCGCATGTTGCACTGAACCACCATATTACACAGGCGTTAAAAGCGCATTCCAGCATGCACCTGGATGTTGATTATGTTGTTCAGGACGATGAAATTGTAATCGTTGACCAATTTACCGGCCGTCTGATGAAGGGCCGCCGATACAGCGATGGGCTTCACCAGGCAATCGAAGCGAAGGAAGGCCTGGAAATCCAGAACGAAAGCATGACTCTTGCAACGATTACCTTCCAGAACTATTTCCGTATGTACGAAAAGCTGGCAGGTATGACTGGTACAGCGAAAACGGAAGAAGAGGAATTCCGCAATATCTACAATATGAATGTTATCGTGATTCCAACAAACCGTCCAATTGCCCGTGATGACCGGCCGGATTTAATTTATGCCACAATGGATGGCAAATTCCGTGCGGTAGTAGAAGATATTGCCGAGCGCCACAAAAAAGGACAGCCTGTGCTTGTCGGTACAGTTGCGATTGAAACATCTGAAATCATTTCAAAATACCTGAGCAAAAAAGGTGTTCCTCATAACGTCCTGAATGCGAAGAACCATGGCCGTGAAGCTGAAATTATTGCTGACGCAGGTAAACAGGGTTCTGTAACGATTGCCACTAACATGGCAGGACGCGGTACGGACATTAAGCTCGGTGAAGGTGTTAAAGAAATAGGCGGTCTTTGTGTTATTGGGACAGAGCGTCATGAAAGCAGACGTATTGATAACCAGCTCCGCGGACGTTCCGGACGTCAGGGAGACCCGGGTGTCACGCAATTCTACCTTTCTATGGAAGATGAATTGATGCGCCGTTTCGGTTCTGACAATATGAAATCGATGATGGAACGTCTGGGTATGGATGACTCTCAGCCAATCCAGAGTAAGATGGTTTCAAGAGCTGTTGAATCTGCGCAAAAACGCGTTGAGGGCAACAACTTCGATGCCCGTAAGCAGCTGCTTTCCTATGACGATGTTCTTCGTCAGCAGCGTGAGATTCTTTACGGTCAGCGAAACGAAGTTCTAGAGTCTGAGAACTTGAGAGAGATTGTTGAAAAGATGATCATGACCAGCATCCAGCGCAATATAGAAGGATATGCACCTCGACATGAAGATGAGGATAACTGGAACCTGCAGGGGATCATTGACTATGTAAATGGAAACCTTCTTAATGAAGGTGACCTTACTATAAATGACATCCGCGGCAAAGATACGGAGGAAATCGCCGAAACCATTTTTGCCAAGGTGAAAGAACGCTATGATGAAAAAGAAGAAATGCTTAGCCCTGAACAAATGCGTGAATTTGAAAAGGTCATCGTGCTTCGGGCCGTTGACTCCAAGTGGATGGATCACATCGACGCAATGGATCAGCTTCGCCAGGGAATCCATCTGCGCGCCTATGGCCAGACCGATCCGCTTCGCGAGTACCAGGCAGAAGGCTTTGCCATGTTTGAAAACATGATTGCATCCATTGAAGAGGATGTAGCCAAGTACATCATGAAAGCTGAAATCCGCAACAACCTTGAGCGCCAGGAAGTGGCCAAAGGACAGGCCGTCAACCCAAAAGAAGACGGTGAAAAGGTTAAGAAAAAACCTGTCGTCAAGCAGATGGATGTTGGACGCAATGATCCATGTATCTGCGGAAGCGGCAAAAAGTATAAAAACTGCTGTGGTGCAGAGAAATAAACCACAAGAGCCGGCAACATCTTTGCCGGCTCCTCTCTTTGGAAAAAGCCTGGCATAGGCTTTTACAGAAAATCACGCTATAATAGGAAAAAATATTTTTTGAGGTGACCAAAATGGAATTAGCAGATATTCGGAATGAACTTGAAAAAACAGCTAAGATTTTAGCGGACTTTAGGGGGTCTCTTTGACTTAGAAAACAAAGAGGCACGCATCGCTGAGCTTGACGATGTCATGCTGCAGCCCGGATTTTGGGATGACCAGCAGGCAGCACAGGTTGTTATCAGTGAATCAAACTCACTGAAGGACCAGGTAGTGGAATTCCACAATTTATACGAAGCCTTTGAGAATCTGGAATTAACTTATGAGCTGGTAAAAGAAGAGAGCGACGCAGAATTGCAGGCTGAGCTTGAGGAAGAGCTTAAGGACTTAGTGAAGCGCCTGAATGATTTCGAGCTTCAGCTTCTTTTAAGCGAAGAATATGATAAAAACAATGCCATTCTTGAACTGCATCCAGGTGCAGGCGGAACGGAGTCACAGGACTGGGGCAGTATGCTGCTTCGCATGTACACGCGCTGGGCTGAAAAGAAAGGCTTTAAGGTGGAAACCCTTGATTATCTGCCGGGGGATGAAGCGGGGATCAAGAGTGTTACGCTTAGCATCAAGGGGCATAATGCGTATGGCTACTTGAAGGCAGAAAAAGGCGTGCACCGTCTTGTAAGGATCTCTCCATTTGATTCATCAGGACGCCGCCATACTTCATTTGTTTCCTGTGAAGTCATGCCGGAATTCAATGATGAAATTGAAATTGATATCCGAACAGAAGATCTCAAAATTGACACATACCGTGCAAGCGGTGCCGGCGGTCAGCATATCAACACAACTGACTCTGCTGTCCGTATCACCCACTTGCCGACAAATGTCGTGGTAACCTGCCAGACAGAGCGTTCCCAGATCAAAAACCGGGAACGTGCCATGAAGATGCTCCAAGCAAAGCTTTATCAAAAGAAAATCGAGGAGCAGGAAGCAGAATTGGCTGAAATCCGCGGTGAGCAAAAAGACATCGGCTGGGGAAGCCAAATCCGTTCTTATGTTTTCCACCCATACTCCATGGTGAAAGACCACCGTACCAACACGGAGTCAGGTAATGTCCAGGGAGTTATGGACGGTGACCTGGATCAGTTTATTAACGCATACTTGCGGTCAAAATTGATTTTGCCTGAGGATTAATACCAGGAGATAAGAAGCCAATGCCGGCAGAGAGACCGGCATTGGCTTTTTTGTGCAGAATAAAAGCTGAAAGTTGATTTTCAGAGAATGGCCAAGTATAAAAACGCCGAAAATTCTTCATTAAAAATGTTTTTTCAGTATATCATTAAATCCTTTTCCCCTTTAATGCTTCATAGCATCATATATTCTAACCACTTTATTGAAATAGTTTTAAATACACGTTCATTTTAGAATATAAAAAATAGTTTGACAAATAAAATAAGCTGACGTTAAAATACAAATATGTTCATAAATACAGAACAGAGTTTTATAATGTAAAACAAAATGCATAAAGGGGTGATAGACTTACAAAATTTTCGAAGTGTTTTGAAAGCGTTTTATTAATTCGAACGGCGTTTATGAACTTCCAATGATAGCGCAAACATAGAGTACTATCATTTTTAAAAATATTGAGGGGGAAGATTGATGAAGAAGTTGTCTATTTTATTTTTGAGTATTCTTATGTTCAGTACGATGGTATTGGCAGCATGCGGAGGTGGATCAAACTCGACCGGTGCTACTGAAAAAGGATCTGATAGTGCCAGTGGAGAAGGGGGAAAGCGGACAATCAAAGTTAGTATTGGGGTCAATGACAAGCATCCGGAATATGAGGCATCCTTGAAATTTAAAGAGCTGGTTGAAGCAGAGTCAGATGATTTAACAGTGGAAGTCTATCATTCCGGCCAGATTGCCGATGACCGGTCAGCGATTGAAATGCTTCAGTTCGGTACGCTTGATGCAACCATTCCATCTACTTCACCGCTTGTAAACTTTATTCCGGCGTATGGTGTTTTCGATCTTCCGTTCACGGTTCCGAATGAAGAAGTGGTAGATAAGGTATTGGATGGCCCTTTTGGAGATAAGATGCTTGAGATGGTTGATCAGCAGGGATTAGTTGGTTTGGCCTGGTGGGAAAATGGTTTCCGTAACTTAACAAATGATGTAAAACCAGTTGCAGGTATGGAGGATGTTAAAGGATTGAAGATCCGCACCATGGAAAATGAAATCCATTTAGATGCCTGGAAAGCTCTTGGTGCAAACCCAACTCCAATGGCATTCACAGAATTATTCACAGCATTACAGCAGGGGACAATCGACGGACAGGAAAACCCATATCCAACGATTTTATTAAGTAAATATCCTGAAGTTCAAAAACATGTTTCCAATACAAATCATGTGTACACACCTTTTATTTTCTTATTCAGCAAAAAGGTTTGGGAAGAGCTTTCTGCAGAACAGCAGGATATCATCTCGAAAGCAGCAATAGAAGCAGGTAAGTTTAACCGTGAGCGCACACGCGAGGTTGCCGACGAGTCACTTGAAACGCTAAAGAAAGAAATGACTTTTACAGAAATCAAAGAGGGTGAATTTGAGAAGTTCCAGGAAGCTGTGAAGCCGGTTATTGATAAATACAAAGAGAAAATCGGAGCTGAAATTGTAGACGAGTTCTTTGCTGAAATTGATAAGGCAAAATAAATATAAAACGAGCAGCCGGTTGTCCCCTGATGGCCGGCCGCTTCTGAAAGAGGGAGGCGATCAGTTTGCTTAAAGTACTAAGGTGGCTGGATGATAACTTTGAGAAATACATACTATTCGTTTTATCGGCTATCATGGTTGCTGTCATTTTCATACAGGTTTTTATGCGCTATGTGATGTCAAATTCACTGTCATGGTCAGAAGAGCTTGCGCGGTACTGCTTTATCTGGCTTATCTATATCGGTATCAGCTATGCTGTCAAGCATCATCGCCATATTAAAGTGGATGCAGCACTTATTCTTTTTAAAGATAAAACAAAAATCTATTTTTCACTCATCTCTAATATCCTCTTTTTAGTATTCTGTGTATATGTAGTGTTCTATGGCTACGGTATTGCATCCCAGCTGCTGATGTTTGGACAGACAACACCTGCACTTCAAATTCCGACAGGCATTGTATACCTTGCTCCACCAGTTGGCATGGGGCTTGCGGGCATCCGCCTGATTCAAAATATAATCGGCAATATTATATCGATTAAAAACTTTGATAAAACACATGTACTGCCAAAAGATGCCGAACAAAATATAAATGTGATCTAGACTTTAAAGGGGGTAGGATCTGAATGGCGGGGGTATTATTTGGTTCATTTGCCGCATTTCTATTTTTAACTGTTCCAATAGGAATCGCAATCGGATTGGCTGTATTATTCACCATTTTATATACCGGCAGCATGCCAGTGGAATTCCTGATGAAAGAATTAACCAACTCAGTTGACTCTTTTCCGCTGCTGGCTGTTCCATACTTTATTATCGCCGGCGAAATTATGGGGAAGGGCGGAATATCCAAACGCCTGTTTAATGTAGCTGATTCAATGGTTGGCAATAAAACAGGCGGGATTGCGATGGCAACCATCATCACCTGTATGTTCTTTGCAGCTATATCCGGTTCCGGTCCGGCAACCGTTGCAGCAATCGGGGGAATTATGATACCGGCAATGGTTCAAAAAGGCTACGATAAACGTTTTGCAACTGCAGTTGTTGCAGCAGCGGGGTCAATTGGCGTCATCATTCCACCGAGTATTCCAATGGTTATATACGGTGTTTCCGGGAGTGTTTCAATCGGGGATATGTTTATTGCCGGAATCATTCCTGGGATATTAGTGGGAATTGGATTAATGGTTTATTCTTATATCCACTCTAAAAAAATGGGTTACACGGGTTCAAATCAAGAAACAACATTAAAAGGCATCCTAACAGCTCTTTGGCAGGCTAAATGGGCGCTCATGATCCCGATTGTTATTTTAGGGGGCATATATGGCGGTATCTTTACACCAACAGAAGCAGCAGTTGTTGCTGTTGTTTTCGGCTTAATCGTCAGTGTGTTTGTATATAAAGAATTGAAGCTCAAAGATTTGCCGCAGATATTTGTTGATTCTGCCTTAACGACTGCATCAGTTCTGGTTATTGTTGGAGCTGCTACAGCATTTGGACGGTTACTGACACTTGAACAAATACCAAATCAAATTGCTGAAGCTATGATATCCATCTCGAGCGAACCGCTTATCATCATGATGCTCATTACGTTATTGCTCTTAATTGTAGGGTGTTTTATGGACACGATTGCAGCAATCATCATTTTAACGCCAATCCTCCTGCCAGTTGCCATTCAAATTGGATACGATCCGATTCACTTCGGGATTATTATGATCGTTAACCTGGCAATTGGGTTCATAACACCGCCGCTTGGTGTAAACCTGTTTGTGGGTGCTGGGATTTCAGGGCTGTCACTGGAACAGTTATCCAAGGCAATTGTGCCGTTTTTCTTTGCCATGGTTATTACACTGCTGCTTATTATCGTCGTTCCGCAGATTTCCCTGCTGTTCTTATAAATGGGCAAGTCAGTGCATTGCAGGTATTAAACAGCATTTTCATAAAGAAATAGCTGTTTCCTTTTTGTATATATTACAAAACTCTGTTTTATATTGTAGAACATTTAACAGCTTTAGATAGTTGCAGCAAAACGAATGAAGGGGAGATGAAGATGAAAAACAAGAAGTTATATGGATTGGCAGTCACTGCGCTTGCAAGCTTCTTATTCCTCACAGGCTGTGGCGGCGAGGAAGCAGGAGGAGGAGAAAAGAAAAAGGTCATTAAGGTAGCTCATTACTTTGCTGAGGACCATCCCCAAAACGTAGCATTGAAAGAAAAGTTTAAAACAATCGTAGAAGAAGAGACTAACGGCGAGCTGGAAGTTCAGCTTTACCCGAACAGTACATTGGGTGCCGAGAAGGAATTCTATGATGGTGTCCGCAACGGAACCATTGAAATGGGAATTCCGGGTTTGATTATGCAGGCGGATATTCCGAAAATGGCCGCCCCGGAATGGCCATTTTTATTTAAAAATTTCGACCATGCCCAAAAGGTTTTGAATGGGCCGATTGGCGACGAATTGACAGAAGATCTTGAATCTGAGCATGGTGTAAAGCCCCTTGCCTGGAGTGCAAATGGATTTAGAATGATTTCCTCAAACAAAACGATTGATAGTTTAGAAGATCTTGATGGACTCCGTCTTAGAATGCCGAATATACCGAACTATATTGAACTGGGAAAATTACTTGGTGCCAATGTGACACCCCTCCCAATCTCTGAAGTATTTACAGCGATGGAGCAAAAAGTGGTAGATGGCCAGGACAACCCAATTGCTACAGTCCGGGCATCCGGCTGGTATGAAGTACAAAGCGATATTCTGGAATCAAAGCATATGTTCAGCCCTAACTTGTATATCATCAACAGTAATTTTTGGAACGGTCTGACGGAAGAGCAGCAGAAAATTATCGAAAAGGCGTCAAAGGAAGCAGCAGATTATGAATTTGAACTCCTTGAAAAGAGCTATGAAGAAGATAAGAAATTTCTCGAAGAAAATGGATTAAAGTTTACAGCTCCTTCAGAAAAGTTCTCAGCAGAGATGGAAGAAGCAGCACAGCCTTTATATGAAAAGATCTACAGTGAATTTGAATGGGCGAAGGACTTAGCTGACCGCATCCGTGCGGAAGCAGAGTAACTAGCATAAGCTTGGAGGATAAAAACCTCTTTATTCCTCCAAGCTAAAATTGCAGGGAGGAGAAAGCTGTGTTTAGCAAAATTAACTCTTTTTCTACCATACTATTAAACATCGCGATTGCCTTTTCACTGGCAGCCATGTCCCTCTCCGTCTTTGGAAATGTTGTTTTGAGATATGTTTTTAATTCTGGTCTCACCTGGTCAGAAGAAATGTCACGCTACTTTTTTGTCTGGATGGTCTTCCTGGGAGCCATTGCTGCACTAAAGGATAAAATGCACCTTGGCGTGGACATTGTTGTCAATGCACTGCCAAAGGGACTTCAGAAAGTTGCCTTTCTAATCAGTAATGCAATCGTTCTTTATTTGCTTTGGCTGATCTTGGAGGGAAGCTGGAAAATGACGCTTCTCAATATGAACAGTACTGGACCAGCAACAGGCATGCCCCTTTCCTTTTTATATGGAATAGGAGTTATATCCAGCATATGGATGATGTTGATCATAATTGCAAGCCTTTTTAAGGCTATACGGGGAGCATCTGATAACCTGACCATTATCCAATCCTCACAAGATGTTCCAGCAGAAGCTGACCCTGACCAGGAAGAAAGGATCATTGCTAAATAACGGTATAGGAGAGGAGGGAGAAATCCGATATGATTGGAGTTTTTTTAGGGTCACTGTTTGGCTCGCTGACATTAGGGGTGCCGATTGCATTTGCCCTGCTTGCCAGCGCGGTTATGCTGATGTTTGCCATGGGTACGTTCGATAGCCAAATTGTTGCCCAGAATTTGATCAATGGAGCTAACAACTTTTCATTAATGGCCATTCCCTTTTTTGTTCTAGCTGGTGAACTGATGAATGCAGGAGGGATCTCCAAGCGGATTGTAGACTTTTCCATGGCTCTGGTCGGGCACATTCGTGGAGGCCTTGGCTTTGTAGCCATTATTGCCAGCATTCTTTTTGCAGGATTATCGGGTTCGGCTGTTGCGGATACAGCGGCGCTTGGGGCGATTTTAATTCCCATGATGATTGCCAAAGGATACAACGTAAACACCTCAACCGGCATCATCTGTGCATCCGGTATTATAGCCCCTGTTATACCGCCAAGCATTCCGATGATATTATTCGGAGTAACCGCCGGAGTATCCATTACAGATTTATTCATGGGCGGCATCATTCCTGGAATTATGATGGGAGTGGGGCTCATGATTGGCTGGTTCTTTATGTCAAGGAAGGATACAAGTGAACTGCCGCCAAGGAAATCAGCTAAAGAAATCCTGAAGGCGATCCAGCAGGCCAGTTTTGCACTGATGCTCCCGGTTATTATTATTGGCGGTCTGCGGGGCGGTGTTTTTACCCCAACTGAGGCTGCGGTGGTAGCTGCCTTTTATGCCTTGTTTGTTGGCTTATTCATTTACCGTGAACTGAAGCTGGAAGAGCTGTATCAGGTTTTAATCGCTTCGGCAAAAACAACGAGTGTTGTGATGTTTGTGGCTGCTGCTGCCATGGTATCAGCTTGGCTTATTACCGTCGCAAATGTCCCTGCAGAGATTGCGGGTTACATGGGTTCTCTTGTCAGCAGCCCTCTGCTGTTAATGATAGTCATAATGATATTCCTATTATTGATTGGCCTGGTAATGGATCTGACACCTGCTATCCTGATTTTTACACCGGTTTTGCTGCCGCTTGTTAAAATGGCCGGAATTGATCCAGTTTATTTTGGAATTGTTATGGTAATCAACTTGTGTATTGGATTAATCACTCCTCCGGTTGGCACGGTGTTATACGTGGGCTGTGGTATTAGTAAGATTAACCTGGTGGACCTAACGAAAGGAATTTGGCCATTCTTGCTCGTTCATGTCATTGTGCTGCTTCTATTGATCCTATTCCCGGAAATTATTACAGTTCCGCTTGCATGGCTGAATTGATGAAGGAGTAATGATAATGGACATTATTAATGAAATTTTAAAAGATATCCCCCTTCCCAAAATGGTGAAAGTAAGACAGAAATTTACCGCACCCCAACTGGAAGATGTGGCGGCTGAGGTGCGGAAAACCCTAAATGAAACCAATGTGCTGGCCAAAATAAATGACGGTGATTCCGTTGCTATTGCAGTAGGAAGCAGGGGGCTGGCTGAATTGCCTGTTCTGGTGCGGGAAACCGTCAGGGAAATTAGACGTGTTGGCGGGCATCCCTTTATAGTTCCGGCAATGGGAAGCCATGGCGGTGCTACAGCTGAAGGCCAGATTGATGTGCTGCACCAGCTTGGCGTGACGGAGGAAGCTGTAGAGGCTCCTGTTAAATCTTCTATGGAGGTTGTCCAAATTGGCAAACTTCCAAATGGGCTTCCGGTCTACATTGACCGAAATGCCTATGAAGCTGACAAAATTGTCGTCATTAACCGGATTAAGCCACATACAGCATTCCGCGGACCAGTCGAAAGCGGGCTCATGAAAATGATTACAATCGGGCTCGGAAAGCAAAAAGGAGCGGAAGCTGCCCATGCCTATAGCTTTAAATATATGGCAGAGCATGTGCCGGAAATGGCCAAAATTTCTTTAGCGAAAGCGCCAATCATTTTCGGATTGGCATCGCTTGAGAATGCTTATGACAAAGTAGCAAAAGTTATTGCTGTACCGGCGGAGGACCTGGAAACAGCCGAGCCGGAGCTGTTAAAGGAAGCAAAGTCCTTGATGCCCAAAATCCATTTTGATGAGTTCGATGTGCTGATTGTCGATGAGCTTGGAAAAGATATTTCCGGCGATGGGATGGACCCGAATATTACGGGTAACTTTGCCACGCCGTATGCCTCTGGCGGACCGGATATAAAAAGAACAGTTGTCCTGGGGCTGACCGAAAAAACGCATGGAAACGCAAATGGCATTGGGATGGCAGATATGACCACCAAAGCTGTAGTGGATGAAATTATATGGGAAAAAGGCTATGCAAATGCATTGACCAGTACAGTGATAGAAGTGATTAAGCTTCCTATGGTGCTAGAAACAAAAGAGCTGGCTGTCAAGGCTGCGATTAAAACCTGCAATGCCTTTGATTTAAACAAGGTAAAAGCTGTTCGAATCAAGAATACATTGGATATCGGAGAGATCTGGATCTCTGAGAGTCTGATTGAGGAAGCGAAACAAAACAGCCATTTAGAAGTTATGTCCGAGCCCAGGGAATTAGTGCTCAATTAATTCGAAGAGTCTCTGCAGAAAACTTGCAGATTGATAGATAAGGAGTGTTCATATGACACATTTATACCCGCTTATAGATAATCCTGTAAATCCATACCGTGACAATGTGCAGGGAAAAGCGAATGAACCGATTACGGTAGCCGGACTTTTGGACCGCGCCAAACAGACACTCGGCTCCTCCTATGAAGGCGGAAAGCCGGATTGGACACTCGAGGAAATTTACAACCGCCTGGAAGTAAATGCTCCGCGAATTGCCATTATCGGAGGTTCATCTGACCATCCTGCACACATTATGGACTATCAAACCTCTGCGCGTGCGGCCATCCGCATTTGGCAAAACGGAGGAGTTCCTTTTTATTTTTCCACACCGGTTATGTGTGACGGCACTGCCCAAAGCAATCAGGGGATGAGCTATTCCCTGCAAAGCAGGAATGCGGTTGCCCAAATGGTGGTTAATCAGCTTGAGGCACATAGTTATCACGGTGCGTTCGTCATTCAAGGGTGTGATAAACAGCCGCTGGGCGTTGTCAGTGCGCTGGCACATGTCGACCGGGTAAGACGCAGCCGCGGTGAAGCTCCGTTTTTTGCAACCTTTGCGCCTGCTCATGTGCTCGAAGGAGGCTCAATCCCTGATGATGTCATCGCAGAGCTCGAAGAATTGGCGAAAAAAGCAGAGGCAGATGGTGCAGCTGATGTGGCTGCCGATTTACGTGACACAATGGCATATATCCTGCAGTGTTCATCCAATACAGCCTTCCAGGGCGTTTTCGAGCGTGCCTATGAGAGGGGCATCCTAACAAAGGAACAGCATAAGTATTTTGAGATGAGGCTGGCAGTTGCGACATGCGACGGTCAGGGAGGGGTTTGTGCCTTTAATGGAACCGGAAATAGTTCCAGACATCTTGTGGCTGGACTGGGCCTTGTTCATCCGGCGGTGGAGCTGCTGACAGATCCGCCGACTCAAAGGCAGATCAATTCAGTTCTTGATAGCTTTGCCACCATGATTAATGAAGAAAAGTATGGCGTTTCCAATATTGTGGCTGCCAATATCAGAAATGCGGTCCGCATTCATAGTGCATCCGGCGGTTCCACTAATCTGATGATGCATATTGTTGCAGGCATGCTCTATGGCGGATACAAGTTTAGTCTATGGGATTTGGACCGCATCCATCATGAGCATCCAATTCCGGATTTGTTCGACTATAGCCTGACAGAAGGCCGTGATATTTATTCGCTCGCTATGCAGTGCTGCAGCGGAACGAGCAGGGGAATGGAAACTCTTTTTTACGAATTACTTGAACATGGTGTACCGATGGATCAGGATGCGCCGACAGTTGCAGCCAGAACCTGGAGAGAGCGTCTCGCCATCACAAGAAGCCTCCAGGCATTAAATGTAAAAGAAAATCCTGTTATCTTATCTGCTGAAGCACCGCGCAGGGCATTTAGCGGAGTGGATGTTCTGCAGGGCAATTTCTTTGAAAGCGCAGTGGTAAAAATCAGCGGGATGCCGACGCCGCAGCTTGATCAATTTGATGATAAACTGGCATTTGTTCTTTACTTTGAAAATGAAGATGATGCAAACAGAAGCCTTCTTGACTCGAATCTGCTTAACGATATTAAAAAGGATAAGCTATTTGACCATAACCTCCTGCTGGAAACACTGAAATATAACAACAGGGCGGAATGGGAACTATTAAAAGAAGAAAAATACGAAAAGCTATTTGATGAAATGGCTGAAAAAGGCATATTGAAAATTTCAGTTGTCATTGCCGGTCAGGGTCCTGTAGCCTTTGGAATGCCGGAGATGTTTACACCGATGCAGCATATTAATGCCAACCGGGTCATGAAAAAGCTTGCAACCATTATCAGTGACGGGCGTTATTCGGGTGTTACATACGGTGCTGCGATTGGACATATGACCCCGGAAGGATACGAGGGCGGCGGCATTGGCTTCCTTCAGACAGGTGATGTTGTACATCTTCAGCTGAGGGGACGCCGCATTGATTTTGTAGACAAATCCCGGCTTTTCGCAGGGGAGGTTGTCCATTCCTTTACTGACAGCTTAAAAGCAGATCGCCAGTCTCTTGCAGAGGAGAGAAAGCAGCGAATGAAGGCACGCCAGAAGCTGGTTGCAGCAAGCAATCGCATGTACGGCCATACGGATGCTGCAAACGGGGTGGTTCCGCTGGCCGTAGCCGAGGATGCAGTTCTGGATTATGAGACAGATGTTTTGCTTCAAGAGACAGGTACTGTTGCAAATTAAAGAGGCAAGCTCGTCAAAATTCCTGTAAAATTAGGCTAAATAGAACTAGGAGAGTGAGCAAAAATGCCTATTATCCAATCAGTTGAACGTGCATTGAAAATTATGGATTTATTTGACGAGCGGGATAGAGAATTATCCATCACAGAAATAAGCAAAAGAATGAATCTTCATAAAAGCACGGTTCATTCGCTGCTAAAGACTTTGCAGGAACAGAGATACATTTCTCAAAATGAGGAAAATGGAAAATATCGTCTGGGGCTAAAGCTTTTCGAACGGGGCAACATGGTCCTGAGTAATCTTGATCTGCGGAAAGTAGCCAGAAAGCATCTTGAAAGGCTATCCGCGATGACAAACTTAACGGTTCATCTGGTTATTCTCGATGGGCAGGAAGGTGTTTATATCGATAAGGTTGAAGGAAGCGGAGTTACCGTTCTTTACTCCCGCATCGGACGCAGGGTTCCCGTTCATACAAGTGCGGTAGGCAAATCGCTCATCTCAACAAAAACAGATGCCGAACTGGATCAGTTTCTTGAAAACTATCAGTACACAAAACAGACTCCAAAATCAATCTCTTCAAAAGAGGAGTTACTCTTGGAGATCGCTCATGTCCGCGAGGCAGGCTATTCAGTGGATAATGAAGAAAACGAACCGGGCATTGTCTGTTATGCAGTTCCGATTAAAGACTATTCCGGTGAGGTAATAGCAGGGATCAGCATGTCCATGCCTGCTTCGAAAGTAACGGATGAAGTCCGTGAATACCACGTGGGACTCCTGAAAGAGTGCAGCACCAGCATATCGCAGGACCTTGGGTATGAGTACCAAAAAATTTAAATCAAAATATTCTGCTGGGAGCATCCTTAGAGGGATTCTCCCTACCACTTAGAATGTAGCTTAAATACACATTGAATTAATTGAAGATTTAAAACATAAATAATAGTCATTCAGGAGGAGAGAAAAATGAGAATTATTCGCTACCTAAAGGGAAACGAAAAACAATTGGCAGGTGTAACAAATGAAAACGAAGTGGCAGACCTTCCATTCAGCGACTTTATGTCATTGATAGCCAAAGCACGTGAAGAAAACAGAACAGCGTTTGATATTGTAAAACAAGTTGCTGAGGAATCAGATAAACAGCCTCTTGAAGGCCTCAGGTTAACCACACCGATTGATGCTCCAGAAGTTTGGGCGTCCGGCGTGACATACAAGAAAAGCAGGGAAGCGCGAAATTATGAAGCTACACAAGGGAAGCTCGATCGTGAAACATTTTATGACAAAGTCTATGATGCAGTGAGGCCGGAAATTTTCTTTAAATCAACATCAGCGAGAACGGTAGGTCCGAATGATCCTGTATATCTAAGGTCCGATTCCAACTGGCAAATCCCGGAGCCGGAGCTGGGGCTTGTCATTGATAAAGATGGTAATGTGCTTGGCTATACAGCCGGAAATGATATGAGCTGCCGGGATATAGAAGGGGAAAATCCGCTGTACCTCCCGCAGGCAAAGGTTTGGAAGAACTCCTGCTCCATTGGGCCGGCTATTGTATTGGCGGAGACTGTTTCAGATCCTTATGAATTTCAGATTATCTGCCGCATCTACCGGGATGAAGAGCTTGTATTTTTTGGAGATGCTCAAGTCAGCCAGTTAAAACGCACACTGGATGAGCTGGTTCAGTACCTGGTGCTTGATAACCAAATATTTGACGGAACCGTCCTTCTTACAGGAACTTGCGTTGTACCGCCTAACGAATTTACTTTAGCGGAAAATGACCGGATTGAAATCGAAATTCCTGGTATAGGAATCCTGAATAACCCGGTTGTCCAAAGTGAAAAAGTGGAGCAAGCCGCCAAGGGGTGAGGAAATGAGTGAGTACAAAACACTTTTTTTAAATGAAAGAGACAGTGTGGCTGTAGCTCTATCAGATATACCTGCGGGAGCGGAAGTGATGGTCAAAGCAGATGGCATCGAAAAAACAGTTCGTATTCTTGAGCCGATCCAATTTGGCCATAAATTTGCAGTCCGGGCCATTCCCCAGGGGGATGACATTATTAAGTATGGTGAGGTGATTGGGGCGGCTATTGCCCCAATCGATGCCGGAGAACATGTGCATGTTCATAATCTTGAAGGCAAAAGAGGAAGGGGTGACAAGATTGTTCAATGAAAAGCTTCAGTTTTGGGGCTACCGCCGTCCAGATGGCCGTGTCGGAGTAAGAAACCATGTGCTGATCCTGCCTACTATTACTTGCGCGACGCAAACGGCACAGCGGGTGACGGAGCTGGTCAGCGGAACTGTTACATTCATCCATCAGCATGGCTGCGCGCAGGTTGGAACCGATTATGACCAGACAGCGAGAACCTATGCCGGACTGGGAATGAACCCCAATGTTTACGGTGTGATCGTCCTCGGCCTAGGGTGTGAAACCCATCAGGCACACCGTATTGGTGATGAAATAGCTAAATGCGGCAAGCCGGTTGAGACTGTATCCATACAGGAACATGGCGGAACGCTTCAAACGATTGCCGAAGCAGCAAAAATTGCTGTGAAAATGGTACAGGATGCATCCATGGTGCAGCGTGAGCTATGTGATTTCAGCGAATTGATAGTCGGTACAGAATGCGGGGGTTCTGATGCATGTTCAGGCCTTTCGGCAAACCCGGCTGTTGGGCGAACAAGCGACATGCTGGTTGAACAGGGAGGCACCGCCATTTTAGCTGAAACAACCGAACTAATTGGTGCAGAGCATTTGCTTGCCAATCGGGCAGCGAATGACTCGGTTGCTAAAAAAGCATATGCCGTCATTAAAATGATGGAGAACCGCTCCATTCAAATGGGTGTTGATATCCGTACCGGCAATCCAAGCCCGGGCAACATTGAAGGCGGCCTAAGCTCTCTTGAAGAAAAGTCGCTAGGAGCTGCAACAAAGTCGGGCACCACGCGTTTGGAAGAAGTGATTGACTATGCAGAAAGACCGACCAAAAAAGGGCTGGTCTGGATGGATACGCCGGGGCATGATATCGAACAGTTAACAGGTATGGTGGCAGGCGGAGCGCAAATTGTCCTATTCACAAGCGGACGCGGAACACCTACCGGATCGCCGATTGCCCCTGTGATAAAAATCTCGACAAATACACCAATGTTCGAACGCATGAACGAAAACATGGATCTTGATGCCGGAACCATCGTAGACGGTAAAGAGACTGTCGGAGAAGTCGGCGGACGTATTATGAAGGAGATTCAGGCTGTCGCAAATGGCAAATTGACAAAAGCAGAAATCTTGAAACAGCATGACTTTGGAATTTGGCGTATTGGCCCAACATTTTAATTTAAAGGAGAGTTCAATTATGAAAACAACTGTTGAAACCAAAACATTCAGGAACTTTATTAATAACCAATGGATAGAATCTGCATCCGGAAATGTTATTGAAAGCATTAATCCTGCTACAAAGGAAGCGGTAGGCTATGTGCAAAAGTCTGCGGAGGAAGAGCTGAATGGGGCTGTAGAAGCAGCTTTTAATGCCAAGAAAGCATGGCGTAAGCTTGGCCAGGCCGCAAGAGGCCAGCTCTTGTTCCAAACAGCAAACATCCTTGAATCAAGACTGGATGAAATTGCCGAAAGCATGACAAGAGAAATGGGAAAAACATTGCCTGAAGCCAAAGGGGAAACTGCCCGAGGCATTGCCATTCTTCGTTATTATGCAGGGGAAGGAATGCGCAAAGATGGAGACGTTATTCCATCAACAGATAAAGACGCCCTTATGTTCACAAAGCGTGCACCGCTTGGAGTAGTAGGAGTTATCACTCCCTGGAACTTCCCTGTAGCCATTCCTATCTGGAAAATCGCACCTGCTCTTGTATATGGAAATACGGTTGTATTCAAACCCGCGAGTGAAGCAGCTGTTACAGCTGCAAAGGTGGTTGAATGCTTTGCAGAAGCCGGCTTCCCTGAAGGTGTCTTAAATTTTGTAACAGGCTCAGGCGCTGTTATTGGCCAGGGATTGATTGACCATCCAAAATTGAACGCTATTACGTTTACAGGATCAGAAACTGTCGGGCAGGGTGTAGCGAAAGCAGCAGCAGCCCGCGGCATCAAGTTCCAGCTTGAAATGGGCGGAAAGAATCCTGTGATTGTCACGAAAAATGCCAATCTTGACCAGGCGGTTGAAGCAGTCATCAGCGGCGGTTTCCGCTCTTCTGGACAAAAATGTACGGCTTCAAGCAGGGTAATTGTAGAATCAGATGTTTATAACGAATTTAAGCAGAAGTTAATTGAGGCTTCTGAAAAAATCACTATAGGCAATGGACTTGAAGAAGGAATTTGGATGGGACCATGTGCAAGTGAAAGCCAGTTCAACACATTTAACAAGTACATTGAAATCGGAAAAAATGAAGGTGCCAGACTGGTTCATGGCGGCGAAGTACTGACTGGCGGCGAATTTGATAAGGGCTTCTTCGTAAAACCGGCGATTTTTGAAGACGTGACACCAGACATGACGATTGCTCAGGAAGAGATTTTCGGACCTGTGATTGCTCTTATTAGAGCCGTTGATCTGGAGGAAGCCATTGACCTGGCAAATAATACAAAATACGGATTGAGCGCTTCGATCTTTACTTCCGATATCAGCTCCATTCTGGAATTCATCGATGAAATTGAAGCAGGTCTCGTCCGGATCAATGCGGAAAGCGCCGGTGTAGAGCTTCAGGCTCCATTTGGCGGAATGAAGGCCTCAAGCACAGGCTCACGTGAACAAGGTGAAGCTGCAAAAGAATTTTATACAGCGATTAAAACCGTTTTCATAAAAGGCTCATAAACCGGCTGAATAAGGAAAAACATTCAGAGTCTGAAAAGGAGATTTCCAAACTAGAAATCTCCTTTTTATAAAAAAGTTGTGAGGTGCCCATATGAAAATTACGAAGCTTTCATTATATAAAGTTCCTCCGCGCTGGCTGTTTTTGAAGATAGAGACAGATGAAGGCATTTCAGGCTGGGGAGAGCCTGTTGTCGAAGGGCGCGCTGAAACAGTGAAGGCAGCTGTTAATGAACTATCAGACTATATTATTGGCCGCAATCCTAATGACATCGAAGATATATGGCAAACATTGTATCGGGGCGGTTTTTACCGTGGCGGGCCGATTTTGATGAGTGCGATCTCCGGGATTGAGCAGGCGCTCTGGGATATTAAAGGAAAGTATTACAATATACCAGTCTATGAAATGCTCGGCGGAAAGGCGCGCCAAAAGATTAAGGTGTATTCCTGGATTGGAGGGGACCGGCCGGCTGATGTTGCTGCGGCGGCAATAGAAAAGCAGGAGCAGGGCTTTCAGGCGATAAAAATGAACGCCTCTGAAGAAATGAACTACATAGACAGCTTTTCAAAAGTGGAAGCGGTTATTGAGCGTGTGGCTTCCATACGTGAGGCACTCGGCAGGGACTTCGGCATTGGGGTTGATTTTCATGGCCGCATTCATAAAACTATGGCCAAAACATTGGTGAAAGAGCTGGAGCCCTATCGCCCCATGTTCATTGAAGAACCGGTGCTGCCGGAAAACAATGAGGCTCTTCGTGAGATTGCCCTGCATACAACCTGTCCAATTGCCACCGGGGAAAGGATGTATACACGCTGGGGATTCAAGCAGCTTCTGCAGGATGGATATGTGGATATTATCCAGCCTGACCTTTCGCATACAGGCGGCATCCTGGAGGGAAAGAAAATTGCCGCAATGGCAGAGGCGTATGATGTGTCGATTGCGCCGCATTGTCCTCTTGGACCAATGACACTGGCATCTTCGGTGCATTTGGATGCCTCCACTCCAAATTTTATCATCCAGGAACAAAGCCTTGGCATTCACTATAACCAGGGGATGGACATTCTCGATTATATTAATAATCCTGGCGTATTCGCCTATAAAGATGGCTATGTAAACATTCCGGATCAGCCTGGACTCGGTATAGAGATTAACGAGGAAAAAGTAAAGCAGGCAGCTGAAGCCGGACATGATTGGAAAAACCCTATTTGGCGCCATGAAGATGGCAGCATCGCCGAATGGTAAGTGAGGAGGAATAAAGATGAGCTTTCATGGTATTATCCCCCCGGTTGTCACATTATTTGATGAAGCGGGAAATTTGGATTTGGAGCTGAATAGAAGGTATCTTGATAAGCTGATTTCACAGAATATTCATGGAATATTGCTGATGGGCAGCTCGGGTGAATTTTCTTCTCTTTCCATTGAAGAGCGGAAGCTGTACGTAAGGGAAATGATTAAGCATATTCACGGACGTGTAAAAGTAATGGTTGGTGTAGGACATACGGCTCTTAAGGAAGTCCTTGAACTGACTTCTTATGCAGAGGAACTGGGAGCAGATGGGGTACTGGTTGTCAGCCCTTATTATTGGAAGCTTTCAGATGATCAGCTTTATCGCTTCTATTCAACTGTTGCCAGCCGTACAGAGCTGCCTGTGTTTATTTACAATATTCCGCAATTAACCGGCCAAAACTTGCCGGTTGAGCTAATCATAAAATTGGCCAAAGACTATCAGAATATATCTGGAATTAAAGAAACGATCGGTGATTTTGGCCATATTCGCCAGGTAATGACAGAAGTGAAAAAAGTCCGTCCTGATTTCCTGGTTTTTTCAGCCTTTGACGAGCACATGCTCCCTGCCCTGATGATTGGCGCAGCTGGCAGCATCAATGGCAGCGCAGTATTTGCACCTGAGGTCTCGGTGGATTTATATGAATCTTATCAAAGAGGGGATCTGGCTAAAGCCCAGAGCAGTCACCTGCAGATTTCCAGCCTGATGGATGTTTACACGTATTGTCCGACCTTTTTCACATCCATGAAAGAAGCAGTTCATCAGCGCTGGTTTGATACAGCAGCAGGCCATCGTGCACCGTTTGATGTATATCCTGCAAATTTGCGTGAAAATGTTCGTAATCTATTAAAAATCATCGAAACGAAAGAAGGCGTTCAATTATGAAAGAATCCCGCGAACTGCTTGAACAATTAGGCTATCCATCCAGTGATTTTCGAGAATTGCCCACTTCCGCAAAAAGATTCCCGGACGGTGCCCAATACCGTGTGGAAATTCCGAGTGTTGAAGGACCTGAAGCATTAAAAGCTACGCTTGAAGAAATTGACCGGCTCGGCTTGACGATACACCGTGTCTCTCAGGGAAGCGGCATTATGCTCCAGACTGATGAGGAAATCAAAGAAATGTGCGAACTGACAGCAGAACGGGGAATGGAGCTAAGCTTATTTGTTGGTCCAAGAGGCACTTGGGATATCAGTGCAGCCCCGTTTACAGCGGGGGGGAAATCACAGGCGCTTCGCCACGAGGGAGCGGATCAGCTTGTTTATGCTATGGAGGATTTAAAGCGCGGTGCTGAACTGGGCTTAAGAGGAGCACTTGTAGCTGATGAGGGACTTCTTCTCTTAACAAAGGAGATGAAGAAAAAAGGCCAGCTTCCGGAAGACTTCGTTGTAAAGGTATCTGTGCAAATGGGCTCAGCGAACCCTGTTTCAGTAAAACTGATGCAGGATATCGGAGCAGATACGTATAATGTACCTTCTGCATTACCGCTCGCAAAGCTTGCAGCAATCCGTCAGGCCATTGATATTCCGATTGATTTGTATGTGGAGGTTCCGGATAATTTCGGCGGTTTCCTGCGCTACTACGAAATCCCGGAAATCATTCGGGTTCTCGCTCCGGTTTATATCAAATTTGGCCTTCGCAATCACCCGGATGTTTATCCTTCCGGAAAGCAATGGGAAAGCACGAATATCTCACTCGTAAAAGAGCGTGTACGCCGTGCTTCCATCGGTATTCAAATGATTGAACGATATTATCCCGAAGCTGTTACTTCAAAGCTGGGTGCAGAAGGGCTTGGTGTTCCGAAGGCTGAAAAAACGCTGGCCAAATAATTTTCAATCCCTGAGCGGTCCAATCCGTTCCAGGGATTTCTACTATTATTTAAGAGGTGAAAAGAATGACATATAAAGTACTTATAACAGACTTTGAATTTGAAAATCTCAAATATGAGGAAGCAGTATTTACCGAAAGCGGCCTTAATATAGAATTCGTCAAAGCACAATGCAAAACGGAAGATGAGGTAATCGCGCAGGCTAAGCATGCAGATGCCATTTTAAATCAATATGCACCAATCTCCAGACGTGTAATAGAATCCCTTGGAAATGCCAGGGTGATTTCCCGCTATGGTGTTGGTGTGAATACCATTGATTTAGATGCAGCCAATGAAAAAGGCATTATCGTAGCTAATGTTCCTGATTATGGGATGGAAGAGGTATCGAACCATGCCCTAGCTCTTCTATTATCTTGGGCACGTAAAGTATCCCTGTTAAATAATGAAGTGAAAAAAGGAAATTGGGATTTCAAAGCCTGTGTCCCAATTCACCGTTTTAATAATCAAACAGTTGGTGTTCTAGGGTTCGGACGCATTCCAAGGAGGTTTATTGAAAAGGTAAAGCCTCTTGGTTTTAAATTGGCCGCCTATGACCCCTTCGTTTCCGAAGAGGATATGGCATCAGCCGGGGTGCGGAAAATGGAGCTGGAGGAAATCATTAGGGAAGCCGACTATTTATCGGTACATGTTCCGCTTATTAAGGATACCTTCCATTTATTAAATGCAGACCGATTTAGCCAAATGAAGAAAAATGCTGTCATTATTAACACTGCAAGAGGTCCGATCATTGATGAAAAGGCCCTGATAGAAGCGCTTGAAAAAGCCATCATAGCAGGTGCAGCACTTGATGTAACCGAAGAAGAGCCAATTAGCATCGATAGCCCGCTTCTTCATATGGACAATGTCATTATTACTCCGCACAGCGCCTGGTATTCAGAGGAAGCCATGGTGGAGCTTCGCCAAAAGGCTGCGAAAAATATCGTTCAGGTCTTAAAGGGTGAAAAAACACCTTATGCCCTGACATAAGAAAGGATAGGTGCTGAATATGAAACTGGCTGCCTTCACTATTAATTCACAGAAGCATATAGGCGTTGTTAAGGGAGAAAAAGTCATCAGCTTAACTTTGCTGGACGGAAATCTATATCCTTCGTGCCTGAAAACCTTCATCGAAAAAAGTAAAGAGCTGCTGCCGCTTGCTGAAAGCCTGATTGAGCGTGACAGTGAAGATGCTGTTTTTCCAATTTCTGATGTGAAGCTTCTTCCGCCTATTCCATCGCCGGAAAAAATCATATGTGTCGGGCTGAATTATATTGACCATTGCAGGGAAACCGGTATGGAACCGCCCTCCTCGCCGGTGATCTTTTCGAAATATGCAAACGCTATTGTCGGCCATAATGATGCTGTAGAGATACCCATTAATTCAAATGAAGTCGATTTTGAGGCTGAGTTAGCCATTGTAATAGGTAAAGAAGCCAAGCGGGTAACGGAAGAAAAGGCAAACGATTATGTATTTGGCTACACAATCATGAATGATATTAGTGCCCGCGATTTGCAATTTAAAGACGGCCAGTGGTCCCGGGGCAAAACAGCAGACACTTTTGCGCCAACAGGACCTGTGATCGTGACAAAGGATGAAGCAGGGGATCCGCATAGTCTATCAATCTCACTCGAACTCAATGGGGAAAATATGCAAGATTCCAATACAAGCAACCTGATCTTTACCATCCCCCAGATTATTTCTTTTTTATCACAGTCTATGACGCTTAGGCCAGGTGACTTAATTGCAACAGGAACGCCTCCAGGAGTTGGAATGGGGCGGGATCCAAAGGTGTGGCTAAAAGACGGTGACAAAATGAGTATTACCATTCAAAACATCGGAACACTATCGAATTACGTAATAGGTGATTTATAGAAGAAAGAGGGCTGATAGACATGGATGTTGTAACAATCGGGGAAACGATGGCTCTTTTTACACCGAATGAGGAAGGAATGCTTCGGCATGCCCATTCTTTTTCTTTGAAATTTGGCGGGGCAGAGTCCAATGTCGCCATCGGATTGAGCCGTCTCGGACACCGTTCGAGATGGCTCAGCCGTGTTGGGGAGGATGAATTTGGTGATGCAATGCTGTCATTCATCCGCGGCGAAGGAGTGGATGTTTCCTATGTGACGCGCGATCAAGAAGCCCCGACTGGCGTTTTTTTTAAAGAATTCAGGCGCTTGAAAGACACTCGTGTCTATTATTATAGAAAAGATTCTGCTGCCAGCCGGATGGATGCTGACTGGCTTTCGGAAGAGTCGATTTCAGATGCTGAGTATCTTCATCTTACTGGCATAACACCAGGACTCAGCCCTTCATGCCGGGAGATGTTTGAAAAAGCAATCCGGATAGCAAAAGGAAATGGAGCGAAAATCGTGTTTGATCCAAACCTCCGTTTGAAAATTTGGCGTGATGAAGCAGAAGCACGGCAATTTTTGAAAAAATATGCTTCTGAAAGTGATATAGTCCTTCCGGGGATTTCCGAAGCAGAGTTTTTATTCGGCACATGTTCACCTGAGGAATATGTGGAGAGATTTCACGATCTTGGAATTGAAACAGTCATTATGAAATTGGGAAAGGAAGGATCACTGATTTCATCTTCAGGCTTGGTGAAGAAAATTCCAGGCTTTACAGTTGAGCGGGTAATCGATCCGGTTGGAGCGGGTGATGCATTTGCTGCTGGTGTCCTTTCAGGACTGCTTGACGGAAAAACACTGGAAGAAGCAGCACTGCAGGGCAACGCGATGGGAGCCATGGTAACAATGGTGAATGGCGATGCAGAAGGCTTGCCTAATCGGTCAGATCTTGAGTCCTTTATGGATGGCAGCCTGGAAGATGTTACGCGATAAAAAGGAGGAAAACTGTGGGCAAGATAGAAGAGTTAAAGAAGAGCAAGATTGTTGCGGTTATTCGCGGTGCACGCCAGGATCAGATTTTGCCAATTGCTCATGCGCTGCTGGCCGGCGGTATCAGCACATTTGAGATAACCGTAGAAACACCAAAAGTTTGCTCGTTAATAGAAAAAGTAAAAGCAGAGTTCGGAAACCGGGCAATTGTAGGAGCAGGGACCGTGCTGGATCCAGAAACAGCGCGTGCTGTTATTATGTCTGGAGCGGAGTTCATTTTTTCGCCAATCGTTAATGCGGAAACCATTAAACTGGCAAAACGATACGGTGTCCTCAGTATCCCAGGCGCCCTTACGCCAACTGAAATCCTGACAGCCTATGAAAATGGCGGAGATATTATTAAGGTGTTCCCGGCTGATGTCATGGGTGTCTCTTATTTCAAAAGCCTGCAGGGACCGCTTCCGCAAATCCCAATGATGCCAACCGGGGGGATAGATGTCAACAATATCCGGGATTATTTAAAAGCGGGGGCTGTTGCCGCAGGAGTAGGCGGTTCGTTAGTAAATGCAAAAAGGTTAAATTCAGATGAGGATTATTTGGAGCTGACTGAAAAAGCGAAGGAATTTTCCGAATTAATAAACTTCTGAGTTATTGGCGGTTTCGGAAACTTACTTCAAGTCCAAAGAACCTCCCATTAGGATAGGTGGAGGTCCTTTGGCTAGGTTGTTAGATTTTTATTTCAGCTGCTTCCATACCTCTTGAAAAACTAGTTTTAATGGAATTCCGTATTGCTCAGAGATAGCTTTGCAATCACTGAATTCTGGGGCTTGCTGAACAATTTCACCTTGCATCAGCCCCTCTTTAACAGAGACAGCCCCCCATGGGGTTTCGACCTTTCGAAATGTCCGGCCAAGACGATTTACAGAAAGCGGGTAATATCGTAATCCCAAGGTGGTGGTTTCTCTAAAAATGATATTCATCATCTTGGATTTCAGCTTATTTTCACACAAAACCTGAAGCATGGTTCCCGGCCGATTTTTCTTCATGTAAATCGGTATATAAAAGACATCATTGGCCCCGGATTGAAACAATAAGTCCATAACATGTCCCAGCCATTCTCCAGGGATGTCGTCCAGATTTACTTCAATTTTGATCATGTCATGATCAGTATGCTCTTGGCCATGCTGCATTTTTTATGAGCCTCCTTAAGTGAATTTTAGATAAAGAAAAGAAAGGAAGAAATAAATGCAATCTTATACTACACATATTCTAACACAATTAAAAAATGGCCATCTTTCAATTGAGGAAGCCGAAGAACAATTGAAGGGATTTACAGATTACGGATTTGCGAAAGTGGACGATGAGCGTGAATTCAGGCAAGGATTTCCTGAGGTGATCTTTGGGGCAGGTAAAACAGCAGAGCAAATTTTACATATATTTAAGCATTTGGTTTATAAGGGAAAGACCGTTTTAGCTACAAGGGTTGACGCCAAATCTGCAGAGGAAGTATGCAGGCAGGTGGAGGGAGCTGAGTATGACTCATCCGGCAGAACACTACTATATAAGCCTGAAGGTTATGAGCTGAAAACGGAGAAGAAAATAGGCGTTATCTGTGCAGGAACTTCTGACATTCCTGTAGCCCGGGAGGCAGAAGTGACGATTGAAGCTATGGGACATCATTACGCAAGTTTTTATGATATCGGAGTAGCTGGAATCCATCGCTTATTTGCACAAATGGATGAGATTAAAAAATGTGATGTATTGATTGTTGTAGCAGGAATGGAGGGGGCACTTCCCAGTGTTGTCGGGGGCTTGGTCTCTTCTCCGGTTATAGCTGTTCCAACCAGCATAGGATATGGGGCACATTTAAATGGCATTACATCATTGTTAAGCATGCTTAACACTTGTGCTTCCGGCGTCACGGTCGTGAATATAGACAATGGATTTGGTGCAGGCTATTCAGCTTCTTTGATGCTAAGAATCTGAACTTTAAAAAAGGGGGTAGCTGTAATGAACATATTATTTATTGATTGTGGTATTTCGGGCATTGCCGGAGATATGTCCTTGGCAGCCTTCACTGAATTGGGCGTTGATTTATCAATTATAGAAAGAAAGCTTAAATCTGTGATCAAAGAAGAGTTTTCGTTAGAGACAAAAAAGGTTGTAAAAAAGGGAATCTCCAGTACGGAATTAATCATTCATACAGAAGAAGAGAAACACTCTCACCGCCACTATACACACATAAAAAAAGCAATAGAAGAATCAGACCTTGAAGAGACTGAAAAAGAAACGGCCTTTAAAATGTTTGAAACGATAGGGTTAGCTGAGGCTAAAATACATGACAGCACTCTCGAGAAGGTGCATTTCCATGAAGTTGGAGGTGTAGACTCCATGATTGATATTATAGGGACCGCGATTGCTTACAATGCATTAAACATTGAAAAAGTAGTCTGCACTCCGGTTGCTGCAGGAAATGGATATATCAATATTGCGCATGGCCTTTATCCTGTGCCAGCCCCGGCAACCTTGGAAATTCTAAAAGATATTCCTTTGCGGAGAACTGACATTCAAAGTGAATTGACGACACCCACTGGTGCTGCCATTGTCCGTACCTTGGCCAATGAGTTCGGCAGCATGCCTTCCATGAAAGTCCGGAAAATTGGATATGGTGCAGGAACAAAGGATTTTAAATCCCACCCAAATGTTGTCAGGTTTGTGATTGGAGAGCAATAAGAGGAGGAAGTGTCCAAATGAATATACATAACAGTTTAGTCAAAGAGCAAAGGCTCAAGGAAATACTCTCAGAGATGGAACGGATTATTATTGCATTTTCAGGAGGGGTAGATAGTACCTACTTATTAAAGGTGGCTGTGGATACTCTAGGCAAAGAAAATGTGCTGGCTATTACAGCTGACTCAGAATCTTTTCCTCCTTCTGAGCTCGAGGAAACTATTCGAATTGCCAATGCAATTGATGCCCCGCATCAAATTATTAAGATGTCTGAACTCTCGATTCCCGGATATTCGGAAAATGATTCAAACAGATGCTATTACTGTAAAAAGGGACTGTTTGAGAATTTGTATCCAATTATGATTGAAAAAGGTTATCATAACCTGACTTTTGGCCTCATTAAAGATGATTTAGGAGAACATCGGCCTGGTGTGAAGGCTGCTATTGAAAAAAATGTAAGAGGCCCTCTGGCCGAAGCTGATATAACGAAAGAAGATATTAGGATCCGCTCTAAGGAGCTGGGACTTGATACATGGGACAAACCCTCACTTGCATGTTTATCCTCCAGAATAGCATATGGTGAAACAATCACAATTGAGAAGCTGAGGAAAGTGGATGAGGCAGAGCAGTTTATTAAGGGATTTGGAATCAAGCAGGTCCGTGTCAGAGTTCACCATGAAATTGCAAGAATTGAAGTGGATCCGTCAGATATGAATGAACTCTTAAAGTATCATAAAGAAATCTCTGTGCAATTAAAATCGATTGGATTTAAATATACAGCTATGGATTTGGCTGGGTATAAGAGCGGAAGCATGAATAAATTGCTGGAAGGAACAGCTTTATAATGAAGGAACTTAACTGTATTGGAAAAATGGAATTTTGCAGCTGGGGGAATTTAGATGCTTGAAGGCGGATTATTTTCTATATTATTGCTTGGCTTCACATTAGGAATAAAACATTCAACAGAGCCTGATCACGTTATTGCTGTTTCAACAATTGCAAGCCAGACTAAGCGTTTAGTTCGCTCTTCACTCTCAGGTATCTTTTGGGGGCTGGGGCACACGTTAATGCTCCTGTTAATGGGCATTACGGTAATTGCACTTAATCAGCATATTCCTGGCAATCTTGCTCTTTCTCTTGAATTGGCAGTGGGCATAATGCTTATATATCTTGGTTTTACTGGTTTTAAGGACCATAAACAGTTAAAGACCAACACACAGCATTTTCACAAGAAGTCTTTTATCATTGGAGGAATTCATGGTCTGGCTGGAAGTGCCGCTTTAGTTCTATTAACAACTGCACAGGCTCAAACTGAGATGCAAGCTTTTCTATTCATCCTCATTTTTGGAGCAGGGACAATTATTGGCATGCTGCTCTTTACTACTGTTCTAGGATTGCCCTTTTTGATTACTTCTAAAGCTCAAAAGAAAATACACTTAAATCTCATAAGGATCTCTTCAGCAGCAAGTGTGCTATATGGGATTTATTATATTTTTGAGGTTGGGAGTGAATTATTTCTTTAAAAGTTTTTCTTATTTGGATTTGCCTCAGGATTATATACAAAAAAGCCTATGCTTGCATATTACCGGCATAGGCCTTTTTTTATGGAATTTTAAATGAGCTAGCCGGTGGATGGAGGGCTCTAGGAGTGGATACGCTTTTTGAGCTGGTTAATTTCTGTTTCGTGGACTCCGCTTTTTTTACTTAGGTGTTCAATATCAATTTTTGTACCCATCAATGTATCGGAAATTATATGGAAGGTCTCTTCATGCTGATCCAGCTTTGTTTCAATATGTTTAAAATGGCTTCTGAATTCGGTGGCATTGTTCTCTATCTGTTTAGAAAGTTTATCAACGCTATTTTCAACATTTCCAAGCCTGCTTTCAACATTTCCAAGCCTGTTTTCGACATTACCGAGCCTGCTTTCAACATTTCCGATCCTGCTTTTAACATCAGATATTTCATGGTCAATCGAATCAAACCTCTTTGAATGGTCCTTCAATGTAGTTAAAATTTCATTAAGAATCTTCTCCAATTTTCTCACCTCCTTTTCGACATTATACCACATGCCACTGAATTTCATGCTGATAGGAAGGCGCCCGGCAGCATTTTTCAACAATGTTCATAAACATTTCATAAAGATTGTCTGCTTGATAAATTGACCAATTTTATCACAACATAATGGAAGGTAAAAGGGAGAACTACATTCCTTTAATACCGCAGTTTACTGTCATTTACAGGCAGCAACCTTCATGCTATACTCACTGACGGTAAAAATCGAATAGAAGACCCGGAGGGCGAAGAAATGGGTAAGAATAGAAGAGGATATACATATAGTACAAACGCGGATAGGCTGCTTGAGTATCTATATGTTTTTATTGGGTCAGGAATCGTGGCGATTGCGTTTAATATGTTCCTGCTGCCCAACCGAGTTGCTTCAGGCGGGGTAAGCGGAATCAGTACTATTCTGGATGCTGTTGCCGGCTGGGAGCCGGCATATGTTCAGTGGGCATTTAACATTCCGCTTTTTATTGCCGGAGTCCTTTTGCTCGGAAAGCAATTTGGGGTTAAAACCCTGGCAGGAACCATTTTTCTGCCTTTTGTCGTTTTTCTGACAAAAGATTATGAACCATGGACAAATGATCCGCTGCTGGCTTCTCTGTTTGGCGGAATTGGAGTCGGCCTGGGTTTAGGAATTGTTTTCAGGGGTAAAGCATCAACAGGAGGGACAGACCTTGCAGCACAGATTATTAACAAATATACAGGTTTGTCTCTTGGCACTTGTGTTGCCATTATTGATGGGCTGATTGTGCTGTCAGCTGCTCTTATTTTTGATATAGAGCAGGGTTTATATGCCTTGATCGCTTTATATGTAACAAGTAAAACAATTGATCTCATCCAGCTTGGTTTCAGCAGGACGAAGATGGCGTTAATCATAACGGAAAAACAAAGTGATGTTCGTGAAGGAATTTTGAATAAAATTGACCGCGGTGTGACAAAACTATCAGCATACGGCGGTTATACCGACCATGAACGTCCGGTCCTGATGTGTGTGGTGGATCAGACGGAGTTCACAAAATTGAAACAACTGGTTCAAACCATTGATCCTACAGCATTTATCATTGTTACGGATGCTTCCGAGGTGTTGGGCGAGGGTTTCAAACGAGCGTAGCGTTGGTATAATATAGCTGTACTTAGTATTTTTTCCTGAGGGGGAATTATAGGTGAAAAAGAAGCTATTGGCACTACTGATGGGTACATCTTTAGTTCTTGCAGCCTGCGGCGGAGGAGACGATGCTGCTGAAGACAAGGACACTTCTACAAACGGCGGCGGTGAAACAACAACTGATACGGCTGACGCTGGTGATGCACAAAAGCTTTTTGAACAGAAATGTTCAAGCTGCCATGGTGCAAATCTTGAAGGCGGTGTAGGGCCTGCTCTTGATAAAGTCGGTGCAAACCTATCACAGGAAGATATTGAAAACATAATAGCCAACGGTAAAGGAGCTATGCCTAAAGGATTGCTTCAAGGTGAAGAAGCTTCTGCTGTAGCGTCTTGGCTGGCAGGTAAGAAATAAGAGGGTTCGAATGAAAACGTTCTGTTTACCAGGGCGTTTTTATTTTTTCGATTACTCTTCTTAATGGACACCGCATATCAGGCAAAAGTGAAAACAAGCCGCGTCAAAACCAAAGATATCCACGGAAAAACTAGCAACATCATAATCCAAGAAAGACTCCCCGCAGCAGCCAAAAAAGGTGTTAAAAGCATTAAATCCTGAAATAGTTAAACTCTCACCCTCAGTGTTGCCTATTTTCAACTTTACACAATTTATGACAAATATCGAGTCAATTTCAATATGAAAAAAGAAGGAAAAATCAGTCGATTCAGAAAGTAAACCACTAGGATATTAAAGAAAATAAGGAAGAAAGTAACAAAAGTATCAGGATTGAAAAGAAACTGTAATATTTTTTTCCGTTAATTTGACAACTTATGATGTTATAATGGGTTGTGTGAGAATTTTAGATGGCTAATTAGGTAGTATTTACAAGTATTTTGTCATCCTCTATGTCGAAAGGATGTCGTTTTTTAGCGAAAAAAGCCGTCGGTCTATTAAATTCTTAATACACACTAGATTGCTAGGTGATATATATGATCGAAATGAAAGACGTATATAAGAGGTACCCCAATGGTGTTACAGCTGCCAGCGGGATTGATATCCATATTAAGCAAGGTGAGTTTGTTTATGTAGTGGGACCGAGTGGAGCCGGTAAATCCACTTTTATTAAAATGATGTACCGGGAAGAAAAGCCTTCGAGCGGAACGATAACCATTGACGGAGTGAATTTGGCTACATTAAAGAATTCAAAAGTGCCGATTATGCGCCGTAAGATCGGTGTCGTTTTCCAGGACTTCAAGCTCCTCCAGACACTGACTGTTTATGAGAACGTTGCTTTTGCTCTTGAGGTGATCGAAGAGCATCCGAAGAATATAAAAAAACAAGTCATGGAGACATTGGATCTAGTAGGTTTAAAACATAAGGCAAGGATGCTTCCTACTGAACTGTCAGGCGGAGAGCAGCAGCGTGTTTCCATCGCCAGATCAATCGTTAACTCTCCAAAAGTCGTAATTGCGGACGAGCCTACAGGAAACCTTGACCCGGATACTTCATGGGAAATCATGAATATCTTCGATGAAATCAACACGCGAGGAACAACTGTGGTCATGGCGACTCATAATAAAGAAATTGTCAACACGATTAAACACCGCGTTATAGCCATTGAAGGCGGAAGAATTGTGCGTGACGAGCAAAGAGGTGATTACGGCTATGAAAGCTAGAACATTGGGCCGGCACTTCCGCGAAAGTTTTAAAAGCCTCGGGCGAAACGGCTGGATGACGTTTGCTTCGGCAAGTGCAGTCACAGTAACCCTCATTTTAGTTGGTGTATTTTTCGTCATTATGATGAATCTCAACAAGGTGGCTACAACCATTGAAGAGGACGTAGAAATCCGCGTTCACATCGATGTTGCTGCAAATGAGCAGGATCAGGAAGTTTTACGGCAGAAAATCGAAGGATTAACCGAAGTAAAAACAGTTGAATATTCAACTAAGGAAAAAGAGCTTGATAGTTTAATAGACAGCCTTGGTGAAGAAGGAGAAGCCTTCAAACTGTTTGAACAGGATAATCCGCTGAACGATGTATTTATCGTAAAGACGAAAAACCCGGAAGATACAATGAAAGCTGCGAAGCAGATAGAAAAAATGGAATATGCCGCAAAAGTAAAATATGGGCAGGGACAGGTTGAAAAGCTATTTAACTTTATCAATGCCGGCCGAAATGTTGGCCTTGTTTTAATTATCGGCCTATTATTTACTGCCATGTTCCTGATTTCCAATACAATTAAAATTACGATTATGTCGCGAAGAAAAGAAATCGAGATTATGAGATTGGTAGGAGCAACCAATTCCTTCATTAGATGGCCATTCTTCCTGGAAGGTTTATGGCTTGGATTGCTTGGATCGATTATTCCGATTGTACTTGTTTCAACGGCTTACTATTATGCCTTTGATTATTTGGCTCCTAAGCTAGAGGGACATTTTATCAAGCTGCTGGAATTTAGTCCATTTGTTTATCAGATTTCCGGACTGCTTATCCTGATGGGGGCACTCATTGGTGTATGGGGAAGCTTGATGTCAGTCAGAAAGTTCCTGAAAGTTTAAAACCAGCTTAGAAGGCCCTGCGGGGGGAACCTGTCCAGGCGCCTTCAAGCCTCATAATAATAGACGGTTCAGACGTGTTAAATGTTTCAGACATAGTAAAAAAATAAAACGATTGACCTGTACATATGGTGTTCATTGAAAGGAGAAATCGGAAATTGAAGAAGTCCATCATCACATTATCATTAGCTGCCGTTCTGGGTTTTGGCAGCATAACAGTTGGAATGCCTATTGAGAAGGCATCTGCAGCAAATAAACTAAACGATCTAAACAGCCAAAAGGAAAAAATTAACCAGCAGCGTTCCGGAGTAGAATCAAAGTTAAACGATACAGACAAAAAGATCAGCGAAAACCAGGGCGAGCAGCAGTCAGTACAAAGTGAGATTGAACGTCTGGATAAAGCGATCAGTGATGCATTAGCAAAAATTGAAGAAAAGAATCAGGAAATTGCAGATACTAAAAAAGAAATAGAAAAGCTTGAAGCAGAAATTAAAGTATTAGTAGAGCGCATCAAAAAGCGTAACGAACTATTAAAAGACCGTGCACGCAACTACCAGGAAACTGGCGGAATGGTGAGCTATATTGATGTTTTAATGGGTGCGCAAAGTTTTGGAGACTTTGTTGAACGCGTTGGAGCAGTTGCAACAATCGTAGAAGCTGACCAGGATATTCTAAAAGCGCATCAGGCTGATAAAGACGAGCTTGAGAAAAAACGGGCTCAGGTAAAAGAAGAGCTTGCATCATTAGAAAAAATGCGTGCTGAGCTAGAAAACATGAAAAAGAGCTTAAATGCTCAAAAAGCAGAGAAAGATAAACTACTTGCATCTCTGAAGCATAAAGAAGAGGAAATGCATGCTCATAAGCTTGAATTGGCAGAAGAAAATGAAATCCTTGCAGCACAGGAAGCGGCTATTCAAAAAGCGATCAAGCTGGAGCAGGAAAGACAAGCTGAAGCAGCAAGACAAGCTGAACTTGCAAAACAAAAGGCAGCAGCAGATGCGGCGGCTAAGAAGAGCAGCTCACCATCAGCAGGAAGTGGCTCATCGTCTGACAGCGGCTCATCAGGCAGCCCTCAGGTTACACCACCTTCCGTATCAAGCGGTGCCTGGACAAAACCGGCTTCAGGAAGACTTTCCTCAGGCTTTGGCGGCCGTTCATTAGGCAATCACTTTGGAGTAGACATTGCTTCAGGCGGCACAGTTCCGATTGTGGCTGCAGCAGATGGGGTTGTTATCCGTTCTTATTACTCCAGCAGCTATGGAAATGCAATTTTCATTGCTCACTCTATAGGCGGGCAAACTTATACTACCGTTTATGCTCATATGAGTAGCCGTTCTGTCGGCTCTGGCCAGACTGTTTCTAAAGGCCAGCAAATCGGCATCATGGGGAATACGGGACAATCTTACGGCCAGCATCTTCACTTCGAACTTCACAGAGGTTCTTGGAATGCAGGCAAAACAAATGCAATTAATCCAGTTGGCATCGTGCCTCTATAAAAAATAGTGTTAAGTGGAAGGAGCATAGCTTCTTCCACTTTTCTTTTACCCGCAAAGAGGGTCTTTAATCCTATGTGACGTTTGTTTTTAAAATAGTCTGCAGCAAAAGAAATCATAACTCGTCCATGCCAGACATAGGATGAAATAAGCGAAGACATCCCGCTCCCTTTGCGGGTTGTTTTTATTTATGAAAATCGGGGATGGCCGCAGGCGCTGAAAATATACGGGAAATGGAGCAACCGGAAAGGGAGATGACGATGAGCAGAAAATGGATCGCCGTGCTGATGACGGGATCATTGCTGACAGGGGCGGGAGGCACATATGCAGGCATGCAGTGGCTGGCAAAGGAGACTCCGCAGGCGGAAGCCCCAAACCAATTAATAGATTCCAAGGATGGAAAACAAATTGAACAAGAGAAGATTGAAAAGATGGAAACGGCCTATCAGCTAATTTTAAATAGCTATGTGGAAAAAGTAGAGGAAAAGCAGCTTGTGGAGGGAGCCATCCAGGGCATGCTTGCAACCCTGGAAGACCCATACTCGGTTTATATGGATGAAGAAACCGCAAAGCAATTTAGTGATACATTGGAATCTTCTTTTGAAGGAATCGGGGCGGAAGTCAGTATGGTGGACGGAAAAATCATTATTGTGGCTCCTTTTAAAGACTCACCGGCTGAAAAAGCAGGGTTGAAGCCAAAAGATGAAATCCTAAAAGTAGACGGAGAAAATGTGAAGGGTCTTGATTTATATAAAGCGACCATGAAGATCCGTGGAAAAAAAGGCACAAAGGTAGAGCTGGAAATTGCGCGACAGGGATTAAAAGAGCCTATAAAGGTGGATGTGAAAAGGGATGAAATTCCTCAAATTACCGTTTACTCAGAAATTAAGAAGGAAAGAGGAAAAAAGGTCGGGTATCTGGAAATTACCTCATTTTCCGAAGATACATCCAAAGAATTTGCAAAACAGCTGAGTGAGATGGAGCAGGAAGGGATCGAAGGGCTTGTCATCGATGTGCGCGGAAATCCCGGTGGCCTATTGACTTCTGTTCAGGAAATCCTGAAGGAACTGGTTACGGCTGAAAAACCTTATTTGCAAATTCAAAAACGGAACGGGGAGAAGATGAGGTATTTCTCCACACTTGAAAAGCCAAAAAGCTATCCGATTGCTGTGCTAGTTGATAAAGGGAGTGCATCGGCATCTGAGATTCTTGCCGGTGCATTAAAGGAAGCTCAGGGTTATACGATTATCGGTGAAAACTCATTTGGAAAAGGGACTGTTCAGCAGCCTGTTCCGATGGGTGACGGCAGCAATATAAAGCTCACTTTATTTAAATGGCTGACGCCGGACGGAAATTGGATTCATAATAAAGGAATCAAGCCTACCCTGGAGGTGAAACAGCCGGACATCTATCAAACTCATCCTTTGCAGGTGGAAAAGCCATTGGAAATCGATATGAATAATGAAATGGTGAAGAATGCACAGGAAATCCTGGCTGGCCTTGGATATGCACCGGGCAGGACAGATGGCTATTTCAATGATTCCACTGCAGCAGCAGTCAAAGCCTTTCAACGGCAAAGAGAAATGGAAGCAACCGGCCGGATAGACAAAAAAACCGCAGCAGCACTTGAAGCGGCCGCGATCGAGGAAATAAAAAAAGACCAGAATGACCTTCAGCTGCAAACAGCTCTGAAATATATCGCAAAATAAAATTGGTGACAGGCACCACCCGAATATTGTCGAATTAAAGCAGGAGGAATTTTCCTTCTGCTATTTTTTATTTAAAGTGAGATTGTAATAGGTTTTGTAAGGTGCTTTTGGTAGAATATAGAGTAATAGAGTTTACTGTTGTTTACATAATTCATGAGAATTTATTAATAGAGGCTGGTGGCAAGTTTGATAGAGGAGTGGATTTTTGAGTTTTTTAAAGGAATGGGAAAGCTGCTGCTGAATCCGGTATTTTATTACCTGTTTTTTGTGGCTGCCTTTCTGGGGTTTTCCCGGATAAAGCGTGAGCGCAAGGACTTTTCTGTCCGCGTTGAAAATGCCTATTTTGAACTGAGGCAGCTTCTTCCGCTTGGAATTCTGGCTGGTCTTGCAGTGAGCGTGGTAATGGTGGGTGCAGGTCTTGTTCTGCCATTGGAGACGATTGTGTTTACCGCAGCTCTTACATTCCTGTGGAGCTTTACAGCGAAAGTAAGATGGATGGCTCCTGTTTATACGCTGGGCTTTGCTTTTTTCGCAACAATGTTCGCTCTTGAACAGCAATGGCCATTGCCGTCATTCGCCCAGTCGTCATTAGATCTTGGCTCTTCCATCTTCCCATCCATCACTGTTCTTCTTGCACTTCTTGTAATTACGGAAGGATTCCTGATTAAAAGAAATGGCCGAAAAAGCACATCTCCCCGCCTTGTAAGGAGTAAACGGGGACAAACAATAGGCATTCACGAATCCAAAAGGATTTGGATGGTGCCTGTGTTTCTATTGATTCCGGGAGAAGCTCTGCAGCTTCCGTTTGAGTGGTGGCCACTGATCCCGATGGGCGGCGAAACGTATTCGCTCATTCTTGTTCCTTTTTCGATCGGGTTTCATCAGCGAATCCAGGGAACACTTCCTAAAGAAGCAACAGCGCTGCATGGACAAAGAGTCACTGTGTTTGGCATACTTCTTTTGCTGATTTCATCTGCAGGCTTCTGGTATCCGCTTGCAGCAGTAGGTGTAGCGGCCCTTGCTATTATCGGGCGTGAATTCATTTCCCTCCGCCAGAGAATGGCAGAGGATCAGGCACCGTTTTTCTTTTCCAAGCGCAATCAGGGAATCATGGTACTTGGAGTAGTTCCCGATTCCCCGGCTGATAAAATGTCTCTCTCAGTGGGAGAAATTGTTACAAAAGTCAATGGTGTAAAAATCCATGATGAGAAAGGCTTCTATGAAGCTCTGCAAAAGAATGGGGCTCACTGCAAGCTAGAGGTATTCGATGTGAACGGACAGGTTCGTTTCGTTCAGCGTGCTCTTTACGAAGGGGACCATCACGAACTGGGGCTTTTGTTTGTGCAGAATGAGAAGAAGTGGGATAGTGAAGCGGTATAGAAAATTTATGCTGTGAATTTTGGATTCGGGACGGCATTTAAATAAAGCAATGTGCAGTTGAATGGCTTGGCACTGCACTTTTGCTCTGATGTAATCATTACTATGTCAAAGTTGAAATAAGTTATCAAGGTATCCACTTTAGTTAAGGGATGCCTTTTTATTTTTATAAAGCATTAATAGAAAGAGTTGTATCTTTGTAAAAGGCGGGTGATCAAGCTAGTCATAAGAGATTAAGCCTAAGTGGCAGTTTTTTGTTCTGGCTCGTTTAGCAAGTTCTGGACGGCACTCTGTATGTGGCGAATATCATTAAGAATTTGTTTTTTTATTTTTGCATTCTTACAGCGATCCATTTCAGCTATCAATAAAGTCAGTTCTTTCTTGAAAATATCTATCGTACTCATAAGTTGTTCACTCCTGGCTTATAAGTAGAGTTTGCGGATTATAGTTCTTTGTACCCTTTCGGGGGGTATGTTTAAACAAAAAATGGGATATATTTGTGTGAATGTATCTATTGTGTGTTTATGAAACTTTCCGAAACCTTTTCAATTCCTAATCGTAATAGAGGTAGCATCTTCGTAGGAGTTATACAGGCGAATATGATATTCTTTAGTTAATCCATTTAAAGAAAAAGGTGACATTGTGGCAAAGAAAAAATTGCACTACTGGACTTTGCAATTGCTGATTATCTTAACCATTATCTATGTATCAACAAAAATTTCATTTCTGTTTGAACCTGTCGGCATCTTTGTATCTACTCTATTCTTTCCAATCATTATATCGGGATTTCTATATTTCTTATTGAACCCGCTGGTTAGATTGCTGCAACGCTATAAAGTTCCAAGAACGGCAGCAATTTTAATCATCTATGCAGCGGTGATCGGTTTAGTCATGCTCGTCATTGGCAATATTGCTCCGCTTATCAGCAGACAGGTTACAGAATTATTCAATGATCTGCCGGAATATGCGAAAACGACAAGAGATTTTGTTAATACAATGTCTAACACGGAAGAGTTCAAATGGTTTTTGGCACAGGATTACGTATCGATACAAGAAATTGAAGCACGCATTATGGATTACGCCAATACGCTCCCAAGCCGTTTGACTCAGGGGGTAGCCGGCATTGTGAGCCTGGTCACGAATATTGCCATTACGATTGTAACGGTGCCATTCCTGTTATTCTATATGTTTAAAGATGGTGATAAATTTCCTGCAGCTGTTTCGAAGTTTCTTCCTGCTTCTTACAGAGAAGAAGGGGTTAAAACGCTTAAGGAAACAGGTGAGACCCTTTCTTCCTATATTCAGGGACAGATCACAGTCGCATTATTTGTGGGTACTCTTTCATTTATCGGCTATTTAATCATCGATCTGCCGTACGCCCTGGTTATGGCTTTGATTGTGGCTATAACTAATATCATACCTTATGTCGGACCGTTTCTTGGCGGTGCACCTGCCGTAATCGTTGCACTTTTTGACTCGCCGACAAAAGCCTTCCTGGTTGTCGTAGTCATCGTGATCGCCCAGCAGATTGAAGGGAATGTGCTTTCTCCGCTGATTCTCGGAAAAACATTAAACACACATCCGGCCACGATTATCATCCTGTTGCTGGTTGCAGGCAATCTTGCCGGAATACTCGGCATGATTCTTGCGATCCCTACCTATGCTGTGACCAAAACAATTGTTTTAAATACAATAAGGTTCCTAAGGGCGAGGAAAGCAGCACGGCTCGAGGAGAGGGTTACGTAAAGATGGAAAAGCTCCTTTGCATGAAGGAGCTTTTTCATATTGGTATTATTTTTCCTTAAGTATAAAATAAAAATAAAAATGAAAGCAGTGATCTGCATGTGTTTAATCCTCTTTGGATACAAAGTACATCCAAAATACAAGCTGATATTGGCCGCCAATCGGGACGAATTTTATGAGCGTCCAACTGCCCCGGCGCATTATTGGGAGGATCATCCCCACATTCTTGCCGGCCGGGATTTAAGGAAATTGGGAACATGGATGGGGGTCACAAAGAATGGTCGTTTTGCAGCGCTGACAAATTACCGCGATCCGAATGAAGTGACAGAAGACAAGAGGTCAAGAGGAGATCTGGTGGCTGATTTTTTGAAGGGCAGTGATTCGCCTGCTGACTTTATGCACAGGGCATCTGAACGGCGGAGCAGCTATCCCGGCTACAATCTGCTGGCAGGAAATATGGAGGAGCTTTATTATTATTCGAATGTGGAAGATAGAATAGAGCAGCTTCAGCCGGGAATATACGGAGTCAGTAATCATGTGCTGAACACTGAATGGCCGAAGGTGAAAAAGGGGAAGGAGGGTTTATCAGAGATTATAGATAATCCAGCCGGGGACTTAACAGAAGACCTGTTCACACTTCTCAGGAATACAGACCCTGTACCCGATGATTTGCTTCCCAAAACAGGAGTTTCACTTGAATGGGAACGGATTCTGTCTCCTTTATTTATCAAAAGCGATGGCTACGGAACAAGGAGTTCAACCGTTTTGCTGGTGTCAGAGGATGAGATTTTTTACAAGGAGAGGGTACATATTGGGAGTGAAAGAGCGGAACAGGAATTTATTCTCCAAAAATAAGAAGCCAGTTTAGGCGGCTGGCTTCTTTTATTTAGGCAATCGGTAAAGTAATGCGGACCGTTGTTCCTTCCTTTTCCCTGCTGTGGATGTAAAGGTTTCCGCCGTGGTTTTTAATGATTTTTTTGCAGATCATGATGCCAAGGCCGGTTCCTTTTTCTTTTGTACTGTAAAAAGGCTCACCCAGTTTGGCGAGGCGTTCTTCCGGTATGCCGATTCCTTCATCCTCGACACTGATGATGACAGATTGGTCTTCCTGACGGATATCGACGTTTATTTTGCCGCCCATTGGCATGGCTTCAATTGAGTTCTTGATGATGTTAATCAGGACCTGCTTAATTTTATCTTTTTCACATTTCACAAAGAACTCGCCGGGTGATTGAGTTAATTCGATCAGGATATTTTCCATAACCGCCTGGCTGTTTAAAAGGGTAATCACACTTTTTACAACGTTTGTCAGGCAGGTTTCTTCCATTTCGGTTATTTGAGGTTTGGCGAGAACGAGCAGGTCATTGACGATGCCTTCAATCCGTTCCAGCTCATTTAGAATGACCTCTGCGAAATTACCCTTATGTTCTTCGTATAATAGCTGCGTAAAGCCTTTAATGGCTGTAAGCGGGTTGCGGATTTCATGGGCAATGCCTGCAGCAAGCTGACCGACAACGGAAAGTTTTTCAGCGTTCTGCAGCTTTTCTTCAGTCTTCTTTTGTCCGGTTACATCTTTGATAATGATCTGGTATACCTTTCTGTTCTTGAAGGTGGTTGGAATCAGCTGGACTTCAGCTTTTCTTACTTGTCCATCGGTCCGGATCAGATTAAGCTCAAAATTCACGCTCAGCTTTGTTTGCAGAAAATCATCGAGGGTGGAATGTTCTGAAGGAGGGATGTAGTCGTGGAGGGAGGTGCCGATTATCTCTTTGATGCTCGTGAACCCAAAGAGCTTCTTTCCTTCATTATTGATATAGGTCCAAATCCCCTTTTGTGTCACCATTCCGATCGTATCCTTGGAGTACTCCACCAGAAAGCGGTACTTCTCCTGTGTTTCAAGAATTTCCTCTTCCATGATAATTCTCTGTGTCATATCCCGGATGATGCACATCATTTCTTTATCCTCATTAATGACTGTAAAATTGGCTTCCAGCCATAGGTAATGGCCTTCCTTATGTCTGAAACGAAAAGTCTCCCGTTTATGCGGGAGTTGTTCAAGATCTGCCAATGCATCTCTAAGAAGATCCCGGTCATTGGGATGGCAGTATGTATAAAGGCTGCTTCGATAAAAGTCCTGCTGCGTATACCCCAGCATTGATAGGCAGGAAGGGGAGACATATAAAGCAACGCCTTCTTTTGTCACTCTTGCAATCACATCGCTGGAATGCTGAATGGCCAGCTGCAGATTCCTCGCTTCGACTTTGTCGGCGAATAAATCTGCCGGATTCTCGGTCATAATCATTTTGTCCCTCCTTTATTGAGAAATGACACTTTTCCATTATTATACATGAGATAGAGGTATAGACACATAGGATTTAACTATCATTTTTTAGAAGAGTCCATAGCATACGGGTTAATGACAGAGCGGATTCAGACCAGGAGGCGGTAATCAAATAAAATATATTTAAACTTTATATTGACTTTCTTTACTTTAAGATGGTAAAGTATTAAGCATATTAACAACCGCATATTAAAAATCTTCTTATCAAGAGAGGTTGAGGGACTGGCCCTATGACACCTCGGCAGCGGACAAAATTGTACCGTGCCAAATCCAGCAAGCATTGCTTGAAAGATAAGAAGAGGACCATTGATAAATGCTGCCCTCTTCTTTCTTTAGAAGAGGGTTTTTGTTTTACGCGGAAATATTGCATCAAGATTCTATTCATAAACATATGAATAATTCTTATCAAGAGAAGCAGAGGGACCTGGCCCAATGAAGCTTCGGCAGCAGGCAGACTGCACTGTGCCAAATCCAGCAGGCAAAAGCCTGGAAGATAAGGAGAGGACTTTAAAAAACCTCTTCTGATGGAAGGGGTAAATTTCAGGATATAATTCTTAGTTTTCGGATTGGAATAGTTAGACAATGGAAGGTGACAGGTACCTATACCAGTTCATCAAATTGGTATAGGTGCCTGTCACCAACCACCACAAAGGAGAGAGGCTGCATGATAGAGTTTCAGAATTTAAAGAAGGTCTATAAAAGCGGAGGTCAGCAGGTAGCTGCTCTGGATGGAATAGATTTAAAGATTAATAAGGGGGAGATTTTCGGGGTGATCGGCTTCAGCGGTGCGGGAAAGAGCTCTTTGATCCGCTGTGTCAATTGGCTGGAGAAGCCGACTTCAGGAAAGGTCATTGTCAGCGGCCATGACTTGACGGCTTTATCTGTTAGAGAAATTCGCGAAGTGAAAAGAAACATAGGTATGGTCTTTCAGCATTTCAATCTCTTAAACTCGAAAACAGTGTTTGCCAATGTGGCGATGCCGCTCACACTGGCTAAGGTCTCGAAGGGTGAAATAAAAAAGCGTGTCCATGAACTATTAGAATTCGTGGGGCTTGCCGACAAGGCGAACAGCTATCCTGATCAGCTGTCAGGCGGACAAAAGCAGCGGATCGGAATCGCCCGGGCGCTCGCAACACAGCCTTCCATTCTATTATGTGATGAAGCAACTTCTGCTCTGGATCCGCAGACAACCAGCTCGATCCTGCAGCTGCTGAAGAAAATAAATAAAGAATACAACATTACGATTCTGATCATTACTCATGAAATGTCTGTTATCAGGGAGATCTGTGATCGTGTCGCTGTCATCGAGGCAGGGAAGATTATTGAAGAAGGAACTGTCTTCAATGTCTTTTCTTCACCCCAAACCCCAACAGCGAAAAACTTTGTCAGCACGGTTATGAATGATCAAATACCTGAATCCATTAAGCAAGTGATTGAAAAGCAGCAGGGGCTTCAAAAGGTATTCAGAATCAATTTTGTCGGGAATTCTGCCGGCCAGCCGCTGCTTTCACAGGTTGCTAAAAAGTTTAATATTGACTTCAACGTTCTGTTTGGAAATATTACAGAACTGCAGGGAACCCCGTTTGGCAATCTCATTGTCGAATTCCAGGGGCAGGACAGTGAAATCAGAAGGGCGATTCAGTACATCAGCCAGGAAAAAGTTTCAATAAAGGAAGTGACTGCACGTGCTAGTTAACCAGGAAAAAATCATTGAAGCCTTAATCGAAACGGTCCAAATGGTGGCATTTTCACTGCTGTTTTCAGCTCTTATCGGACTCCCGCTTGGCATATTGCTTGTTGTGACCAGGAAAGGGCATCTGCTGGAAAACACCGTTGTTTTTAACATCATAAACAGCATTATTAATATTTTTAGATCAGTTCCTTTCATCATTTTAATGGTAGCCATTATCCCAATTACCCGGATGATTGTCGGAACATCGATTGGAACCGCCGCAGCCGTAGTGCCTCTTGTCTTTTATGCAGGACCCTACATTGCGAGATTAATAGAAAATTCATTGCTCGAGGTGGATCCAGGCGTCATTGAAGCGGCAGAAGCAATGGGAGCGACACCAGGACAGATCATTTTAAAATTCCTGATTCCTGAAGCACTTAGTTCGCTGGTATTGGGCTTTACCATTGCGACAATTGGTCTGGTAGGAGCATCTGCCATGGCTGGGGCAGTTGGAGGAGGCGGCCTTGGTGACCTTGCCATTACATACGGCTATCAGCGATTCGATACAACCGTCATGCTGATTACTGTTGCAATCTTAGTGGTCATGGTTCAGGGCCTTCAGTCATTCGGAAATCTCTTATCCAAAAAAATCAGAAGAAGATAACATAGGGGGAAATACATCATGAACAAACTATTTATATCATTCATTATTTTAGCATTGGCTGTCTTTACTGCCGCATGCTCAAGTACTACAGGCGGAGAAGAAACAAAGAAAGTTAAATTGGGTGTCAGCGGATCAGATACACGCATTTGGGATTTTATTGCTGAGAAGGCTGAAAAAGAAGGCATTGAAATTGAGGTTGTGACATTCTCTGATTATGTACAGCCAAACGTTGCCCTTGCCGAAGGTGATCTAGATGTAAATGCATTCCAGACAGTCGCTTATTTTGACACTTTTATTAAAGAGCATAATATGGATCTTTCACCGATCGCGACAACTGTTTTAGCACCAATGGGCCTTTATTCGGAAAAAGTAAAATCAGTCGAAGACATTCCGGAAGGCGGCAAAATTGCCATTCCAAATGATGCTTCAAATGGGGGAAGAGCGCTTCTGTTACTGGAGGAAGCCGGCCTGATCAAACTATCCGAGGACTATGATGGAAATCTTGATCTGAATAAAATCGTTGAAAATCCAAAGAACCTTGAATTTGTAGAAATGGTCTCAGCGCAGACACCTCGTGCTCTTCCAGATGTCTCTGCTTCAGTCGTTAATAACGGAATTGCCGTAGACGCAGGCATGAACCCAACTAAGGATTCTGTTTTTATTGAAAGCGAAACCGCTACGCCGTACGTAAATATCATTGCTGTCAGAACAGAAGACAAAGATAACAAAACGCTTAAGAGAATTGCTGAACTTTACCAGGAAGATGATGTAGCTGATTTCATCACAAAAGAATATGACGGAAGCATGATTCCGACTTTCATTCCATTAAGTGATATTGGCTGGTAATTAATATACAAAGGAGGAACAATGATGACGGCACCTGTAAAAGCATTAGTTGAACTGAAAGAAGCAATCAAGAAAAATGTTGAGGATAATAAAGAACTTTATCTTTCCGCGAGCCATCAGATTCATGCGAATCCGGAAATAGGGAATGAGGAGTTTTTTGCCTCTGGCTTGCTAGCGGGCATCCTTGAGAAGGAAGGGTTTGAAGTAGATCGGGCAGCAGCCGGGCATGAAACTGCTTTCCTGGCCCGAAAGAAATCCGTTAAACCGGGACCGTCCATTGCTTTCCTTGCAGAATATGATGCCCTTCCCGGATTGGGCCATGGGTGCGGCCATAATATTATTGGCACGACAAGTGCAGCAGCAGCCATTGCGTTAAGCAAGGTTATTGATGATACGGGAGGAGAAGCAGTCGTATTGGGGACCCCCGCAGAAGAAGGCGGGCCAAATGGGAGTGCCAAAGGCAGCTTTGTGAAACATGGCTTGCTTGAAGGCATTGATGCGGCTCTTATGGTTCATCCCTCAAACCATACCCGCCTGACCAGTTCATCACTGGCAGTTGATCCGCTTGACTTCGAGTTTATCGGCAAGCCTGCCCATGCAGCAGCTTCACCGGAGGAAGGAATAAATGCACTGGATGCGGTTATTCAGCTTTTTAACGGAATCAATGCCCTCCGACAGCAATTAAAGGATGATGTGCGTATCCATGGAATAATTACTCACGGCGGAGATGCGCCGAATATTATCCCTGAATATGCAAAAGCCCGATTCTTTATTCGTGCTTCCACCAGAACGAGTTTAAATGAGGTAACTAGAAAGGTGAAAGCTGTCGCGGAAGGTGCCGCCCTGGCAGCAGGAGCAAAGCTGAATGTTATTGCTTTTCAAAATGAAGTAGATAACCTCCTGTTAAACAAGACATATGACCAGGTGTTTAAAGAAGTGATAGAGGACTTGGGAGAAAAGGTTGTAGAAGGGGACAGAGATGGAATCGGTTCTACGGATGCCGGCAATATCAGTCAGGTGGTGCCAACCATTCACCCTTATATCAAAATCGGTGCTGATGATCTCGTTGCCCATACTGTTCCATTCCGGGAAGCAGCAGCATCTGCAAAAGGAGACGAAGCGCTGGTAACCGGAGCAAAAGGGCTTGCACTCACTGCCTTACAGCTGATAACGAAACCGGATTTGCTTAAAGCCATTAAACAGGAATTTCTGGAGCGGAAAACGGCTGAATAGAAATAAAAGCTATCCTTTTGCGGGATAGCTTTTCCTCATTTTTGTGAGTGTTTTCCTCTCACTGGTGGGTGTTTCCCTGATTTGCTGAGTTTTTTCCTTTAATTAAGTATTAAGTTTCCGAAAATTCATTATTCTTTTCCCGAAGTTCACATATAACTACTGTTCCTTCATCCGTTCCTTTGCCATCCGGATAAGCTCCTTCACCATACTGCCGCCAATCTTTCCCCCGACTGTTCCTGCCTGTTTGGATGTAAGCCTTCCATTGTAACCTTGCTTCAAAGGTACACCTGCCTCCTCAGCAATTTCATATTTCACAGCATCAGGATTTTCCTTGTCAACATGATACCCCTGGTTTGCCATTACCTGATTTTTCAGCTGATCTAATGCGCCTCTTGATTCCGGTACTATCGGGCGTCTTTTTCTTCTGGCCATGATTCATTCCTCCATAAAATGTTCTTCTTCTTATTATGTAAAAGTACGCTTGGAATAACCCTGAAAAAACTTGTACAACCTCCTGTGAACAGCTATTCTAATGGTAGAAACCTTGAAATTTTGTGAAAAACCAAAAGAAGGTGTTTAAAAATGGCATTAAAATACTTGTCAGCTCTCTTGCTTCCTGGACTGCTGGTATTGTTTTTTACGAGAGTCAGCTATAATCGTGTAATTGGGCTGGTGCTGACAGTGGGGCTTATTGCTGCTTCTGTATATAAAGGCTATACCAATTCATTTGCCTTAATTGTTATAGACGCATTTTCGCTGACGGTTGGTTTTTGGTATGCCCAAAAATTAAAGCAAATAAAGCCAAGTGCTGAATAAATTTTGCAGAACCTGTCGAAAAAAACTATCGACAGGTTTTTATTTAATGATTTATTAGCTATTTTTTAGGCATACGTCCTATCAGCTTTTAATTGAGTTCAATCAAACGTTTGATTAAACTCAAGGCAGTCAATCAAACGTTTGATTAACCATTCTTCGACAATCCCCTCGATAATTCGGCATATTTCCCAAGCAATAATTACTCAGTAAAATAAAAAAACGAATATCCGTTCGCATATTATTGGTTTGTTTTAGGCTCTTTGTGGTAGAATGATGATAGGAGTTTTGAGTAAAAAACTGACAAATCAGCGTGCATCCCGGATCTTAAATTATTTCAATGCTGGTTTGTGTTTACTATATAGATAAAAGTAATTTGAACGGGAGGCTTTTAGGTGAAGGATCAATTTGAATTAGTTTCAAAATATTCCCCTCAGGGCGACCAGCCTGGGGCCATCAAAAAAATTGTGGAGGGAATCAATTCCGGCAAGAAGCACCAGACACTTCTGGGTGCAACAGGAACGGGTAAGACCTTCACAATTTCGAATGTTATAAAAGAAGTAAATAAGCCTACGCTTGTTATTGCCCATAATAAAACACTCGCAGGGCAGCTATACAGTGAGTTCAAGGACTTTTTTCCGAACAATGCGGTTGAGTATTTTGTCAGCTATTATGACTACTATCAGCCTGAGGCTTATGTGCCTTCTACAGATACCTTTATTGAAAAGGATGCAAGCATCAATGATGAAATTGATAAGCTCCGCCACTCGGCTACTTCTTCATTATTTGAGCGAAAAGATGTCATCATTATTGCCAGTGTCTCCTGCATTTATGGTTTGGGTTCTCCTGAAGAATACCGTGAAATGGTGCTGTCCCTAAGAACCGGCATGGAGATTGAGAGGAATCAGCTTCTTCACAGGCTCGTTGACATCCAATACGAGCGCAATGATATCGATTTCCAGCGCGGCACCTTCCGTGTACGCGGAGATGTTGTCGAGATTTTCCCGGCATCAAGGGATGAACACTGTATCCGTGTGGAATTTTTCGGAGATGAGATAGACCGGATCCGTGAAGTGGATGCCCTTACCGGAGAGATTATGGGTGAACGTGAGCATGTTGCGATTTTCCCGGCATCCCACTTCGTTACGCGTGAAGAAAAAATGCGGATCGCCATCCAAAACATTGAAAAAGAGCTGGAAGTGCGCCTTGCTGAATTAAGGGAAAACGATAAGCTGCTTGAAGCCCAGCGCCTCGAGCAGCGGACCCGCTATGACCTTGAGATGATGAGGGAGATGGGCTTTTGTTCCGGCATTGAAAACTATTCCCGCCACCTTACATTAAGACCGCCTGGGTCAACACCTTATACCCTTCTGGATTATTTTCCGGAAGACTTTTTAATTGTCATAGATGAGTCGCACGTAACTCTGCCGCAAATCCGCGGGATGTTCAATGGTGACCAGGCAAGAAAATCCGTGCTTGTGGACCATGGTTTCCGTTTGCCATCAGCTATGGATAACAGGCCACTTACGTTTACCGAATTTGAAAAGCATGTGAAGCAGGCTGTCTTTGTTTCGGCAACTCCTGGTCCTTATGAGCTTGAGCATACTCCAGAAATGGTTGAGCAGATTATCCGCCCTACCGGTTTGCTTGATCCTACAATTGATGTCCGGCCAATCGAAGGTCAAATTGATGACCTTATTGGTGAAATTCAGGATCGCATTCAGAAAAATGAACGTGTACTTGTCACGACATTAACAAAGAAAATGTCTGAGGACTTGACAGACTACTTAAAAGAAATCGGCATTAAAGTGCAGTATCTGCACTCAGAAGTGAAGACTCTCGAGCGGATTGAAATTATCCGCGAACTGCGTCTAGGCAAGTACGATGTGTTAGTCGGCATTAATCTTCTGAGGGAGGGACTTGATATACCTGAAGTTTCTCTCGTTACCATACTCGATGCTGATAAAGAAGGCTTCCTCCGTTCGGAACGTTCACTCATCCAGACGATAGGGCGTGCAGCACGTAATGCAAACGGCCATGTCATCATGTATGCAGACCGGATAACGGACAGCATGGAAAAAGCCATCAGTGAGACGAAGCGCCGCCGCTCTATTCAGGAAGATTACAATGAAAAGCATGGCATCACGCCAATGACTATACAGAAGGATATACGCGATTCAATCCGTGCAACCCACGCGGCAGAAGAGCAGGAAGAATACCAGCCGTCAGCAAAGCTCGGCAAGCTGAACAAGAAAGAGCGCGAGAAGCTGATCGGCGATATGGAAAAAGAAATGAAGGAAGCGGCCAAATCCCTCAATTTCGAAAGGGCTGCAGAGCTTCGTGATTTAATATTAGAGCTAAAAGCGGAAGGATGACGTAAAAATGGCGATGGATAAACTGATTGTAAAGGGTGCCAGAGCCCATAATCTAAAAAATATTGATGTCACCATTCCGAGAGATAAGCTTGTCGTCCTGACAGGACTTTCTGGTTCAGGAAAGTCCTCTCTGGCCTTTGATACCATTTATGCAGAAGGGCAGCGCCGCTATGTGGAATCGTTGTCTGCTTACGCACGGCAATTCCTCGGCCAGATGGATAAGCCTGACGTGGATGCAATTGAAGGTCTGTCACCTGCTATTTCAATTGATCAAAAAACGACAAGTCGAAATCCTCGTTCCACAGTGGGAACAGTGACAGAAATTTATGATTACCTGAGATTATTATTTGCCAGGGTTGGGCGCCCCACCTGCCCGATTCACAATATCGAAATCTCCTCACAGACGATTGAACAAATGGTTGACCGGATTATGGAGTACCCTGAAAGGACAAAGCTTCAGGTCCTGGCGCCGCTTGTATCCGGCCGAAAAGGGACGCATGTAAAAGTGTTCGAGGATGTCAAAAAGCAGGGGTTTGTCCGTGTCCGTGTCGATGGAGAAATGATGGATCTCGGTGAAGAGATTGAGCTGGAAAAAAATAAAAAGCATTCTATAGAAGTGGTGATTGACCGGATTGTCGTAAAAGAAGGCGTAGCACCAAGGCTTGCAGATTCATTGGAAACTGCTTTGAATCTTGGCAACGGAAAGGTGCTTGTGGATGTTATCGGGGAAGAAGAACTGCTGTTCAGCGAGAACCATGCCTGCCCTCAATGCGGATTCTCAATCGGTGAGCTTGAGCCAAGAATGTTCTCCTTTAATAGTCCATTTGGTGCCTGTGGAGAATGTGACGGTTTGGGCTCAAAGCTGGAAGTAGATGTTGATCTAGTCATACCTAATAAAGATCTTTCATTAAAGCAAAATGCCATTGCGCCATGGGAACCGACAAGCTCTCAATATTATCCTCAGCTGCTTGAGGCAGTCTGCAATCATTATGGGATTGATATGGATGCGCCGGTTAAGGATATCCCTGACCACTTGCTTGAAAAAGTTTTATACGGATCATCAAAGGACAGCATTTATTTCCGATATGAAAACGACTTTGGCCAGGTTAGGGAGAATTATATTCGTTTTGAAGGTGTCATTCGCAATGTAGAGCGCCGCTACAAAGAAACAAGCTCTGATTATATACGGGAGCAAATGGAGAAATACATGGCTCAGCATGCATGTCCTTCCTGCAAGGGCTACCGTCTGAAGCCGGAAACACTTGCTGTGCTTATATCTGGAAAGCACATAGGCCATGTAACTGAATATTCGATTGAGGAAGCATTCAGCTTCTTTGAAAATCTGACACTGTCTGAAAAGGAAATGAAGATTGCCAAACTTATTTTCCGTGAGATTAAGGAAAGGCTGGGCTTTCTCATCAATGTGGGGCTTGATTACCTGACATTAAGCAGGGCAGCGGGAACGTTATCCGGCGGTGAAGCCCAGCGTATTCGACTGGCCACACAAATCGGTTCGCGCCTGACAGGTGTGCTCTACATTCTAGACGAGCCTTCCATTGGCCTCCATCAGCGCGATAATGACCGTTTAATTGATACGCTGAAAAATATGCGTGATATCGGCAACACCCTGATCGTCGTAGAACATGATGAAGATACAATGGTAGCTGCAGATTATTTAATTGATGTAGGGCCAGGAGCAGGAGTTCATGGCGGGCAAATCGTCTCAGCCGGTACGCCTCAGGAGGTAATGGACGATCCAAACTCCTTGACAGGGCAATATCTTTCAGGCAAAAAATTTATTCCGCTTCCAATTGAGCGCCGCAAGAACGATGGACGATTCATCGAAATTAAAGGGGCTAAAGAAAACAATCTTAAAAATGTGAACGTTAAGTTCCCGCTCGGCACTTTTATTTCCGTGACAGGCGTATCCGGTTCCGGGAAAAGTACGCTCATCAATGAAATACTTCATAAAGGGCTTGCCCAAAAGCTTCATAGAGCCAAAACAAAGCCGGGTGAGCATAAGGAAATTAAAGGTGTGGATCATCTTGATAAAGTCATTGATATCGACCAGTCTCCAATCGGGCGGACGCCTCGTTCCAACCCGGCAACCTATACCGGAGTGTTTGATGATATTCGCGATGTGTTTGCTTCAACCAATGAAGCAAAGGTGCGCGGCTATAAAAAGGGTCGCTTCAGCTTCAATGTTAAAGGCGGACGATGTGAAGCCTGCCGCGGAGACGGGATCATTAAGATTGAAATGCACTTCCTTCCTGATGTGTATGTGCCATGTGAAGTCTGTCATGGCAAGCGCTATAACAGGGAAACACTTGAAGTTAAATATAAAGGGAAGAATATTTCGGAGATTCTCGATATGACAGTGGAAGATGCATTGGAGTTTTTCGAAAATATTCCTAAGATCCGCCGCAAGCTGCAGACGATTTATGATGTCGGCCTGGGCTACATCACATTGGGGCAGCCTGCGACAACATTGTCTGGCGGGGAAGCGCAGCGTGTGAAGCTTGCTTCCGAATTGCACCGCCGTTCAACGGGCCGTTCCCTATATATCCTTGATGAACCGACAACTGGCCTTCATGTGGATGATATCTCCCGGCTGCTGGTGGTCCTTCAGCGTCTGGTTGAAAATGGAGACACCGTACTGGTTATCGAGCATAATCTGGATGTCATCAAGGCTGCTGACTATATCGTTGACCTTGGTCCTGAAGGCGGGGATAAGGGCGGTACCATTTTAGCTGCAGGTACGCCGGAAAAAATTGCCGAAGTACAAGAATCCTATACAGGCAAATATCTTAAACCGATTTTGGAAAGAGACCGCCTGAGAATGAAACAGCAAATTGAAGAAAAAGAAGGCGTGACAAACTCTTAATTAACTAGAAGCAGTACCGTTTTGGTGCTGCTTCTTTATTTTGGAAAGATTAGATAGCCAGGATGCGGGGTAAAGAACATGCGTCTGCAGCAATCATCACGCATACCAACAGGAAAGGAACATACACAATGAAAAATAAATTCTATCTTTTAGCAGGTGTCATCCTGCTTGGTCTCGGCATCTATCTTTCCATTATGTTTCTTGGAGAAGAAAAAAAGGCAGATAGCAGCCAGGAAATTGTAGCTTTTGGCGATTCCCTTACCTACGGTTATGGAGATGAAACTGAGGAAGGGTACATTGGCAGGCTGCAGAGCAAATTGGATAAGACATATCAGGACAAGAATTACCGCATAACAAATCATGGAGTGTATGGCTTTAAATCTTCTGATGTTCTCCAGCAAATGCTCAAACCGAAAGTGGCAGAGGATATGAAAAAGGCAGATTTGTTTATTGTATATATTGGCACAAACGATTTACTGAAAAGCAATGGCGGGGATCTGTATCCGCTCCATCACGAAAAACTTGTTGAAGCTAAGGACGTATTTGAAGTTAAACTGAATGGAATTCTGGAAGCGCTGGAAACCGCCAACAGTGATGCACCAGTTATTCTGATAGGATTATACAACCCTTATCCTGACGGTGACAGGATTGAAGAATATATTGACCATTGGAACAAATCGATCAGAAAGAAAGCAGCAGAAGAGAAACACATCACCTACATTTCAACCAATGAACTGTTCAAGGGAAAGAACAAAAAACAATATTTCGCTGATTCTCTTCATCCGAATGGAAAGGGATATGAGCTGATTGCTTATAAAATTATAGATAATTACTCATTTTAGGTTTCTTGGCTTTTTACATTCTTATAAAAAGTGCTTCTGCCAAGTCTTTGTTTTCTTATTTTGCTGTGATAACCCTAATATGATATTTTTATGTGTGGTTTGGACCGGAAGATGAGAGATCCTCGAATCGTGCGATGATTATTCGTGGATGCTTATTCAAAGTCCTGCGGGAGCAGCGGGACAAGCGAGTGCCTGCTGCGGAAATCTACACTCCTGCTTCAACAGACAATATTTCCTTCTTTAATTGATAACACAATGTAATGTTACAGCAAAATCAGTGTAACCAAGCAGCGTTATACTCCTATATAAGGGAAACTATTGTCTGGAAACAGAAGGGGAGGTCATTATGGAGGATTATTTAGCGAAGTCACTGGAAGAATGGAAAGAGGATATTTCTGAAGTATTGGACCAAATTAATAATGAATACGAAGATGTTAAAAAAGAGCTGAAAGTATATTCCTATAAATATGGAATTACCAAGCAGGTTATCCAGTCTACTGTGAACGAAGAAATTATTGATAATATACGGGAAATGTATCATAGGCCTTTTGAAGAGAAATATAACGAATTGAAAGAGTACATACGTGATTTGGATGAAAAACGAAAAGTATTCCTGATGTTTGTCAATAAAATTGACGAAGTGAAAAAGAAGGAAGCGCCTCGCACTGACCTGGCTGCTGCCTATAAATAGGACTTATCGATAAAACCGTCTTTTCAGGAAAGGCGGTTTTTTATAATAAAAGATGCTATGAGACTTGAGGCTATGAAACCCCTCAGTCTGCAGATGTATTTATAATATTATTGAGGTAAATGCTCCTTTGATTTTTTATAATGAAGAAGAGGCTGAAACTTTTAACGCTCCAATTTCGTATAACAGATAAGGTGAAGCTTCAATCTGAGGGTTCCTTATTCCCCGCTTATTGAGTTAAACCAATCGGGCCTTTACGGGCTGGGGGTACTGCCCGGAGGACTGCGATAAAGGAGCTGAGTACATTGGAAACTAGAAAGGTTCTGTCTGCCTTAAGCTATTTTAGCATTATGTTTGCAGGATTTATATTCCCGCTCATTGTATTTTTTGCATCAGAAGATATGGAAGTGAAGCGGCATGCCAAAAGGGCCTTCTTATCACATTTGATCCCGCTGGTTCCTGTTCCGTTTATTGTAGTTGCAGGGGTAACCCAGTTTGCAGTAAACGATCAGGGAATTCCGTTTCTTTTTCTTGCAGCTGCCGGCATCACAATCATTCTGCTGTTAATTGTATTTATATGGAATATCATTAAAGGGGTAAAAGTCCTGATACAGGAATAGAACTAATAGAGGAGGGCGAGAAAATGAAAGAGGAACGCAAACGTATTTTGAAAATGGTTGAGGATGGAAAGCTTACGGTTGATGAAGCTTTAACTCTGCTGGAACAGCTTGAACAAACAAATCAGACGGTGGAGCAGAAGCAGGAGGATTTAATTAAAGAGCTATCTGCAGAAGTAAAGTTTGAGGAAGCTAAAAAAGGGGAAGCATACAGTTCAAAACATCATAGTGCCAAGGAAAAAATAATTGACTTTGTTGAGTCTGCTTTTAAGAAAGTGAAGGATCTGGATCTAGATTTTAACTTTGGGAAAAGCGTTGAAATTTCTCATATATTCCAGCATGCAGACGCATACTTAAAAGATCTGGATATTGATGTTGCGAATGGAACCGTTAAGGTCATTCCATGGGAGCAAAATGATGTGCGTGTTGAATGCAAAGCCAAGGTCTATCGTGTGGATGATCAGGATGAAGCACGCAGAAACTTTCTGAAGGATGTTATTTTTGCCATTGAAGGCCAAAGGCTGAGGTTTTCAACTCAGCAAAAATGGATGAAGCTTGAAGCGGTCATTTATATTCCAAAGTCTGAATATGAAAATGTGAAAATCCGCATGTTTAATGGCCCAATTGAAAGTCAAAGCTTATCAGTGGAAAACTTTAAGGCTAAAACAGCTAATGGAAAGATAACGATTAGTGATTTGAACAGCAAAAATGTCGAGGCTGAAACTGCCAACGGACAAATTACCATTCAAAATTGCCGGATTGATTATGTGGAAGCTGAAACGTTAAATGGAGCTATACTGGCTCAGGGAGACTTCAAAAAAGCTGAACTCCAGTCTTTTAATGGAAATGTGACATGCAGGGCTGAAAATGAACGCTGTGAATGGATTGAAGCGAAGGCAGCTACAGGCAGCATTGATCTGTTTGTTCCAGATTTCGCTGCTGTCAGCGGGGAGCTTCGCACCAATCTGGGCAGTTTCCATCCAGACATTGAGGGGATTGAAGTAATAGAAGAAAAGAGCGAAGTGATCCAGAAACTGCTGCGTTTTAAGTCTGTGAAAGAAAGCGGAAGCGGACTTAAGCTGCGGGCTGACTCAAAGACAGGTGCCATCACGATCAAGCGGTCAGCAGCCCTGTAAAACGGGTGGGCCTGGCGCCTTCCGCTTTTATAGTTAGGAGGGATTCTTAATGAACAAATTAATTCGCTCCCGCAGTAACCGAAAATTAGCGGGGGTATTGGGCGGCTTATCAAAAGCGATTGGTATAGACGCTACCATACTCAGAGTACTTTTCATTGTTTTATTATTTACAACAGGCGTCTTTCCGATGACACTCATCTATGCGCTGCTTGTGTTCGTTCTCCCGAATGAAGAGGTGCTGTAGGAAATGAGATGGATTCTGGGAATTTTGATTAATGCGGTCCTATTTGTTGCGATCGCAGGTTTCTTTAAGGATTCGTTTTACTTGTCGGGATTTGGAGCTGCTGTTGGTGCCAGCTTCATGCTTTCCATCCTCAACATTCTGGTGAAGCCAATCCTGATTATTTTAACTCTTCCTGTCACTGTTTTAACTCTAGGTTTGTTTCTGTTTGTGATTAATGCTGTCACGCTTATGATCACGGATGGTTTTATGGGTGATTCATTTGAAATAGCCGGGTTTGGCACAGCAATTCTTGTGTCAGTGATTATGTCCATTGTTAATCTGGTCATTCAAAAAGCAATCCTGGAACCGGCGAGGGAAAAGTAAAATGCGCTAAAAAGCCAGCATTCGTTATGCTGGCTTTTTTCTTTATTCAATAATAGTGGCATTAAAGCCGTCCTTCTTCAGATTCCCGGCAAGCTTCTCGGCAAGCTGCTTTTCGGAAAAGGCAACTTGAACTTTATATTGTTTGATTCTATGATTCTTTTTTAATCCGTATTGTTCGGCGATTGCTTTTACAATGGCTTGTGCACAGCGTTTCCGGAAGAGGGGAGTCCGGAGAAGGGAAGCTTCTTCTTTATTGGTCATAAATCCGCATTCAACCAGTACAGCTGTCATTTTTGTCTCGCGAAGAACCTGGAAATCAGCTGTTTTGACTCCCCGGTCCCGCAAGCCTGTAGAACTGATTAAGTTTCGCTGTATCTTTTGGGCTAATGAGAGTGCTTCACGGGGCTTTGAAGGGTAGACGTATGTTTCGATTCCCCCTGCACTGTTCCATCCGCCAGTTCCGTTAGCATTGGCATGGATGGACACATAGCAGTCGGCGTTTTGTTTATTTGCCAGTGCAGTCCTCTCGGCAAGCGGTACGTCCCGTTCATCGGAATGGGCAAAGACAACCTCTGTGTTTTGATGCTTTACCAGCATCTCCTTTGCCAGTTCTGCCACCGCACGGTTGAATTCATATTCTCTCATTCCGTCGGGGCTCCGTTTGCCTGGGGTGCTATAACCATGTCCGGCATCCAATATGATCTTCATCTAATCGCTCCTTTCATATAAAAAATACTTTCATATTTATAATATGGACAAACCTTCCAAATGGACATGGTAAAATGAAAATAGGAGAAAACCCTAAGGGGCTTTCTCCTATTTTGCAGCACGCTGCATCGAATGAACGAATTTGTAGCGGTCTGCGCGGTATGCTGATTTTACAAGCTCAAAAGGTGTGCCATCCTCTAAAAAGGAAGTTCGGGCAATTAGGAGTACAGGAGATCCAGGATCTACCTGCAGGTGGTTTACCTCCGTTTCCTTAGCGATTGAGGCTTCAATCTGCTGGGTCGCTTCTCTTATGGTTAGAGACAGTTTTTCTTCAATATACTGATAAAGTGACTTATTGATAATTTCTTCCGTAAGCCCTTTAACGAGATTAGCAGGCAAGTAGGTGGTTTCAAGCGCCATTGGCAGATTATCTGCCATCCGCACCCGTTTAATTTCATATACGGGTGTGTTTTCTTTTATATCAAGCTTTCTAGCCAGCTGAGGCTCGGCCGGGATGATTTCAAATGAGATAAGGCGGCTGCTCGGGACCATGCCGCGCTCTTTCATATCTTCAGTAAAGCTGGTGAGTCCCTGAAGCTTTTGCTCCACCTTCTGCTTGTTGACAAAAGTTCCGCGGCCTTTTTGCCTGTAAAGATAGCCATCATTAACAAGATTATTTAAAGCCTGTCTGACTGTCATCCGGCTAATCTGATATTGCTCCGAATACTCGCGTTCAGAAGGAATGGCTTCGTCAGGCTTTAAGCTGCCGTTTTCTATTAATTGTTTAATATACTCTTCTAATTGGTGATATATCGGGATGGGTGATTGCTTATCGATCATGGAAATTCTCCTATCACTATTAGTACAGATCATCAATCCTGACTGACGAGTCTGAGTGCTTCTTCATCGGCGAAGATGGTCACATTTGTATGAAGCTTCAAAGCGGATGCAGGGAACTGTTCATCAGGCTCTCCATACACCAATTGTCTGATAGCTTCTGCCTTGGCTGAACCTGAAGCGAGCAGGATGATTTTCCGGCTATCAAGAATCGAAGCGATTCCCATTGTAATGGCTTTAGCCGGAACCTCTTCTATAGAATTGAAAAATCTTGCGTTAGCCTTACGCGTACTTTCCGCAAGGTCCACGACATGAGTACGGCTGTTAAAGGCGGTTCCCGGTTCATTGAATCCGATATGCCCGTTTTGTCCGATTCCCAGCAGCTGCAGATCAATATCCACCAGGTCCTTGATCAGCTGCTCATACCGTTTACATTCCCTGGAGATATCCTTTGCGGCTCCATTGGGAAGATGTGTGTTTTCCATCTTTATATCCAGATGGCTAAATAGTTCGCTATTCATGAAATGCCTGTAGCTATTTGGATCAGAAGGGGGCAGGCTGATATATTCGTCCAAATTAATGGTCGTGACTTTTTCATAAGAAGTGCCATTTTCCTGGTGATCCTTAATCAGCTCGGCATAGACGCCTTTTGGTGTACTGCCGGTTGCTAGCCCTAATGTCATATCAGGCTGCCGGCGAACTTTATCAATCATCAGCCTGGCAGCTTTGCGGCTCATATCGTGATAATCGGCAGCTCGAATGATGTTCAATTCCCATTCACCTCACGTTCAAAGGCTTTGACGCCTCTGCAGAAGGTCATGGCAACCTCAAGGTTTTGATCGAGTACAACCAGGTCTGCATCCTTGCCTTCTGAAATGCTCCCTTTCCGGTCGAAAATATTGAGCTGTTTGGCTGGATTGATGCTCGCAAGCCGGACAGCTTCAGACAGCTGGATATCTGTAAAGTCCATCATATTTTTAATGGAGTCTTTCATTTTCAAAATACTTCCAGCTAATGTGCCATCAGCAAGCAGGGCCTGGCCATTTTCAACCTTTACATCCTGTCCGCCAAGGTCATAATGGCCATTTTTCAGGCATTTGGCTCTCATGGAATCTGTTATCAGAATCATTCCATCTGCGCCTTTTGCGTTCAGTGCAAGCTTGATCATCTCCGGACGGACATGAATTCCGTCAGCAATCATTTCAACAATCAATTCTTTAAATAAAAGCGAAGCACCGGCAACACCAGGTTCACGGTGATGCATGCCTCTCATTCCGTTAAAAAGATGGGTCACCTGTTTAGCTCCCGACTGAACCGCTTTCTCCATTTCGGTAAAAACGGCATCACTATGGCCAATTGAAGGAACAACCCCATTTTCACTTAAATAGCGTATAAATTCATAGCCATTTGCTTTTTCAGGTGCAAGTGTGATCAGCTTGATGGTTCCGTCCGCTGCTTCCTGCCAGCGCTTAAAGAGTTCAATATCAGGCTCGAGGATATGATCCTTCGGCTGGGCTCCGCCTCTTGCTTCGTTAATAAAGGGGCCCTCCAGGTGGATTCCGATAACTTCAGCCTTGCCGGGAGTACTTTGTTCTTTTTGGAAGCGAGCCGCATTGATCAGTGCAGCTTCTATTTTTTCTTTTTCCTGTGTGATGGTTGTTGCTAGGAAGCTTGTAGTTCCTTCTTCAGGCAAAACGCCGGCCATCGTGTTCAGTGCTTCAAATGTTGCATCCATTGTATCGGCACCGCCAGCACCATGTATATGGACATCAATAAATCCCGGGCAGATTGTATGCTCAGGTGAAAGTTCTATCGTTTCTGTATCCTGGCCAATGAAAGGAAGCTCCTCTAAAGGTCCAGTCTGCAGGATCTGCTCATTTTCTATTAAAATAAACCCTTTATCAATCGTGCTGTTTTCCAGAAGGATTCTGGCGTTTTTCAGTAAAAGACGGCTCATTTTCAAATCATCTCCGTTTGAATGATACCTTTATTATAAAAGGTTTGAGTTTAGATGTCTATACCAGTTGAGTGGATTTAACTCTCTGATGCTATTTGGTCTATACAACTAAAAAAGGATAGAAGGCGATTGAACGCGTTCTATCCTATTTATTTGAGTTTTAGAAGAAATACATACCAAAAATGATTATTTTGTATCCGCAGCAGCTTCCCGCAGATAGCCATTATGCTTTTTCAGAAGCTCGGCTGCTGCTTCACCTTTTAATCCTGTTAAAATCTGAAGAATGGCAGCTTTTGTATGATAGTTTTGTTCTTTAAGTGCGGTCCGGGCTTCTTCATCAGATGCACCTGTAGCCATTTTGACGATGCTTTCTGCGCGTTTAAACAGCTTCTCGTTTGTCATTTGCACATCAACCATTAAATTGCCGTACACTTTTCCGAGCTTAATCATGGATGCTGTTGTTAACATATTCAGGACGAGCTTTTGTGCAGTGCCTGCTTTCATTCTTGTGGAGCCGGTAACCACTTCAGGACCAGTGATGGGTGCTATCGTATATTTAGCGACTTTTCCCATTTCAGGGTCTTTGGTGCAGGCGACAGCAACCGTAACTGCACCGACTTCATTCCCGTATTGAAGAGCTCCGATCGTGTACGGCGTACGGCCGCTCGCCGCAATGCCTACAAGCACATCCTTGTCCGATATTTGAATATCTGCAACATCCTGGCGCCCCTGCTCACTGTTATCCTCAGCGCCTTCAACCGCCTCAGTCATGGCTTCCTTGCCCCCGGCAATAATCCCGACAACCATCTCAGGATCTGTTCCGTATGTTGGCGGGCATTCTGAAGCATCGATAATGCCAAGGCGTCCTGAGGTGCCGGCTCCCACGTAAATTAGGCGGCCTCCTTTTTTAAAGCTCTCCGTAATTTCATCCACCACTTTTACAATGTGGGGGATTTCTCTCGCGATGGCATTAGGAACTATTGTATCCTCCTGATTAATGATTGTAATAATTTCTTCTGTTGACATTAAATCAATTTCCATTGTTTTTGGGTTCCGCTGCTCAGTATTAAGCTTTGTAATATTCATTATTTATCCCTCACTATTAATTGAAATTTAGTTCCTGCCTTAATGTGATCAAGCAGGGGCATATCTTCTTCTATTACTCTGGCGATTACATTCACGCGTTCATCCCGGGGGAGATCTGCTAAAGTAATCTGCAGCTCTCCTGCATAGCGGCCGTATAAAATATTATCAATTGTGACACTGCCTTTTTTACGTTCCAGCTGATTTATTGGTTCCCATTTAGCTGTTCCTTGCCCGGCATAGGACCTGGATTCAACTGACCTTACAACATCCCGGGCAGGATCCATCCGATTAGTATGAAGGTTACTAAAAAGAGTTTCATTGATTTGTCCTCCGGTCAGCTCGATTCGGAGAGGCACAGCACCTTGGGCTATTTTCGCCAGCTGAGAAAGTGTTCCGTCTTTTACAGAATGGTCACCAATCAATACCTTATCTGTATAGCAGCTGTTCATCAGTTCAGCCGCCGCCGCAGCAGGTGAGAAGCCCCGGTGTTTTTCAAGAGTAGGCAGACCGGCAAAAATGGGTCCGCGAAGTTCCCCGTCTCCAGGCACAAATGCCATGGTAGTTATTCCGATGCTTTTTAGGAACTTATTTCGCTCTATTAGAAAGTCTTTATCCAATCCCGTTTCAGGCCGCGGGTAAAAGTTATGCCAGGCTTCTATATTATTGGTTTTTAATCCCAGTTCCATCCACTCATGCAATTCTTCAGCAGAGATTGTACTGGCATTGATTCCGAGTTTCATTTTTTTTGAAAGTTCAACAATCTGTTCAGAAGTGAAGCCGTAATCAGCCCGGATTCCGGTCAGGCCCCATTCGAGAAGTGTATCAATTGAATCCCATCCCAATCCTAAATGGCCCAATGATTGAGGGGAAACATCAGCGAGGAGTTCCATATGATGCTGTTTTGCCAGGTTCCCAAGATTCTGAAGCAAATGTTTATAAGTGCTGTGGTCATCTTCTGGAATGTGGAGGGATGTGAAAATGGATGTGAGGCCATGAGAAGCCGCCCTTTCTATCCATTCCGCATTTTGAAGCTGGCGTTCTTCTGATAAGTAAACTGAAATTCCAAGCATTCTAATCACCTCGTTTAATCTGAATATTATAAAAATACAGGTTCATAAGTAAAGAAGGAGGAATTCTCCTCCTTCTCCTTGTATTTTATATGTTTTTAGCCATTTCCTCTTTGAATCCGAACAGCCATGTGAACAGGAAGCCGAAAGCATAGGCAATTAATAGACCAATCAGATACAGTATAATTTGATTGGTATGAACGAGGAAGGCAAGCGGTATGCCGGAAACCCCGATGGCTACTGTAGCAATTTTAAAGAGCGCCTGGAAAGCACCGCCGACAGCAGCTCCAAGACATGCTGTCAGGAACGGGCGCCCCAGCGGCAGGGTTACACCGAAAATAAGCGGTTCGCCAATACCGAGTATTCCTACCGGAAGTCCGCCTTTGATAACTTTTTTCAGGCGGGCATTTTTTGTTTTGAAGTAGATGGCGAAAGCTGCCCCTACCTGGCCGGCACCGCCCATTGCAAGAATCGGCAGCAGCGGGTCATCGCCGATTGAGTTAATCAATTCCATGTGAACTGGTGTTAAACCTTGATGCAAACCAGTTACAACTAAAGGAAGGAATGTTCCGGCAAGTACTAATCCGGCAAGGATGCCGCCGACATCAAGTATGCCAAGCAGGCCTTTAGTAATAATATCTGATAGGAATCCGCCAACAGGCTGCAGGATGAAGAATGTTGCAAAACCTGTAAGTAATAACGCCAGTGTCGGTGTTACGATTATATCAATCGAAGAAGGAATGACTCTGCGGATCCTTTTTTCCAAAAAGGCCACCAATGCAGCAGCGAGCATAACTCCAATAAGTCCACCGCGGCCAGGAACCAATGCTTCACCAAAAAGAGTGATATTGGCAAGGCCAGGGTTGATTAATAGAATACCGGCTGCACCGCCAAGAGCAGGAGATCCTCCAAACTCCTTCGCCGTGTTAATACCAACAAATACGCCAAGGTAACCGAATAAACCCCAGCCAATCAGATCAAGCATTTGAACAAGCGTAGATTCAGGATCTCCGCCTGATTTGATGATGACATTATTGATCCCGGCAATCAAACCGGAAGCAACGATAGCCGGAATCAGCGGAATGAAAATACTTGCTATTTTTCGTAAAAATAGCTTGAATGGCGTAGCGTTTTTCTCATTGATTCCGGCTTTCGTCCGTGCTGCCAGTCCTTCTAATGAAGTATCAATCTCTTCTTCATCGTCAACGGAAGAAACCCTTTTGCCTGTCATTTTGGAAACTTCGTCAGCAACCTTGGTGACGATTCCGGGCCCAAGAATGATTTGGAGTGTTTCTGCTTCCACAACACCCATGACGCCGTCAATATCTTTGATGCCATTCAGGTTGACTTTGCTTTCATCGACCGGCTTCACTCGAAGACGGGTCATGCAGGATGCCAGTTCCGCGATATTGCCGGTGCCGCCCAACTGCTCCGTAATCTCTTTCGCCAAGCGTTCTTCTTTACGCATGAGCTTTTCCCCCTCTTTTTTAAAATAAATAAATGTAATAAGAGCTAAAAAATAAAATGAATTCGCTTACACACCCATATTACCAAGCTTAAGTATAGTTGTCTATACCATTTATATATTTTCGTACGGGCATGTCATCATATTTATACGCAGAACAATCTTGAAAATTGTCCTTTATAGACGGGAATAAGCATATATGCCTAGTGTTAATTTTGAAAAAAACGATTTCAGAAATTTGGTTCTGGGTTAAAAAGTGCTAAAATAGAGTGAAACTTCCGCCAGCCTGTTTTTTTGCTGACGTTAGCCTGCGTCCTGCAGGAGCGGGTCACTCAGGCGCTGTGACAGGATGCCGCTGTTTAGCTTGAGTTCACTCCGAAATTAAAAGGATTAAATAGTTACATATAAAGAAATCATCTGAACCGCAGCATTAAGGGAGGAACCTAATTTGGTAAAAGTGCGCACGAAAGATATTATAGAAAAATTTGGGCTCGAATTGATTGCCGGTGAGGAAGGCATCAACAGGCCGATTACAACGAGTGACATTTCACGTCCAGGCCTTGAGATGGCAGGGTATTTTGATTATTATCCAGCTGAACGCGTTCAGCTGATTGGAAAAACGGAACTGTCTTTCGTTGAAACATTAACGAATTCTGAACGGGAGATTCGTCTTGAACGGCTCTGTACAGATATTACGCCCGGCATAATCGTGACGAGAGGGCTTGATATACCTGAGCAGCTGATTGAAGCAGCTGAAAGAGAATCGGTTCCGCTGCTTCGCTCCAAGCAAAAAACGACCCGTTTTTCCAGCTTGCTGACAAACTTTCTGGAGAGCAAGCTTGCTCCAACTACAGCCGTACATGGCGTCCTTGTTGATATTTATGGGGTAGGAGTACTGATAACAGGTAAAAGCGGTGTAGGTAAAAGCGAGACAGCACTCGAATTAGTAAAACGCGGACATCGCCTTGTTGCGGATGACTGTGTGGAGATCAGGCAGGAAGATGAAGACTATCTGGTAGGAAATTCACCGGAATTGATCGAACATCTGCTTGAGATCCGCGGCCTTGGCATTATAAATGTTATGACCTTGTTCGGTGCTGGAGCTGTCCGAAGCTATAAAAAAATCTCTGTGGTTATGAATCTTGAGCTTTGGGATCCGAAAAAGCAGTACGATCGTCTCGGTCTGGATGAAGAAAAAATGAAAATTATCGATACCGAGGTTACAAAGCTGACCATTCCGGTAAGACCCGGACGAAATCTCGCTGTCATCATTGAGGTAGCTGCAATGAATTTCCGCTTAAAGAGAATGGGAATGAATGCAGCGGAACAATTCACGAACCGCCTCTCAGATGTAATTGAGGATGGAGACCATGATGATCGTTAATCTGTGAATACAGGTCATTCGTTTTCAATCAAACGTTTGATTGAAAACTGTTAAACTTAATAAAAAAGTATAGATAAAGGGCGCTTTGCGCTTTTCGAAAGGAGAAGTGATCATGGAAAGCAATATTCAGCCGTTAGATCCGATTGCCATATCCCTTGGTCCGATTCAGGTCCATTGGTATGGTTTGATTATCGGGGCAGGTATTGCCCTTGCTCTCATTATCGCAATGAGAGAGGGGGAAAGAAGGGGACTCCCTAAAGATATCTTTGCCGATTTAATGCTGTGGGCCATTCCTATTGCGATTATTTCCGCAAGGATCTATTATGTTATTTTTCAATGGGATTTCTACTCGCAGAATCCGGGTGAAATCATCAAAATATGGAATGGCGGAATTGCCATTCATGGGGCCTTAATAGGTTCTGTCATCACCGCATATGTTTTTTCAAAGAAGAGGAAGATATCTTTCTGGAAGCTGGCTGACATAGCTGCACCAAGCATCATCTTGGGGCAGGCAATCGGGCGCTGGGGGAATTTTGTGAACCAGGAGGCTCATGGCAGGGAAGTCAGCCGGGCATTCCTTGAAAATATGCAATTGCCTGATTTTATCATTAATCAGATGTATATTAACGGAGCCTATTACCATCCGACGTTTTTATATGAATCCATTTGGAATATCATTGGGTTTATCATTCTTATCTTATTAAGAAAAGCAAACTTAAGACGCGGGGAGCTTTTCCTTTCTTATGTTATCTGGTATTCGGTCGGGCGTTTCTTCGTTGAAGGCCTGCGTACTGACAGCCTGATGCTTACTGAGAGTTTAAGAATTGCTCAGACGATATCTATCGTTCTAATAATTGTGGCGCTAGTTCTGATTTTTTATAGAAGAGCAGAGGGTCTTGCCAAAGCTCGTTATTTGGATAAAGCCGAGGGGAAATAAAGATTAGAGGAGAGTAGAAACATGCTGGTTGAATCATCCAAACGGGGGCTGATGGCCGGCTTAAAGACAACATGGACACTCGGGAAAGTGATATTCCCGGTCACGCTGATTGTTGCACTGCTGCAGCATACGCCAGTGCTTCCATGGGTTATCAAGCTGATCACGCCCCTTATGAATCTGATTGGGCTGTCAGGAGATGCATCCATACCGCTTGTATTGGGGAACTTCTTAAATCTATATGCGGGGATTGGAGCCATTTTAACGCTTGATCTGACAGTTAAAGAAGTATTTATTATTGCCGTCATGCTGTCGTTTTCACATAATATGCTGATCGAAACGGGAGTGGCGCTGAAGGTCGGTGTGAAGCTCTGGGTCGTTCTTGCAGTACGCATCGGATTGGCACTGCTAAGCGCCATTGTCATCAATCTGGTTTGGCAGGGTGGAACCGAAACAGCTAAGTACGGGTTTATTCCGGCAAAAGAAGAGCAGGCAACGGGGGCATTGCCAATCCTGCTGGATGCACTTCAGACTGCTTTGCTAGGCATTATCCAGCTGGCCCTCATCGTCATTCCGCTGATGATTATTATTCAGATTTTAAAAGATAAGCAATGGCTTGCTGTCTTTTCAAGATGGATGGCGCCTGTGACCAGGGCGCTTGGAATGAAAGAAAATACGTCAACAACTCTTGCGGCGGGCTTGCTGATTGGCCTTGCCTATGGGGCGGGCGTCATGATCCAGGCTGTAGAGGAAGATGGCGTCAGCAAAAAAGATGTCACGATCGCCTTTATTTTCCTTGTTGCCTGCCACGCAGTTGTTGAAGATACACTGATTTTCGTGCCGCTTGGCATTCCGGTACTGCCGCTTCTCCTGATCCGCCTGTTTGTGGCGATCATCCTGACATTGGTGGTGGCAATGATCTGGAACCGTGCCGATCTGGCAAAAAGAAAGGAAGCAACATATGAGCATTAACACATTATTATTTGATTTAGATGGAACACTGATTGACACAAACGAATTGATTATTTCTTCATTTTTGCATACTCTTGGAAAATATTATCCTGACCGCTATCAGCGGGAGGATGTACTTCCGTTCATGGGGCCAACCCTTCATGAAACATTTGAGTCCATCAACCCTGATAAAGTGGAGGAGATGATCTCAGTTTACCGGGAGTACAATATTAAAAACCACGACGTGCTTGTGAAGGAATTTGACGGCGTGTTTGAAACGATTCGGACTTTAAAAGAATCGGGATATAAACTTGGCATTGTGACGACGAAAGTTTCCAATGTAGTTGAAAAGGGCTTAAAGCTGACAAATCTTGACCAGTTTTTCGATGTGGTTGTTACACTGGATCATGTCGAAAAACCAAAGCCGGATCCGGAGCCAATCCTGAAGGCGCTGAGCCTGCTGGATGCGAAGCCGGAGGAAGCCATTATGGTCGGCGATAATTCACACGATATAGACGGCGGGAAAAATGCCGGCACGAAAACGGCAGGTGTTGCCTGGACAGCGAAAGGCCGTGATTTTCTTGCGCGCTTTGAACCGGATTATATGCTCGACAATATGGCTGACCTGCTCGATATTCTTGAGGCAGAAAACCAATGAGAAAAACGGAGCGTTTTCCGGTAGAGGGAGGCAATTCACTCTGGCATGTGTATAAAACGGTTCCGTTCCTGAAGGTTGTCAAAAACTTTATTGTGATCCAGCTTGCGCGCTATACGCCTTTTCTGGCCATGAAAAATTGGCTCTATCGGAATTTCCTGAGGATGAAGGTGGGGGATCAGACATCATTCGCACTTATGGTTATGCTGGATGTTATGTTCCCGGAAAAAATATGTGTCGGCCGGAACACGGTCATTGGCTACAACACGACAATCCTTGCTCATGAATATTTGATTAAGGAATACCGCCTTGGCCGGGTTGAGATTGGCAGTGAAGTCATGATAGGAGCCAATTCAACCATTCTTCCCGGCGTTACAATTGGCGATGGTGCGATTGTTTCTGCCGGGACCCTAGTTCATAAAGATGTTCCGGCTGGTGCCTTCGTTGGCGGTAACCCGATGCGTGTCATTTATACAAAGGAAGAGCTTGCCGATCGCTGGGCAGACGATCCGATATATGGTGCAGATAAAAACATGACTCCGCTTGCTTAGGCTGGCGGAGTTTTTTTAATAATTGTATGTGCTGCTGGATAAATTCTAATAGATTGCAGATATATATCGAAATACGCTGGATAAAAATCATATCTTGTTAGAAAAATGAAGTAGGATGCAGGATAAAATAAACAAGCTGCCAGATATTCCAGATGAAAGTCTTTAAAGTAAATAACCTTTCCAAAAAAGAACAAACTATTAAAGCTCCTTTTAAAAAAGGGAGCC
>NZ_JCAXER010000011.1:0-160266 GCF_059758675.1 Cytobacillus sp. GQ23
CGCCGCTTGAGGCGACTTAATTAATATATCATTTCTGATACTCAATGTCAACAAGTTTTTTTATCAATTAATGATGTTCATCTCTTGCTGACTTGAATAAGTATATCAGACAGTCTCTACTAATTGCAAGTTCTTTTTAATAGAATCTTAATCTTTTTATATAGGATTCTTTTCGTAAAGTTTGCTCATGCAAAAAATACGGAAATAAACTGCATCTTTATTGAAAACAACAATTAATACGAAAAAAGCCAGCCAATGAAAAAATGACCGCAGAATGCAGTCATAGTAATACTTCATCAATAAATAACTGGCGGTTTTTCTCTAAATGAATAATATCCCCGGTATCTTTTAGTTTCACAAGGGGCCTAGTGGGTGATTTATCTTCTATAAAAAGAATTTCTGCAGTCTGGCCATCAGAGAGCTTCACCAGGCTGCCAATTGAAAAAGTCATGATGCCGGAACCCAGTGCCTGGATGGATGGAATATCAAATTTGCCGAAACTGTCCTGCATCATCATTTCAAGCACTTTAAACGGAGATTGCTTCCTTCTGTAGAGCCTTTGGGAAGTCATAGCATGAAATGCATCCGCTGCAGCAATAATTCGTCCAGCATGATTGATTTTACTGCTTTGTTCTCCAAACGGGTAACCGCTGCCGTCCAGCCGTTCATGGTGCTGAATAATACCGATCTTAGTGCTTTCTCTTAACAAAGAGATATTCTGAACCATTTTAAAGCTGAGGATCGAATGCTTTTTAATTTCTTCAAATTCTTCGGAGTTTAATGAAGTGCTTTTGTGCAGAATGGCCGGGTTTATTTTCGCCATGCCTGCATCAGCCAGGCACCCTCCCAGGGCAAGCTGTACAACTTCTCCCTTATTGAGATTCAGTTTTTTTCCTATAAAGGCGCTGATCATTCCCACTGCTACTGAATGCTGATATAAATAATCTTCATTTGTGGAAAGGTGATGCAGGGAAAAGATGCCGGTAAGGTTTTTCTCCATTTCTTCAATCAGCGGAATCATTATGTTTCTTATTTTCGCAATATCCACCGGAAGGCCTGATTGCCAGGATACAAATTCCCTTTTGAATTCTTGAACACCTTTTAGGAATGTATCAATATAACTAGGTTCCATTTCCGCTTCTGCTTCCTCCATGTTTTCGGACGAAGACATTGGCTTTCCAGTAATCATGGTCGTTTCAACTTCCGCTTCATCAATCAGAAATATTTTCATAATATCCAGCAGTTCCTTTGTGATCACTGTTTTACGGCAGATTATAGGGCGATTTGTCAAGCTGAAAACATCTTCTGATAAAATACAGCCTACTCTTAATTCCTGTATAGGTACACGCACCGTTTCACTCTCCAAATATAATGAGTCTTTTTTACTATTTTACATTATTTAGACAAAAAAAAGGAACACAAATCTGTGTTCCCCAAAATTTATCGCAGTCTGTCATTACTCTTCGCTATTATCGCCAGTTACTTCTTCTTCTGGAAGTGAATCAGCATCTTCAAGAGGCTTTGTTAATTCCTCGTCATTTTTTTCTTCTTCTTTTTCAACTCGGGCAACGGTTGAAACCGACTCGCCTGCATCTTCATTTATGCGGATGAGTCTAACACCCTGCGTGTTTCTTCCCATAGTGGAAATATCACTGACTGCCATACGGATCAGGACGCCGCCTGTTGTGATAAGCATAACGTCTTCTTCCCCTGTGACAGCTTTCATTGAAACAAGGCTTCCATTCTTTTCAGTGATGTTGCAGGTCTTGATACCTTTACCGCCTCTGCCCTGAACACGGTATTCTTCGGCCGGAGTACGTTTACCATAGCCGTTTTTCGTTACAATCAGGACTTGGCTGTCATCCTCAAGCACTTCCATGCCAACGACTTCATCACCATTGCTTAAGTTAATTCCCTTAACACCGGTAGCCGTTCTTCCCATCGAACGAACATCTTCTTCAGGGAATCGGATCAGCATGCCATGGCTCGTTCCAATAATGATTTCCTTGCTGCCATCTGTCAGACGCACTGAAATCAGTTCATCATCTTCACGCAGATTTAAAGCAATTAAGCCATTATTGCGGATATTGGCAAAGGATGATAATGGTGAACGCTTAGAAATTCCCTGTTTAGTAGTGAAGAACAGGAACCAGTCATCGGCAAATTCTTCAACAGGAATGATCGCATTTACCCATTCGTCTTTGTCCACTCCAAGAAGGTTGATAATAGGAATTCCTTTCGCCGTACGGCTGAATTCAGGAATTTCGTATCCTTTGGCGCGATACACTTTTCCTTTGTTCGTAAAGAACAGAATGGTGTCGTGAGTGGAAGTGGTAATGAGGTGTTCGACAAAGTCATCCTCATTGGTTCCCATTCCCTGAATTCCACGCCCTCCGCGTTTTTGGGCACGGTAAGTCGAGACAGGAAGACGCTTGATGTACCCCTTATGTGTCAGTGTAAGAACAATATTCTCACGCGGGATCAGGTCTTCGTCTTCAATTTGTTCGATTCCGCCCGAAACGATTTCTGTCCGGCGTTTATCGTTGAATCTCTCTTTGAGTTCAGTTAATTCTTCTCGGATGATATCCAATAACTTCTCTTCATCCGCTAAGATTGCTTTTAATTCGGCAATTAATGCCACAAGATTTGAATATTCATCTTCAATCTTTTCACGTTCTAAGCCTGTCAGACGCTGCAGACGCATATCAAGAATAGCTTGAGCCTGTTTTTCAGAAAGATTGAATTTAGTCATTAAGCCTTCTCGTGCAATATCAGTTGTCTGAGAACTGCGGATCAGATTAATAACTTCATCAAGGTGATCAAGAGCAATTCTCAAGCCTTCTAAAATATGTGCGCGGGCTTCTGCTTTTCTTAATTCAAATTGTGTCCTCCGGCGAATAACAACCTTTTGATGTTCTAAATAATGCTCAAGGCACTGCTTTAAATTCAGAACCTTAGGCTGTCCATCCACCAATGCCAGAAGATTAATCCCAAAGCTTGTCTGAAGAGCTGTTTGTTTATAGAGATTATTCAATAATACACTTGCATTTGCATCTCTTCTGACTTCAATGACAATACGCATTCCGTTACGGTCAGATTCATCACGCAGGTCGGTGATACCGTCAATTTTCTTATCTCTGACCAGTTCTGCAATTTTTTCAATCAGCTTTGCTTTGTTCACCTGATACGGAATTTCATGGACAATAATGACCTCTTTGCCATTAGCCTTTTCTTCAACCTCTACTTTAGCCCGCAGAGTAATCGAACCGCGGCCGGTTTCATAGGCTTTGCGGATTCCGCTTCTTCCTAAAATCATTCCGGCTGTCGGAAAGTCCGGCCCGGGGATAATATCCATCAGTTCCGGTATGGTCATGTCAGGGTCTTTGCTTATAGCCAGTACCCCATCAATCACTTCTCCAAGCTGGTGGGGAGGAATATTCGTAGCCATCCCGACAGCGATTCCTGAAGTTCCATTGACCAGCAAATTAGGGAAACGGGCAGGCAGTACAACCGGCTCCTTTTCTTCCCCATCATAGTTATCCTGATAATCAATGGTATCTTTATTGATATCCCGTAAAAGCTCCATTGATATTTTGGACATACGTGCTTCTGTATAACGCATGGCAGCTGCAGAATCGCCATCCACCGAACCGAAGTTTCCGTGTCCGTCAACCAGCATGTATCGATAGTTAAAGTCCTGCGCCATACGCACCATTGTTTCATAAACAGCAGAATCTCCGTGCGGATGATACTTACCAATTACATCCCCGACGATACGTGCTGATTTTTTATAAGGCTTATCTGAATGCATGCCGAGATCATGCATCGCATACAGGATACGGCGATGCACCGGCTTTAAGCCGTCACGCACATCCGGAAGGGCACGTGAAACAATTACACTCATTGCATAGTCCAGGAAGGATGAACGCATTTCCTGGCTAATGTTAATTTCTTTTATTTGGGACCTTGGCGTATCAGCCATATAAAGAACCTCCCTTTTTAAGGGACTTGGAATTCACCCATAGCCTCTTAATTTGTAAAACATTTAGTAGATTATCGCAAAATGAAAGTGACGCTTCCTTATGTAAAAGCAGGATAGTCATCCTATCCTGGCTTTTGATCATATATCCAAGTTTTTTACATATTGGGCGTTTTCTTCGATAAAGTTTCGGCGTGGTTCGACTTTATCACCCATTAAAATTTCAAACGTTTCATCTGCCTCAATGGCATCTTCCAGGCTCACCTGCAGCAGTGTTCTTGTTTCAGGATTCATCGTTGTCTCCCACAGCTGTCCCGGATTCATTTCGCCCAGACCTTTATAGCGCTGAACGTTCGGCTTAGGCTGGTTTGGCAGGGTGCTCATGATTTCTTCAAGCTGGCGATCATTATAGGCATATTCAATTCTTTTGCCCTGCTGTATTTTATACAGCGGCGGCTGTGCAATGTAAATATAGCCCGCTTCTAAAATTTGTCTCATATAACGGTAAAAGAAGGTTAATAATAATGTTCGAATATGGGCGCCATCCACATCGGCATCCGTCATGATCACAATCTTATGATATCTGGCTTTTGAAATATCAAAATCTTCGCCAATTCCTGTACCGGCTGCTGTAATCATAGCCCGCACTTCATTGTTTGAAAGAATTCGATCCAAACGGGCTTTTTCAACATTAAGGATTTTCCCTCTTAACGGAAGGATTGCCTGGAAGTGACGGTCACGTCCCTGTTTGGCTGAACCTCCGGCAGAGTCACCCTCAACAATGTAAAGTTCTGATATTGACGCATCTTTAGAAGAGCAATCGGCCAGTTTCCCCGGCAGGCTTGATACTTCTAAAGCACTCTTTCTTCTGGTCAGTTCACGGGCTTTCTTAGCTGCAAGTCTGGCACGTGCAGCCATTAATCCCTTTTCAACAATTTTCTTCGCTACAGATGGATTTTCCAGCAGGAACTTCTCAAGAGCTTCTGCAAAAATCGTATCTGTTGCCGTTCGCACCTCTGAATTGCCAAGCTTCGTTTTGGTCTGTCCTTCAAACTGCGGGTCTGGATGCTTAACAGATACAATCGCTGTTAAACCTTCACGGACATCTTCCCCTGAAAGATTTGCATCACTCTCTTTGAATACGCCGCTTTTTCTGGCGTAATCATTAATGACTCTTGTTAAAGCAGTTTTGAACCCAGATTCATGTGTTCCGCCTTCATACGTATGAATGTTATTGGCAAAAGAGTAAATATTGCTTGTGTAGCCATCATTATACTGAATGGAGACTTCAACTGTGATGCCCTCACGTTCTCCATCAATATAAATTGGTTCTTCATGGAGAACTTCCTTCGTTCTATTCAAATGCTCAACGTACGATTTAATTCCGCCTTCGTACATGTATTCATTTTTCTTATTTTCCTCGCGTTTATCCTCAATCGTAATGGCCAATCCTCTATTCAGGAAGGCCAGCTCACGAATGCGAGTCGCAAGTGTTTCGTAATCATATTCAAGCGTTTCAGTAAAGATTTCACTGTCCGGCTTAAAGTGAATGGTTGTTCCTGTGTGATCGGTTTCCCCAATCACTTCAAGATCCGCACTCGGAACGCCGCGCTCAAATTTCTGATAATATTTTTTGCCATCACGATGAACAAATACTTCAAGTTCAGTTGAAAGGGCATTAACTACAGAAGCACCAACACCATGCAAGCCTCCGGAAACCTTGTATCCGCCGCCTCCGAACTTACCGCCTGCATGAAGAACCGTCATAATGACTTCAACGGCCGGGCGTCCCATTTTTTCATGGATTCCGACTGGTATACCACGTCCGTTATCCACTACGGTAATACTATTATCTTTCTCGATAATCACATTGATTTCAGTACAATAGCCTGCCAATGCTTCATCAATACTATTATCGACTATTTCCCAAACAAGATGGTGAAGCCCTTTGGCACTTGTTGAACCGATATACATTCCCGGACGCTTCCGAACCGCTTCCAGACCTTCCAGTACCTGTATCTGATTCTCATCATAGGATTGTTCCTGCACTGCCTTTTGCTCCATTGCCACATCGGTCACCTGCACTTTCTATTTCACTAATCTATAAAAAAGCCTGGCATGAAAATGAGCCAAACTGTAATTTTCCTTGACTTGTACCTTTCCGTTTTGGATCCGGCATGTCTTTAAAATTCATGAACACTTAATTTATGGGATCGTTTTTTTAACGTACCTGAGGATAGCGGAGAAAAATAAATCTTTTCTGTTGTAACGACCACAGATTTATAGGAACCCTTTGCGAGGTTCACAACTGACTCCTCCAGGCGCTCCTTATGCTCTTTTGCATACTCGGAGGAAAGGACTGTTTCTTTATCAATTATAGCGACAATATCTCTTGCCCGGACCAGCACATCTTCACCTATATGGATGTACATGCGATCACCTCACTGAATCTTCTTGATTCTCCCTGACTCAACACTGAACGCTGCTGCTTCTTTAAGTGTCTGGTGGTCTATTCCATCAACACTTGTAGTCGTAACAAACGTCTGCACTTTTCCTTGAATAGTATTCAATAAATGGGATTGGCGGTAATCATCCAATTCTGAGAGGACATCATCCAATAGCAGGATGGGATATTCTCCAATTTCAGAATGGATCAGTTCGATTTCAGCAAGCTTAACCGAAAGAGCTGTTGTCCTTTGCTGGCCCTGTGAACCGAATGTCTGAACATCGCGCCCATTCACATGAAAAATCAGGTCATCGCGATGCGGCCCAAACATAGTGACGCCACGATCGATTTCCCTGTTTTTTACCTTTTCGAATTTCTCTTGGTATACTTTAACCATTTTCGACAAATCTTGTTCTTCTGATACCTCTGCAGAAGGCTTGTACTCAATTTTCAAGGTCTCAAGCCCTCTTGAAATCCCTTCATGAATCGGCTGTGCCCAATTTTCGAGGAGTCTGAGGAACTCGTAGCGCTTTGATACAATCTTGGCAGCCATCTCAATGAATTGCTCAGTTAAAATCTCAAGCATGGTATGGTCGGTCTGCTTTTTGATCTGGAGCATTTTCAGATAGTGGTTACGCTGCTGGAGGATTTTCTGATACTGGCTGATATCATGCAAATAGACAGGTGAAACCTGCCCAATCTCCATATCAATAAAACGACGCCTTACTTGAGGGCTCCCTTTCACAAGATGGAGATCTTCAGGCGCGAACATCACAACATTCATATTGCCGACATACTGGCTTAATTTTTGCTGCTCTATATGATTGCATTTAGCTTTTTTGCCTTTTTTGCTGATAACTAATTGCATGGGCAGGGATCCTTGCCTTTTTTGGACCCTTCCCTCTATTTTAGCATATTCCTGATCCCAGCGAATAAGATCTTTGTCATTTGATGTCCGATGGGACTTTGCCATTGCCAGCACATAGATCGATTCCATGACATTTGTCTTTCCCTGGGCATTCTCTCCCAAAATTACATTCACTTTATTTTCGAAATTGACTTCAAGCTCTTCATAATTCCGGTAATTCTTTAACAGCAACTGCTCTATATGCATAGACGCTACATCCTTTAAAATATTAACGCTAAAAACGGCGTTTAGACGATCGCAAATTCACCGACATCCGGAATCTCGATTTTATCCCCGGTTCTCAGCTTTCTTCCTCGTCTTTGATCCTGTTCCCCATTGACGAAGACTTCGTACTCACTCAGGAACCATTTGGCCATTCCGCCCGTTTGAATCACATCCGCGGCTTTTAAAAATTGGCCCAGCGTAATATATTCTGTATCAATTTGTATTTCCGTCATTTTTTCACTCTTTCCCATTGTCCGACTTCCAGTGCTGCAGTTTTTCCTGCACCTCGGCAAAACAATTTCAGAATGGTATCTAATATTCTATTTTACTAAATAAACCTCAGATACACAAAGAAAAGTCGCCTGCAGCTGGTTATTTTCATTATTCCCCTGCTATTGGCCAATATTCCGGGGGTTTTAAGCTAATGATACTAGTGTATTCTTTGGCTTTTTCCCTGCTGATTTCAGTCCCAGACACTCACCATATCCATAGGACCTGGTTCATCTGCAATAAAAAAGTAAGCCGCCGGCACAGCCGGCAGCTTTTTCTTAATATGTTCTGACTGGCAGAATCAGTTGCAGGATAGATTCATCGTTTAATGGTTTGATGATGAATGGTCTCATCGCGCCGGTGAAGCTGATAGTAATTTCAGAGCCCTCAAGTGCTTTTAGGGCATCCATCATAAATTTCGCGCTGAAGGAGATTTTTAATTCTTCCCCTTCTACAGATTTGCTCTGCACTTCTTCGACTACTTTTCCGACTTCAGGCGTGTTGGATGAAATTTCGATTACTCCGCCATCAATTGTAGAAAGCTTGACCACATTGTTACGGCCTTCTTTTGCAAGTAAAGAGGCACGGTCAATAGCCTGCAGGAATTCCTTTGTATTGACGACCACATCTGTTTTGCTGTCTGAAGGGATCAATCTGGATGTATCCGGATAATTTCCTTCAAGCAGCCTTGAGAAGAACAGCAGATGTTCGGCTTTAAAGAGAACCTGGTTTTCAGTAATAACGATATCGATTAAATCATTATTGTCATCAAGGATTTTGCTTAATTCACTTAAGCTCTTTCCCGGAATGACCACATTGTAGTTTTCGCTGGCAGTTGTTTCGATCTGCGCTCTTCGTAAAGCTAATCTGTGGCTATCTGTTGCAATACAGGTTAATGTCCCGTTTTCCACCTTCCAGTTTACACCTGTCAAGATAGGGCGTGTTTCTGAGGTGGACACTGCGAAAACGGTTTGGCGAACCATTGCTTTTAACAGGTCTGTAGGAATTTTGAACATTTTTTCTTCCTCAATTTGAGGCAAGTGCGGATATTCCTCAGCATCCAGGCCATTAAGATTGAATTCTGATTTACCAGAGCGGATGACTGTCTGCAAATGATTTTCAACGCTTATTTCCACGCTGTCAGTTGGAAGTTTTTTAACAATTTCACTGAAGAACTTAGCTTGGAGCACGATGGCACCAGGCTGTTTGATCTCAACAATTTCATTTCCGTCTTCTTCTTTAGGAATAAAAGATTCAATAGAAATATCAGAGTCGCTTCCTGTTAATGTAACCCCTTCTTCAGAAGCAACGATTTTAATCCCCGTTAAGATGGGAATAGTCGTTCTGCTCGTTACAGCTTTCATAACATCCTGGACGCTTTGGACCAGATGGTCGCGCTGGATTATAAATTTCATTTTTAAATCCTCCAAGCATATTTTAATGGCGTATTGAATATATATATTTTTTATAAAAAAATAGTAGAAGTACTAGTAGGGCCTGTTAGTATGTGGATAACTGCATTTTTTGAAAGGAAACACAGCCTATCCACATGTGGACAGACTGTGCGTAAGTTAGGTCAAGTTATACACATTATACCTTAAGCATTTCATTGATTTCTTTCAGCTGCTTTTCAAATTGTGAATCAGACTGAAGCATCTTTGATATTTTTTCATGCGCATGAATGACAGTCGTATGGTCTCGCCCGCCAAATTCCTCTCCTATTTTTGGCAGAGAAAAGTCGGTTAATTCCCTGGACAGGTACATGGCGATCTGACGGGGGAATGCGACAGATTTTGTACGTTTCTTCGCCTTAAAGTCCTCAAGCTTTACATTAAAATGTTCCCCTACCACCCTTTGAATTTCATGGATGGTAATGACCTTTGGCTTGGAGCTTGGAATAATATCCTTTAATGCTTCTGCCGCAAGGTCGGCATTAATATCTTTATTTATTAAAGAAGAGTACGCTACTACACGAATCAGAGCACCCTCAAGCTCACGGATGTTGGAGTCAATCTGATTGGCAATGTAAAGCATAACCTCATTAGGAATATCAAGTCCCTCCGCTTTGGCTTTTTTGCGCAGAATGGCAATACGCGTTTCCAGGTCCGGCGGAGTGATATCAGTAATCAGGCCCCATTCAAATCTGGAGCGAAGCCTGTCTTCAAGTGTCGGTATTTCCTTTGGAGGACGGTCACTTGAGATAATGATCTGCTTGCTTTCTTCATGCAATGTATTAAAAGTATGGAAAAATTCCTCCTGTGTCTGTTCTTTTCCAGCCAAAAACTGAATATCATCGATAAGAAGAACATCCACATTTCGATATTTATCGCGGAAATCGCCCGCTTTGTTATCTCGGATCGAGTTAATAAATTCATTTGTAAATTTCTCGGAAGATAAGTATACGACTTTAGCTGATGGATTATGATCTAAAACATAATGGCCGATTGCGTGCATAAGGTGAGTTTTTCCGAGTCCTACTCCCCCGTAAATAAATAAAGGATTGTATGCCTTAGCAGGTGCCTCTGCTACAGCAAGTGAAGCTGCATGGGCGAAGCGGTTTCCGGATCCGATGACAAACGTGTCGAATGTATACTTTGGGTTTAGCATCGTTAAAGGCAGTTCCTGCTGTTCTTCCGCCGGTTTTTTCTTTTTTGGAGGAAGAGGAAGATCGACTTCTTCTTCGCTTTGATTTTGCGGAATGATGAATTTCACTCCTAATTCTTCACCGGTTATGTCATAAAGAATTCCGGAGATCAGCTGGGAATAGCGCTCTTCAAGCCAGTCACGGGCAAACTCATTCGGTGCCTTAACGACTAAAGTATCTCCCTGCAGAGAATGCGCCTTTGTCGATTTCAGCCATGTATCAAAACTGGGCTTGCTGATTTTTTTCTCGATATTGGCCAGAGCGTTATTCCAAAGATCCGCAATATTTTCCAATGATATCCCTCCTTTTCCATCTAAATTTAATATTTAAATACGTTCAAGCACCGATGCCTTTCGGTGATCACCGCTGCTTTTTCTTTGTTTCGCGCCACAAAAACGATAGGTTATACACGCTGTATAACCCTAATTTTATAAATATACGAAACTGTTTATGTGGAAAATCATATAATAAGGAAGTAAAGTGGAATTTCGACAGTATCCACTGTCTGTGGACAAACTTTTACAAACCCCTTGGATAACCTGTCCACATGTTATCCACAATCTGTGGATAATGAAGATATGCACAATGATTTATTAAGTGTGAAAACACAATTATGATAACAGATAATGCTTTTGACTGCAATGGTTTTTAAACCCTTATCCACAACATGCCCATCCCTGTTCATAAAAATTGTCCACAGCCTCTGGTTGTGTGCAAAACCTGTCAATATGTGATGTGGATAATAAAAAACTTGTCGAAAATTTATCCACAGCCCTTTTTTGAGGGGATATTATTCAAATGGACCTGGACATATTAGAGGCAACCTAAGTAATGGCCGGATCGCCTGGCACGGGAAAATTTGCAGTCTTACATAAAAGCTTTTACAATGAATAAATGAGAAAAACGTGGAAATATGAAATTTTAGGATGACATTCAGGCGAAAAGAAGGTAAACTTTCTGAGTGGGTTCTTTCAGGTATGCAAATAGAGAAAGAGCAGCAAATAGAATCTTATTTATATTGTCGTAAGTTGTTTTTTAATAAATCTCAACTGCTGAGTTGATTGGAGCGGAGGGCACTTGACTCCTGCGGGAGGAGAGGGAGCGGGAGACCCCGCAGGCGAAGCCGAGGAGGCTCCCGTTCCTCCCCGCAGAAAGCAAGTGCCCGCAGCGGAAATCAACGGACTATCTTTAAGAAAACATTTATGAATGAAAGAACCGTATCTATTTTTTTGCCATTGAAGGCAGATTGACTTATATGAATAGTTGACAATTTTCTAGTTACATCTATATAATTAGAAAGACTGTCTTTAACAGCAATTCCTCAGGGAGGTGTCATATATGAAAAGAACTTATCAACCAAACAAGCGTAAAAGAAGCAAGGTTCATGGTTTCCGCAGCCGCATGAGCTCTCCGAACGGACGTAACGTTCTAGCTCGCCGCCGCCGCAAAGGAAGAAAAGTATTATCTGCTTAGGCCACTGAAACGTCAGTGGTCTTTTTTTCCATGTAAAGATAAATATACAGGTTAGATAATTGTCTAGCTCCAGTGCCGGCCCCCTCAAGATGCAGGGGGTGACAAGGCGCTTGCGCTTTTCTAAGTAGGTGATGACATGAAAAAAGAGTTCCGTGTAAAAAAGAATAAAGAATTTCAAGAGGCCTTTAAAAAAGGAAAGTCATTCGCCAACCGCCAATTTGTCGTATACATCTTGAAAAAAGACGAGCAGAATCATTTTCGCATTGGCCTTTCTGTCAGCAAAAAAATCGGCAATGCCGTGATGAGAAACCAGATCAAAAGGTATATCCGCCAGGCATTTTTAGAACTGGAGGAAGAAATAAAGCCGCAATATGATCTGATCGTCATTGCGAGGAAACCGGTGGCAGAAATGGATTTTCATGAAGTGAAAAAGAGCCTGATCCATGTATTGAAGGTTTCTCGGGTTTTGAATAAACCGGGACTTGGAAATACTAAAAATCAATAATCGCTATCTATCTTTAATATGAAGCACTTCATTTTAAAAGATGTTAAAATAAGATACATATGAGCGTGTCCCTCTGGCCGGGGGATGAGCAAATGAAATTCATACTATTATCAGGAGCAATTAAGGAGGAAAAAACGGTTGAAGAAACGAATATTTCTATTAATCGGTCTAGTGTTTGTGATGGCTCTTTTATCGGGCTGTACAGAAATCAACCAGCCGATTACGTCTGAAAGCAAAGGCTTTTGGAACGAGTATATTGTCTATCCGCTTTCGCTGTTTATTATTAAGGTAGCAGAATTCGCAGGCGGCAGCTATGGACTATCGATCATTATTGTAACGATCATTATCCGTCTGGTTATCCTGCCGTTGATGATTAAACAAACGAGAAGTTCAAAAGCAATGCAGGCGATTCAGCCGGAAATGCAGAAGCTTCGTGAAAAATACAGCTCGAAAGACCAGAAAACCCAGCAGAAGCTGCAGCAGGAAACTATGGCTTTATTCCAAAAGCACGGCGTTAACCCGCTTGCAGGATGTTTCCCGCTAGTGATTCAAATGCCGATTCTCATCGGCTTCTACCATGCGATTACACGTACGCGCGAAATTGCAAACCATAATTTCCTTTGGTTTGACCTTGGTTCTCCGGATCCAATTTACTTATTGCCTTTAATTGCAGGTGTGACCACTTTCATTCAGCAGAAACTGATGATGGCCGGCACTCAGCAGACAGGGCAAATGGCTGCACAAATGAAAATGATGCTTTATCTAATGCCGATCATGATCGTTGTTTTTGCCATTAACTTCCCGGCAGCACTTTCTTTATACTGGGTAGTGGGTAATATCTTCATGATCATTCAAACGTATTTCATTAAAGGTCCGGACCTGAAAGCTGCAGCGGCCGGAAATGCAGGAGGAGCCAAAAAGTGAAACAAATAACTGCTACAGGACAAACCGTCAAGGAAGCAGTAGAGTCAGCTTTAGCTCAATTAAACACAACAGAAGACCGCTTAGAGATTACTATAGTTGATGAAGGTAAAAAAGGCGTTTTTGGGATTTTCGGATCCCGCCCGGCTGTAGTGAAAGCTGTGAAAAAGCCTGATCCGATTGAGGAAGCAGAAAAATTCCTCAAAGACGTCAGCAGGGAAATGGGCGTACCCATTGAAATTGAAACAATACGGGAAGGAAAGAATGTTCAATTTATCTTATCCGGCGAAAAGATTGCTCTTTTAATCGGAAAAAGAGGACAAACGCTCAATTCTCTCCAGTATTTGACACAGCTTGTCATTAATCGCTATTCCGAGCAGTACTTAAATGTGGTGCTCGATGCAGAGGATTACCGGAAAAGACGCCAGGATACCCTGATTCAACTGGCTGAAAGGCTTGCTCAAAAAGCTTTGAAGACGGGAAAAGAAATTGCGCTGGAACCGATGCCTTCCTATGAACGCAAAGTGATCCATACCGCTCTCGTAAACAATAAGCGAATCAGGACCTATTCTGACGGCAATGACCCGCACCGCCATATCGTCATTGCACCAGCCAGAACGAGATAACTAGAAAAAAATCCCAATCCATTCCGGATTGGGATTTTTTTGTCGTTCTTTGTCTAAGCCCCGCAAATTATTAAATCTCAATTGGTTTTATTGTTATTCACATGTGGATAAGTTAAAATAGAGCATATTAATTTGTGAGACGTGTGGATAATTTTTTTGCTGATTGAAGGAAAGCGAGATGTTGATAACTGTCTTGCTGAACGGATGGACAAGGCGGGAAAGCGGACTGATATGCTTTTCTTAAAAAAAGCCATGTGATATTCTATTAATTTGGGGAATCGAAAACAGTTTTCATTTTTTATATAGATGGAATAAGAAAGAAAAGAGAGGTGAATGAAGTGGAATTCGATACAATCGCTGCAATATCTACTCCAATGGGAGAAGGAGCCATTGCCATTGTCCGCCTGAGCGGGGATCGGGCATTTGACATTGCAGACCTTCTTTTCAGAGGGGTAGGAGGCAAGCGGCTAAAGAATGTGGCATCCCATACCATTCATTATGGGCATATTGTTGACCCGAAAACCGAGCAGATTGCTGAAGAAGTGATGGTTTCGGCTATGAAGGGACCGAAAACTTTTACAAAGGAAGATGTCATCGAAATTAATTGCCATGGCGGACTGGTTTCCGTGAATCGCGTGCTGCAGCTTCTGCTGAATAATGGCGCACGTCTGGCAGAGCCGGGTGAATTTACAAAGCGTGCTTTCTTAAATGGACGGATTGATTTATCACAGGCAGAAGCCGTTATGGACCTAATTCGCGCCAAAACAGACCGGGCTATGAACATGGCACTTGGCCAAATGGAAGGAAGGCTGTCAAAGCTTATTCAGAAGCTTCGGCAGGAAATTCTGGAGATTCTGGCTCACGTCGAAGTCAATATTGACTATCCGGAATACGATGATGTCGAGGAAATGACCCATCACATGCTGATGGAGAAGGCTTCTTATGTAAAAAAAGAAATCGAAAAGCTCCTTCAGACCTCACAGCAGGGGAAAATACTGCGTGAAGGGCTTTCTACAGTCATCGTCGGACGGCCGAACGTCGGGAAATCTTCTTTATTGAATAGCCTTGTTCACGAAAATAAAGCGATTGTGACGGATATACCGGGCACCACCCGTGATGTCATAGAAGAGTACGTGAATGTCAGGGGAGTGCCGCTCCGTCTGGTGGATACAGCTGGCATTCGCGAAACGGAAGATATTGTCGAACGGATCGGTGTCGAGAAATCGAGGCAGGTATTAAAGGAAGCAGATTTAATTTTGCTTGTGCTCAATTACTCGGATGAATTGACGTCTGAGGATGAAAATATTTTTAAAGCGGTCGAAGGCATGGATGTCATTGTGATTGTCAATAAAACCGATCTTGATCAAAAAATCGACATGGATCGCGTCCGCGAGCTTTCAAAGCATCATAAACTAGTTACAACCTCTTTATTGGAGGACCAGGGTGTCGACGATCTTGAGGAAGCCATTGCTTCTTTATTCTTTGCAGGCTCCATCGAAGCCGGGGATATGACGTATGTATCCAATACCCGCCATATTGCCCTCTTGAACCAGGCGCAAAATGCCATTGATGAAGCGATGCAGGGTGTTGAAATGGGAACGCCTATTGACATTGTGCAGATTGATTTGACGAGAACATGGGAGCTGCTTGGTGAAATCATCGGCGACAGCGTCCATGAAAGCCTGATCGACCAATTATTCTCGCAGTTCTGTTTAGGAAAATAGATATTTTACTTTAGCAATCTTACGGGCTAAAGCCCCTGGCTATGCTCTTCTGATTGCAGCAAAGGAGGCCGCACCATGACATATGAAGCTGGAAGTTATGATGTCATAGTAGTCGGAGCCGGACACGCGGGTGTAGAAGCAGGCCTTGCTTCGGCCCGCCTCGGCGCAAAGACATTAATGATCACAATCAACCTGGATATGGTAGCCTTTATGCCCTGCAACCCATCAGTCGGGGGACCTGCAAAAGGGATCGTCGTAAGGGAAATCGATGCCCTTGGCGGAGAAATGGGCAAGAATATTGATAAAACCCATATTCAGATGCGTATGCTGAACACAGGAAAGGGCCCTGCCGTCCGTGCTTTAAGGGCGCAGGCCGATAAATTCACATATCAGCATGAAATGAAAAAAACATTGGAAAATGAACGGAATCTGACACTGATTCAGGGAATGGTTGAACGCCTGATTGTCGAAGACGGAGAATGCAGAGGCGTTGTCACCCAGACAGGTGCCGTGTATCCTTCAAAAGCGGTCGTCATTACGACAGGAACCTTCTTAAGAGGGGAAATCATCCTTGGTGAACTGAAATACTCGAGCGGCCCTAATAACCAGCAGCCATCCATAAAGCTCTCAGAGCATCTGCAGGAGCTTGGCTTTGATCTCGTCCGGTTTAAAACAGGAACACCGCCGCGCGTTAACAGCCAAACCATTGATTACAGTAAAACGGAAATACAGCCTGGCGATGATGTGCCAAGAGCTTTTTCCTATGAAACGACCAAGTATATTACAGATCAGCTCCCTTGCTGGCTGACATACACCAATGAAGAAACGCATACATTGATCGACAATAATCTTCATCGCTCGCCAATGTACTCCGGCATGATCAAAGGAACGGGTCCGCGCTATTGCCCATCCATTGAAGATAAAGTGGTCCGCTTTAATGATAAGCCGCGCCATCAGATCTTCCTGGAGCCTGAAGGCCGCAATACTCAGGAAGTATACGTGCAGGGGCTTTCAACAAGCTTGCCTGAAGATGTGCAGCAGCAGATTCTGAGAACGATACCGGGGCTTGAAAAGGTGCAGATGATGCGTGCCGGCTATGCGATTGAATATGATTCCATCGTCCCAACGCAATTATGGCCGACACTGGAAACTAAAAAGGTGAAAAATTTGTATACAGCCGGCCAGATTAACGGGACATCCGGCTATGAAGAAGCGGCCGGCCAGGGGTTAATGGCAGGCATGAATGCCGGATTGAAATCACTGGATAAGGAAGAAGTCATTTTAAGCCGTTCAGATGCTTATATTGGCGTCCTGATTGATGACCTTGTAACCAAAGGAACAAACGAGCCTTACCGTCTATTGACTTCAAGAGCGGAATACCGTCTTCTGCTTCGCCATGATAATGCCGATCTGCGCTTAACAGAGCTTGGCCGCAAAGTCGGTCTGATCAGTGAAGAACGCTATGAAAAATTCCTCCTGAAAAAGCAGGCAATTGAAGATGAGAAAGCACGTCTGCAAAGCATTATTATCAAGCCGACTTCTGACGTGCAGGAGCTGATCAAAAGCCAGGGCGGAAGCGAGCTTAAAGACGGCATCCGTGCTTCAGATCTGCTGAAGCGGCCGGAAATGACTTATGAGCATATTAAACTGCTGGCTCCGGCTGAACAGGCACTTGATCCTGATGTAACAGAGCAGGTGGAGATCCAGATCAAGTATGAGGGCTATATTGAAAAGTCCCTACAGCAGGTAGAGCGCCTGAAGAAGATGGAGAACAAGAAGATTCCTGAAAACATCGATTATGATGATATTAACGGACTGGCTTCCGAAGCAAGACAAAAGCTGAAGGAAGTAAGACCGTTATCTCTTGCGCAGGCTTCGCGAATTTCCGGAGTTAATCCTGCAGATATCTCCATTTTGCTCGTTTATTTAGAGCAGGGGAGAATTGCACGAGTATCAGCTGAGTAAGAGAAAAATCCGATTATGTCAGAGAACGGAAAGGATTTATAAATGAATACCGAACAATTTACTGAAATGCTGGCGGCGAAGGGGATTGCCCTTTCGCCACAGCAATTACAGCAATATGAGACCTATTATTCCACTCTGGTGGAATGGAATGAAAAAATGAATTTAACAGCCATCACGGAAAAGGAAGATGTTTATTTAAAGCACTTCTATGACTCCATCAGCGCGGCTTTTTACTTTGATTTCAGCCAGCCGCTAAAGGTCTGTGATGTCGGTGCGGGGGCAGGATTCCCGAGCATACCGATTAAAATTGCTTTTCCGGGCTTACATATTACGATTGTTGACTCACTTAATAAACGCATCGGTTTTCTGGAGCATTTGGCGAAGAAGCTGGAGCTTGAGAATGTCCGCTTTATCCATGACCGTGCGGAAACCTTTGGCCAGAATAAAGAATACCGTGAGTCTTTTGATGTGGTGACAGCAAGAGCTGTTGCCAGATTATCCGTTTTAAGCGAGCTATGTCTGCCTCTTGCGAAAACAGGCGGCACATTTGTGGCCATGAAGGGCGCCAGTGCAAAGGAAGAACTGGATGCCGGCAAAAAGGCCGTCTCGGTTCTGGGCGGAAAACTCGTGGATTCCCACACGTTCACTCTTCCTGAGGAAGAAAGTGAGCGCAATATCTTAATCATAAAAAAAGAAAAGAACACTCCTAAAAAGTACCCGCGGAAGCCGGGGACACCCAATAAAACACCAATTGAATAGGGTGCGCAATTTGCCATTGTATGACATAATAGTGTAAACGTTTCGATTTTTCCAGATATTAATATTGCTGATATCCGGCAGGATTTGTCATGATGATAGAGAATATGTTATAGGGAGTTTCGTAAAGGTGGTGCAGGGTGATGAAGCATTCTTTCTCACGCTTTTTTGGCCTAGGCGAAAAGGGAGAACAAGTTACAGCGGAAAAACCAGCAGAAGAACAGCTGGATATTGAAGACTTAAGCGATAGAGAAGAAGTTAAGAAAATTCCTATTGATCAAATCGTCCCCAACCGTTTCCAGCCAAGAACGGTATTTGATGATGAAAAAATAGAAGAGCTTTCCCGGACTATCCATACGCATGGAATCATCCAGCCGATTGTCGTAAGGGAATTTGAGGATGGCCAGTTTGAAATCATAGCCGGTGAACGCAGATATCGGGCCATGAAAAAACTGGGCTGGGAAGAAGCTCCTGCTATTGTCAAGAATCTTAGCGATACCGAAACGGCTTCAGTAGCTTTAATTGAAAACCTTCAAAGGGAAGAGTTGTCACCGATTGAAGAAGCTGTTGCCTACGGAAAACTTTTAGAGCTGCATAGCCTGACACAGGAGGCATTGGCACAGCGTCTTGGGAAAGGCCAGTCAACTGTTGCCAACAAGCTTCGGCTGCTGAAATTGCCGCAGCCTGTCCAGGATGCACTGTTAAACAAATCAATCACAGAGCGGCATGCCCGTTCGCTCATCCCGCTGAAGGATCCGGAAAAGCAGGTCGCCCTGCTTCAGGAGATAGTGGAGAAGAATCTGAATGTGAAGCAGACAGAAGACCGGGTTGTTAAAATTCTCGAGCAGAAAAATCCAAAGCCGAAACCGAAACGCAAGGCTTTCAGCAAGGATATGAGAATAGCGGTCAACACGATCAGGCAGTCTCTTTCCATGGTTTCTGACAGCGGCATTAATCTTGATTCGGAAGAAGAAGAATTTGATGAATTTTATCAAATCACAATCAAGATTCCTAAAAAGAAATAATTTCTTACGCGAAAGATAAAGCGGGGGCTCCCTGTTTTATTTTTCGCGTTTTTTTTGAAGGGCGCTAAAAAGACTATTAGAATCTTCTTATTTTTTACAAAAAAATTATTCTGCCCTGTTTTTCGTGATAAAATAGACTACGTGATTTAACGATATGAATAGATTCGCAGATAGATAAATTGGAATATTGATAGATGAAAGCAGGTGACACTGTGGGCAAGATTTTAGCCATTGCGAACCAGAAGGGCGGAGTTGGCAAAACAACCACTTCCGTCAATCTTGGCGCATGCCTGGCATACATAGGCAAGAAAGTGCTGCTGGTCGACATTGATCCGCAGGGCAATGCCACAAGCGGAATCGGCATTGAAAAAGCGGATGTCGATCATTGCATTTATGATGTCCTTGTGGATGATGTGGAAGCATCAAAGGTCATAAAATCCACTTCGGTAGAGAATTTATACGCCATCCCGGCAACCATTCAGCTGGCAGGCGCAGAAATTGAACTGGTGCCGACGATTTCAAGGGAAGTAAGATTAAAGAGAGCCCTTGAGGAAGTAAAGGCAAACTTTGATTATGTGATTATTGACTGCCCTCCTTCCCTCGGTTTACTGACCATTAACTCGCTGACTGCTTCGGATGCCGTAATCATACCCGTGCAGTGCGAGTACTATGCGCTTGAGGGTCTGAGTCAGCTTCTGAATACGGTCCGCCTTGTGCAGAAGCATTTGAACAATGATTTAAAAATTGAAGGCGTTCTGTTGACGATGCTGGATGCCCGTACAAATCTCGGCATTCAGGTCATTGAAGAAGTGAAAAAGTATTTTCAGGATAAAGTCTATAAAACGATTATTCCCCGCAATGTGCGGCTGGGAGAGGCTCCGAGCCATGGAGAACCTATCATTACTTATGATCCGAAGTCTCGCGGAGCTGAAGTATATTTAGAACTGGCAAAGGAAGTGGTTTCAAATGGCTAAAGGTTTAGGAAAAGGTCTGAATGCTTTTTTCAATAATATTGAAACCGAAAAAGAGGAAGCTGTACAGGAAGTAAAAATAAAAGACATTCGCCCAAACCCCTATCAGCCGCGCAAGGTGTTTGAAAAGGAAGCCATCGAGGAGCTGAAGCAATCCATCCTTGAGCATGGAATACTTCAGCCAATTATCGTCCGCAAAAGCATCAAAGGCTATGAAATTGTAGTCGGGGAGCGCCGCTACCGGGCAGCAAAAGAAGCGAACCTTGAGAGAGTTCCGGTCGTTGTAAGAGAACTGACTGAACAGCAGATGATGGAGCTCGCTGTTCTTGAGAATCTGCAGCGTGAAGACTTAACTCCGATTGAAGAAGCGGCTGCCTACCAGCTGCTGATGGAGAAGCTCAAGGTGACACAGGAGGAATTAGCCAAGCGCCTGGGAAAAAGCAGGCCGCATATTGCGAATCACATCAGGCTTCTATCCCTGCCTCCGACCATTCAAGGACTGATTTCAGAAGGGAAAATTTCCATGGGACATGGAAGAGCCTTACTGGGGCTGCGAAAAAAAGAAAAGCTGCAGGCACTCGTTGAAAAAACGGTTAAAGACGGCTTAAATGTCCGCCAGCTTGAACAGCTGATTCAGCAGCTGAACGATGTTTCACGTGAAACGAAGAAGCGGACAGCTCCTAAGGATATCTTTATTAAGGAACGCGAATCCTCCCTCCGGGAACGATTCGGAACCACCGTCCATATTAAACAGACCAAAAACAAAGGGAAAATCGAGATTGAATTTTTCTCAAAAGAAGATTTAGAACGCATTATGGAGCTTTTAGAAACTCATTCATAAGCCATCTATAAGATGGTTTATTTTTTTACAGTATTTTGCAAAAAGGATTGTCGGTTAAGATCTATCGTGGTAATTTAAATGAAAATAATTCGCGATGCGAAATAATAAGGTGAAGAGTATGTTTCTGCTGGGTACACTTGTAAATGGATTATTGATCATTATTGGAACGCTGCTGGGGAAATTGCTCCATCGCATTCCCGAAAACATGAAGGGCACAGTCATGCATGCAATCGGCCTTGCAGTCATGGTGCTCGGCCTGCAAATGGGCTTTAAAAGTGAGAATTTCCTCGTGGTGATTTTAAGCCTTGTGTTCGGAACGGTGATTGGAGAGTATTTTGCACTCGAAGATAAGCTGAACAAGCTTGGTGATTGGCTCGAAAGCAAAATTGGCTCGAAAGGCCAGGGAAGCATTTCGCAGGGCTTCGTAACCGCTACACTGATTTTTGTCATCGGGGCTATGGCCATTATCGGCGCACTTGACAGCGGAATCCGCGGCGATCATTCGGTGCTTTATACCAAGTCGATCATTGACGGCTTCACTTCCCTCATTTTGACGACTACATTAGGGATCGGTGTAATCTTTTCAGCTTTTCCGGTCATGCTGTATGAAGGACTCATTGCCCTTTTCGCCACACAAATCGACCGGTTTGTCCCCCAGCTTCTGATGGACAGTTTTATTAAGGAAATGACCGCAACAGGCGGAATTATGATCTTTGCCATCGGTCTGAATTTAACAGGCATTACAAAAATCCGGGTGGCGAATCTGCTTCCGGGAATTGTGGTAACGGGAATAATTGTTTCGGTTGTTTATTTTAGCGGGATTTATTTTTAGATGATGGGATGTGCATCGCAGGCACGCTGGATAGTGTGTCTGCGGTGCATTTTTTTATTTTGGAGTACTGCTATAGTACCTTATGTGCGAAAAGAGACCGGAGCGCCAATCAGTTTTTTTGGGGAAAGAGCATGTTTGGGATTATATCTAACATGTTTGTGAATTTATCTAACAGAACTTCTAATTTATCTAGCATGTTTCAAGGTTTATCTAACAAGTCTCAAAGTTTATCTCACATTTCGAACAGTCATGACAGAGCTCCGTACAAAACGATATATACGCTTTCCCCCTTCGCTCCCCTGCTCAATAAAAAAAACCGCAGCTCCCCTGCGGTTTCCCTATCCATTAAGGTGTTTGTTCACGGTTCAGTTCCCATTTAAAGGCAGGCCAAGCCGGCGCTGTCTGGTGGGTCAGGCTGACTTCATAGATGCCGCTTGCGATGGTTTTGGCCATTTTTAGGACGAGATTGAGTCTGGTGTTCTGGAGGACGAAGAATTCCATGAATCCGCTGACGTTGACAATGCCAGTGATGTGCATGTCCCCTACTTCCGGCAGATCTTTATTGACTCCGGCGCCCGGCTTGACCGGACCTTCCCCTATTTGAATAACTCCGACACTTTTCAGGCGGCCGAGACAGGCGTCGATTCCGATGATAAAGGGATTAAAATGCTTCTTTTTGATTTCGTTCAATTTATCTTCCAGGTTGACGGCATGGATCGGGTCCTCCAGTGTTCCGTACACATGGAAAGATGACATGGATTTTTCCTCAAGGAGTGTGCCGACCAGCGGACCTAATGAATCGCCTGTAGAGCGGTCTGTGCCAATGCAGACAAAAACGATGGGACGGCAGCCAATGCCCGCAGGCAGAATATTCTTCAGTTCAGCAGCCAATTTTTCTGCAGAGTTTGTTTCTTCATGTGAGATTCTGGCAGAAGCCCCGCCTTTTTTGTCAAACAAGTTTGGTTTGAAGTTCATATAGGTCCACTCCCTCTTTTATCCTTGCCATGCCCGAAACACAAGTATTTATACGTTTTTAACAGTATACGGAATTTTTGTGTAATCTATACATACCTGTATTATTTAATCGTTAAACAATCGGGTTTTTCACTGTAAAGCCCTGAGAAAAATTGATAAAATAATGTTGTTTTACAGAGGGATTCGCACTGAAGGGCAAGATGCAGTATAATTTCACTCAAGCATTGGGCTTGAAATGTTGAATGCGATAATTGACTGTCAATCTCCAGCGGCTCCCGAGTTTAGCTATTGTTGACTTTAGAACATAAGCCGCCTTCCGCTTTTCAATATTTTTACTAAAATAAAGCAGGTGAAACCATGAGTCCTATTGAAACAATGATAAATGGCATGATAGATAAGATTTCGAATGAAAAAACGTGGATAGCCATCGGGGAAGGCATCTTTAAGGTTATTGCGATTTTGATAGTGACGAGCATTCTGATCAGGATCGGAAAGCTGGCCATCCGCAATATTTTTAAAGTGAGGACACCATCCAGGCTCCGAATTTCAGAGCGCAGGGAAGCTACCCTTCTGAAGCTGCTGGAGAATATGCTCACCTATGTGGTGTTTTTTGTTGCGGCAATCATGATATTATCGGTGCTGACGATTGATGTGAAGGCCCTTTTGGCCGGTGCCGGAATCGTTGGATTGGCTGTCGGGTTTGGAGCGCAGAGCCTCGTGAAGGACATCATTACCGGATTTTTCATTATTTTTGAAGATCAGTTTTCGGTTGGTGATTATATCCGGATTGATCAATTTGAAGGAACCGTGGAAGAAATCGGACTTCGGACGACTAAGATTAAAAACTGGACGGGCGAGGTTCATATCCTTCCGAACGGAAGCATTATGCAGGTTACTAATTTTTCATTAAATAATAGTGTGGCATTTGTGGATGTCAAGATTTCATATGAAGGCGATATCGTTAAGGCTGAAAAAGTATTGCAGGAGTTATTTGAGAAGCTTCCTGAAAAATATGAGGATATGGTGAAAACACCGGAAATCCTCGGGGTTCAGAACCTTGCAGCTTCGGAAGTGGTTCTGAGAGTGGTTTCGGAAACACTGCCAATGAGGCACTTCTACATTGCGCGCCAGCTGCGGAAGGAAATTAAGCTATGTTTAGATGAGCATGGCATTGAAATACCGTTCCCGCGTCTTGTTATGTACACAAGGAATGAACAGGATAATCCAAAACTGAATGCGGAGGGATAAACATGGAGCAAAAAGAATTTGATTTACATGATGTGGTGGAAATGAAAAAGCCTCACCCGTGCGGGGCAAACAAATGGAAAATCATCCGTATGGGAGCGGATATCCGCATTAAATGCGAAGGCTGCGGACACAGCGTGATGATCCCGAGAAGAGAATTCACCCGCAAAATGAAGAAAATTCTTGTTAAGCATGAGGAGTAAGAGACAAACTGCAGGGAGATGAGGTTCATGGCACAAACATTCAAATCAGCCTGTCCCCTGAACTGCTGGGACAGCTGCGGCTTTCAGGTAACAGTTGAAGACGGTAAGGTGACAAAGGTAGATGGCGACCCAGATCATCCGATCACAAAGGGGAAGATTTGCGGCCGCGGCAGAATGCTTGAAAGCAGAACCAATTCTCCGGCTCGCCTGCATCGTCCGCTGAAAAAGGTAAATGGAGAATTTGTGCCCATTTCCTGGGAACAGGCTTTGCACGATATTTCCCTGAAAATGAAGGAGCTAAAAGATACGGATGGCACCACTTCGATTCTTCATAGTCATGATTATGCCAATGGCGGCTTGCTGACGAACCTGGATCAGCGCTTTTTCAACTGCTATGGCGGTGTGACTGAGCTAGTGGGGTCCATCTGCTGGGGAGCAGGCATCGAGGCTCAAAGCCAGGATTTTGGTGACTCCTACAGCCATGGGCCTGAGGATATTTTGAACAGCAGGCATATTGTCGTTTGGGGAAGAAATGTTGCCCGCACCAATATGCACTTGTATCAAAGGCTCCAGGAGGCAAAGAAACAGGGTGCCAAACTGTATGTGATTGATCCCATTTTTAATGCGACGGCTAAAATGGCAGACCATTATTTTTCCATTAAGCCGGGAATGGATGGCTGGCTTGCGGCCGGCATCATGAAGGAAATGCTTCGTCTGGGATTGGAAGATAGAAGTTTCATAGATACCTATTCAGTTGGTTTTGAGGATCTGAATCAACTTCTCGAAAGTGTAACGCTTGAGGAAATCGCAGAGAAAACGGAAGTGCCTGCAGAGGTTATGACTGAGCTTGCAGTGGTGTATGGCGATCGCCCTGTATCCACTTTCTTTGGGCTGGGCATGCAGCGATACGAAAACGGCGGGAACACGATCAGATTGATGGATGCTTTGATTGCCTTGAGCGGCAATATCGGGATTCCCGGCGGCGGTGCAAACTATGCTAACAGACAGGTAGGGCAGAGCTTTGATGCGGCTGCCCTCACCCTCCCTGAGCGGAAAACAGCCTTCAGGCAGTTTACGATGATGCGGCAGGCAGAGGGGATTTTAGCAGCGAAGGATCCTGAGATTAAGATGGTCTTCGTTACGTGCGGGAATCCTTTAACCCAGGTGCCTGACTCTTCAAGGGTCCGGGAAGCTTTTGCATCTGTTGAGACTGTTGTCGTGATGGAGCAGTTTATGACAGATACAGCAAAAATGGCGGATTATGTGCTTCCGGTTGCCACGGTATTTGAACAGGAGGATGTCTATTATTCTTCGATGTACCATCATTATGTCAATCATGGCCCGAAGCTGGCTGAACCGCCAGGCGAAGCGAAGCCGGATTTATGGGTATGGACTGAGCTTGCCAAACGGCTTGGATTCGGAGCCGATTTCGATTTTACAAGAGAAGAATTCATCCGCATGGGCCTTGGGACGCTAAAAGAGCAAGGGATTACGCTTGATAACATACGGAAATCCCATCATATGGAGCTTCCAGTTGATACGGTACCCTGGGCAGACCGCCAGTTCAAAACGCCAAGCGGCAAGTATGAATTTACATCGTTCCGAAAGGGTTCCGAAAGCAGGCTGACACTTGCTCTTCCGCGGGAAACTAAGTGGACGGACAGAGAGAGGGCGGAACAGTTTCCTTTTACCCTGCTGACGATTCATCCTCTCCGCTCCAATCATTCGCAGCATTATCATCTATTAAAGCCGGAGCCAAAGGCAAAGGTGGAAATAGCCGATAATATTGCGGAGAAGCTTGGCCTGCAGGAGAATGATTATGTCAAAGTGTGGAATGACCGCGGAGAAATGAAGGGCTTTGTCCATATTATGAAAAAAGCCCACCCTGATACCATCAATATTGATGAAGGCATCTGGGCCAAATTCGGCGGACCCGTTAATCATCTTACCTCGAGCCGCGAATCGGACAACGGTCTTGGCAGCACCTTGTATGACTGCCTTGTGAATATAGAGAAGGTTTAATAGCAGCGGTGACAGGCACCTATACCAGTTTGTCAAAGTGGTATAGGTACCTGTCACCTTTTCTTTACATTTCTCCGGCAACTATCTATAATTGTTAGAGGCTTGTTTAAATGAGAATCAATCGTATTTTTAATAGATGAAATTAGACTGAGGAGTGACTTGGATGGCTTTAACAGCTGGAATTGTAGGTTTGCCGAACGTCGGAAAGTCTACATTGTTTAATGCAATTACCCAGGCGGGAGCAGAGTCTGCAAACTATCCGTTCTGTACAATCGACCCGAATGTGGGAATTGTGGAAGTGCCTGATCACCGTTTGAATAAATTAACAGAATTGGTTCAGCCGAAAAAGACTGTGCCAACAGCTTTCGAATTTACAGATATTGCCGGAATCGTTAAGGGTGCAAGCAAAGGGGAAGGTCTTGGAAATAAATTCCTTTCTCATATCCGTGAAGTGGATGCAATCTGTCAGGTTGTCCGCTGTTTTGCGGATGACAATATCACACACGTTGCCGGGAAAGTGGACCCGATCGATGATATCGAAGTCATCAACCTGGAATTGATTCTGGCTGATCTTGAATCGGTTGACAAGCGAATCGGCCGTGTGAGCAAGCTGGCTAAGCAGAAGGATAAAGATTCTGTGATTGAGCTTGAAATTCTGGAAAAATTGAAGGAAGCGTTCGAAAACGATAAGCCTGCCCGTACTGTTGAGTTTACAGACGAGCAAATGAAAATTGTAAAAGGTCTTCACCTGCTGACAATTAAGCCAGTGCTTTACGTTGCAAACGTAAGCGAGGATGATGTAGCAGATCCTTCTTCTAACGAGTATGTGCAGCAGGTAAGAGAATTTGCTGCAAAGGATAATGCGGAAGTTATCGTTATCTGTGCAAAAATCGAATCTGAAATTGCAGAGCTTGACGGGGAAGAAAAAGAAATGTTCCTTCAGGAGCTTGGCATTGAAGAATCCGGTCTTGATCAGCTGATCAGAGCTGCCTACAACCTGCTTGGACTGGCAACTTACTTCACTGCAGGTGTACAGGAAGTCCGCGCCTGGACATTCCGCAAAGGCATGAAGGCTCCTCAATGTGCAGGAGTTATTCACTCTGACTTTGAAAAAGGATTCATCCGTGCAGAAACGGTTTCCTATGACGACCTTGTCGCTGCAGGAAGCATGACAGCTGCGAAGGAAGCAGGAAAAGTTCGCCTTGAAGGAAAAGAATACATTGTTAAAGACGGAGATGTCATGCACTTCCGCTTTAACGTTTAATTATTTTGGAACCTCTATTTTTTTAGGGGTTCCTTTTAATGGAGGAAGGCTGTCCGGAACAGCATCCATACCGTAACTCTCTCAAAATAATCTTCCATCTTTCAATTCACCCTAGTGTTATTGCATTTGCATAATTAATGTGCTATAATTTCAACTTGTGAGTAATGAATATATTGCTCCTTGCCCTTTAAAGGGCCGTTAGACCAAAAGGAGGTGAAAGTGATGAGAAAGTACGAAGTTATGTACATCATCCGCCCAAACATTGAAGATGAGGCTAAAAAAGCCCTAGTTGAGCGTTTCAACACAATCTTAACTGATAATGGTGCGGAGGTTGCTGAATCAAAGGATTGGGGTAAGCGTCGTCTTGCATACGAAATCAATGATTTCCGCGATGGCTACTACCAGCTTATGAACATTAGTGCTGAAGCAAAAGCAGTTGACGAGTTCACTCGTTTAGCTAAAATCAGCGAAGACATCATCCGTTACATCGTTGTTAAAGACGAAAAATAATAGATATAGCATTTTACCGAGAGGAGTTGATTCTGATGATGAACCGAGTTGTTCTTGTCGGACGTTTGACAAAGGATCCTGATTTGCGGTATACGCCGAACGGAGTTCCTGTCGCTTCATTCACACTTGCCGTGAATCGTACTTTTACGAATCAGCAAGGTGAGCGGGAGGCAGACTTTATCAACTGTGTGGTATGGAGAAAGCCAGCTGAAAACGTAGCGAATTTCCTTAAAAAAGGAAGTCTTGCAGGCGTAGATGGCCGCATTCAATCCCGCAGCTATGAAGGCCAGGATGGAAAGCGCGTTTACGTGACTGAAGTCCAGGCTGAAAGTGTGCAATTCCTTGAGCCGAAGAATAGTTCTGGCGGCCAGGGCGGCAATCCGAACTATGGCGGTCCAAGAGATCAGGATTTCCCATTTGGAAATAACAGCAATCAGAATCAACGCCAGGATAATCGTAATCAGGGCGGCTATACTCGCGTGGATCAGGACCCATTCGCAAATGACGGCCAAATCGACATTTCTGATGACGACCTGCCATTCTAATAGTGCCCGATTATGAACGGAAATATATAAAATAAAAAGCTAAAGGAGGTAACTGACCATGGCTGGAGGACGCAGAGGAGGACGCGCTAAGCGTCGTAAGGTTTGCTTTTTCACTGCAAACGGAATCACTCACATCGACTTCAAAGATGTGGATCTTCTAAAAAAATTCATCTCTGAGCGCGGTAAGATTTTACCACGTCGTGTAACTGGCACTAACGCTAAATACCAACGTAAATTAACGATTGCTATTAAGCGTGCGCGCCAAATGGCATTACTGCCATACGTTTCAGGTGAATAATAACTAGAAAAAGACGCTGGTATCCGGCGTCTTTTTTATTATGTTCTCCTTTAGCACTGGGGTGTGTTAAAGCTGAAAACCTTTCTGAAATCACGAAGGTTGAACCTGCATTTAATACTAGCTACAATATAGCTTATATGGGTTCAAAAAGCGGAAACAGATTTCCTTCTTTTTGGATACACAGTTTGAGGGGTGTATCAATGAATAATGTACATAAATTAACAGAAGGTGCCGTGCTGCTCGCTATTTTTGCCGTGCTGCTTCTGATATCGCTCTATTTGCCAGTTATCAGTGTCGTTTCAACTTTCTTCCTGGCTCTTCCGTTTATTATGTTTGCGGCAAAAAATAGCCGGATGATGGCGATGGCCTTTATGACGGGAGGCATCCTGCTTTCCCTGATTATCGGATCCATTATGGGAATTTTCATTGCTCTGATATTTGGAGTGACCGGCACGGTAATCGGGATTTGCATCAGGGAAAATAAAGGACGGGCTTCTTCTTTTATTGCGGGCACGCTCGTATTTCTTGCAGCTCTTTTGCTTCAATATGCTGCAGCAGTTGCTCTATTTGATTTCAATTTCATTAAAAAAAGCATCGGCATGATGGAGGAGTCCCTCGAAACTTCAAAAGGAGTGCTTGAAGGCTTCGGACAGAACGCGGATAAAGCAATCGAGCAGCTTACAGCAGGCTTGAAAATGCTTGAGACATTAACGCCGAGTTTATTTGTCATGACATCGGTCATTTCTGTTTTTATCATTCAGCTTATTTCGTTTCCGATCGCCAAACGATTCGGTATTAAGATTGAAGGCTTTAAGCCGTTCAGGGAATTGAACCTGCCGAAAAGCATATTATGGTACTATCTCGTTACCATAATCGCTTCCTTCCTTTTTAATCCTGCAGAAGGAAGCTACTGGTTTATGGCTCTTGTCAATGTTGCCTTCATTTTGCAGATATTCATGGTCATTCAAGGCCTGTCCCTTATTTTCTTTTTCAGCCATTTAAAAGGATGGCCGAAAGCTGTGCCTGTACTTGCTGCTGTATTTACATTTCTTATGCCATTTCTCCTTTATATTGTGAGGATATTAGGTATAATTGACTTAGGATTTGATTTAAGGCAAAGATTAGGAAAAAAGTGATGAACAACACTACTGTTTAGGAGCTGAAAACATGCCTTCGTATTTAGAAAAGCGGTCCATACGCTATCCGATTATTGGATTGATGGGCATAACAGTGGTGCTTCTCGGTATAATAGCGTACTACAATTGGATTTTTGCATTAATTGGGCTGTTTCTGGCCATCCTTCCTTTCTACTACCTTTTTCAGCTCAATCAAAAGCACCGGAAGGAGACGGAAGAATACATCTCAACCCTTTCCTACAGGGTGAAAAAAGTCGGCGAAGAAGCTCTGATGGAAATGCCGATCGGAATCATGCTGATTAATGATGATTATTACATTGAATGGACCAATCCCTTTTTAGCATCATGCTTTGATGAAGATACGCTAGTGGGAAGATCGCTTTATGATGTCGCGGATTCGCTTGTTCCACTGATCAAGCAAGAAGTGGAAACCGAAATTATTACCCTTCATGACCGCAAATTCCGGGTAATCCATAAACCGGAAGAGCGCCTATTGTACTTTTTTGATGTCACGGAACAAACAGAAATTGAAAAAATGTATCAGGAAGAACGGACTGTGATCGCCATTATCTTCCTTGATAATTATGATGAGCTCACCCAGGCGATGGATGACCAGACGAAGAGCAGCCTGAACAGCCTGGTGACCCAGATATTGAATAAATGGGCACAGGACAATGGTGTCTTCCTGAAGAGGGTGTCATCTGAGCGCTTTATCGCTGTATTTAATGAACATATTCTGCAGCTTCTTGAAAAAGGGAAATTCACGATTCTTGATGATGTCCGGGAAACCACTTCCAAGCAAAATGTTCCGCTTACGTTAAGCGTAGGCGTCGGCACAGGGGTCTCTTCTCTTCCTGAGCTTGGTTCACTGGCCCAGTCCAGCTTAGACCTGGCATTAGGCCGCGGGGGAGACCAGGTGGCCATCAAGCAGACGAATGGGAAAGTTAAATTCTTCGGGGGAAAAACCAATCCTGTTGAAAAAAGGACCCGGGTCCGTGCACGCGTCATTTCCCATGCGCTGAAGGAATTGATCTCTGAAAGCGATAAAGTCATTATCATGGGCCACAAAAGCCCGGATATGGATGCAATTGGGGCAGCCATCGGCATTCAGAAGGTGGCCCGCCTGAACCAGCGTGAAGGCTATGTAGTGGTGAATTTCAATGAACTTGATACAGGCGTCAGAAGGATGATGAAGGAAATTGAAAAGAACGAAGAGCTCTTTTCCAAATTCATCACACCGGAACAGGCGATGGAAATTGCCACAGACGATACCCTGCTCGTAGTTGTTGATACCCACAAGCCATCCATGGTGATAGAGGAAAAGCTTCTTCATGCGATTGAACATGTTGTCGTTATCGACCATCACCGCCGTGCTGAAGAGTTCATCCATAATCCGCTGCTGGTGTACATGGAGCCGTACGCCTCCTCTACAGCAGAACTGGTGACAGAGCTTCTGGAGTATCAGCCGAAAAACGGCAGAATTGAAATGCTCGAAGCAACGGCCCTTCTTGCGGGCATCATTGTGGATACGAAGAGCTTCTCACTGCGTACAGGGTCGAGAACGTTCGATGCGGCTTCCTATCTGCGCGGACAGGGCGCAGATACCGTGCTCGTCCAAAAGTTCTTAAAAGAGGACGTAGATACCTATATCAAGCGGGCGAAGCTGATCGAAACCGTTCAATTTTACAAAGAGGGCATCGCTATTGCCAAGGGGCAGCCGGACCAAATATTTGATCAGGTACTGATAGCCCAGACAGCTGATACCCTGCTGACGATGGATGGCGTGGTTGCTTCATTTGTCATCTCAAACCGCTCTGAAAACATGATAGGGGTCAGCGCACGCTCCCTCGGGGATATCAATGTCCAGGTGATTATGGAGAACCTCGAAGGCGGCGGGCACTTAACAAATGCTGCCACACAGCTTCAGGATGCAACACTTGATGATGTTGAGATCCGATTAAAAGAGGCTATAGATGAATACTTTGAAGGGAGAAAAAAGGAATGAAAGTAATCTTTTTAAAAGACGTTAAAGGCAAGGGGAAAAAAGGCGAAGTAAAAAATGTAGCAGATGGCTATGCACATAACTTTTTAATTAAGCAAGGGCTTGCTGTCGAAGCAAACCAGGCCAATGTCAGCAGCCTGAACGCCCAGAAGAAAAAAGAAGCAAAGCTTGCAGAAGAAGAATTGGCAGAGGCTAAGGAGCTGAAAGAAACACTTGAAAAGCTGACAGTCGAATTCACTGCGAAATCAGGTGAAGGCGGCCGCCTATTCGGTTCCATTACAAGCAAACAAATTGCTGAAGAACTTCAAAAGAAGCACAGCATCAAAATCGACAAACGCAAAATCGAAATGGAAGATGCGATCCGCACACTCGGATACACAAAGGTGCCAGTCAAGCTTCATACTGAAGTATCAGCAACATTAAACGTGCATGTAAAAGAAGCATAAAGGCAAGCACTGCATTAGTGGGATAAACTAATATTGGAAGTGGCTTTTGCCGATAAACATGTTAAAATAAAAGGGTTGATTAAAAATGTGATCAGTTTTTGCTGGTCACATTTTTTAAAGTAATTATAAGGATTTTTTATATAAATATAGATTTGCTTAACGCTTTTATTTTAAGGAGGTTTAATGAGATGAGTGATTTATTCGCGGATCGGCTCCCGCCTCAAAATATTGAAGCGGAACAGGCTGTGCTTGGGGCAATCTTTCTTGAACCCTCCTCTCTTACACAAGCATCTGAAATTTTAATACCTGAAGACTTCTACCGTGCAGCCCACCAGAAAATCTTCAATGTAATGCTGAAGCTGAGCGACCTGGGAAAAGCAGTCGACTTAGTGACTGTGACAGAAGAGCTCAGTGCAGCAAAACTGCTCGAGGATACCGGAGGCGTCAGTTATTTAAGTGAACTGGCCGGATCTGTTCCAACAGCGGCGAATATCGAGTACTATGCAAAGATTGTGGAAGAAAAGTCATTGCTTCGCAGGCTGATCCGGACGGCGACAGGCATTGCCCAGGATGGCTATACGCGTGAGGATGAAGTGGAAGTGCTTCTTGGGGAAGCCGAGAAAAATATCATGGAGGTTGCACAGCGCAAAAACGCCGGTGCCTTTCATAATATTAAGGATGTTCTCGTCCGGACCTACGATAATATCGAGGAAATGCATAACCGTAAAGGGGATATTACAGGGATTGCGACTGGATTTACCGAGCTTGACCGCATGACAGCCGGCTTCCAGCGAAATGACCTCATCATTGTCGGTGCCCGTCCTTCCGTAGGTAAAACTGCCTTTGCCTTGAATATCGCGCAAAATGTGGCAACAAAAACCGGGGAAAACGTGGCGATTTTCAGCCTGGAGATGGGTGCAGAACAGCTGGTCATGCGTATTCTCTGTGCTGAAGGGAATATTGATGCCCAGAGGCTTCGTACCGGCTCACTGACAGATGAAGACTGGGGAAAACTGACGATGGCGATGGGAAGCCTGTCAAACGCGGGAATTTTCATCGATGACACACCTGGTGTCCGCATCCAGGATATCCGTTCCAAATGCCGCCGCCTCAAACAGGAGCATGGACTTGGCATGATTCTGATCGACTACCTGCAATTAATCCTCGGAAGTGGACGTTCAGGAGAAAACCGTCAGCAGGAAGTATCTGAAATTTCACGTTCCCTTAAACAATTGGCCCGTGAGCTTCAGGTCCCTGTAATCGCACTGTCCCAGCTTTCCCGTGGTGTGGAACAGCGACAAGATAAACGTCCAATGATGTCTGACATCCGTGAATCGGGAAGTATTGAGCAGGATGCCGATATCGTGGCATTCCTATACCGTGATGACTACTATGACAAAGAATCCGAAGACAAAAACATCATCGAAATCATCATCGCCAAGCAGCGTAACGGCCCGGTTGGAACCGTTCAGCTTGCATTCGTAAAAGAGTATAATAAATTCGTAAACTTAGAGAAACGCTTTGATGATTCCTTTGCGCCGCCTGGTGCATAAAGAGGACCTGCCTACAGCAAGTCCTCTTTTTTATTGTTTTGTGTAAGCAGCCGCTCTCTCGAGTGTCAGCTTTCCCGTTTCCACTTATATTTTTAATATTTTCATTGTTTTACGAACATATTTTCATATTTTTGTTTAAATTGTTCGTGTTTTGTTGACTATCACACATCACCTTGTTAAACTAAGATGGTTGAAATAAGTTACTTAAATAAAATATGATATAGAAATTAAAACAGTGAAATTCCCGGAGGTGCTTTTTTAATGTCATCAGTAGTAGTAGTTGGAACACAGTGGGGAGATGAAGGGAAAGGAAAGATTACAGACTTCCTTTCAGAAAATGCAGAAGTGATCGCACGTTACCAAGGCGGAAACAATGCAGGACATACAATCAAATTCAATGGTGAAACATATAAGCTTCATTTAATTCCATCTGGAATATTCTATAGCGATAAAATCTGTACAATCGGTAACGGAATGGTTGTCGATCCTAAAGCGCTTGTAAAAGAATTGGCGTACCTTCACGACAAAGGCATTACAACAGACAACCTGCGCATTTCAAATCGTGCACATGTCATCCTTCCTTACCACCTGAAGCTTGATGAAGTGGAAGAAGAGCGCAAAGGTGCAAACAAGATCGGTACAACGAAAAAAGGCATCGGCCCTGCTTACATGGATAAAGCAGCCCGCAACGGAATCCGCATCGCGGACCTTCTTGACCGTGAAGTGTTTGAAGAAAAGCTTGCGCGCAACCTGGAAGAAAAGAACCGCCTGCTTGAGCGCTTCTATGAAACAGAAGGATTCAAAATCGAAGACATCCTTGATGAATACTACGAATACGGCCAGCAGATCAAGCACTATGTCTGCGACACGTCTGTCGTACTGAACGATGCATTAGATGAAGGCCGCCGCGTGCTTTTCGAAGGTGCACAGGGAGTTATGCTTGATATCGACCAGGGTACATACCCATTCGTTACATCTTCTAACCCGGTAGCCGGCGGTGTAACAATCGGTTCTGGCGTAGGTCCTACAAAAATCAAGCATGTTGTCGGTGTTTCTAAGGCCTATACGACTCGTGTAGGTGACGGCCCATTCCCGACTGAACTTGATAATGAAATCGGCAACCAAATCCGTGAAGTTGGCCGTGAATACGGTACAACAACTGGCCGTGCCCGCCGTGTCGGCTGGTTCGACAGCGTGGTTGTACGCCATGCCCGCCGTGTCAGCGGCATCACAGATCTTTCTCTTAACTCCATTGATGTATTAACTGGAATTGAGACATTAAAAATCTGTACAGCTTACCGGTATAACGGAGAAGTAATTGAAGAATTCCCTGCAAGCCTGAAAGTACTGGCTGAATGTGAGCCTGTATATGAAGAGCTTCCAGGCTGGACAGAAGACATCACAGGCTGCAAATCACTTGATGAGCTTCCTGCCAATGCCCGCCACTACCTGGAGCGCGTTTCACAGCTGACAGGAATTCCATTATCCATCTTCTCAGTTGGCCCGGACCGCACACAGACAAACGTAGTCCTAAGCCCTTGGAGACAAAACTAATACTTGATTGGAAAAGCCCTGATATGATTGGGGCTTTTCTTTTTTTTGGGGAGAAAGGCAATGGCCGGTGCCGAGACCGAGGTTGGAGCAGGTTCGGACAGAGAAAGCGTAAAAAGTCGATGCAGAGTCCGAAGTTGGGTCAGGTTCAGATAGAAAAAGTGAAAAAAAAGCAGCGCTGAGTCCGAATATATCACAGCTGTTATTAATAGAAAAAAATTTAAAATAGGGGAATAAATAACGGGAATTAGGGAAAAGAATCCATAATCCGGGGAAAAGGATACCTTTTTTAGGGAAAACCCATCCCAGCAACCAGCTGCAATCTAGTATTTAAACCGTCTTCCAGAAAAAAAGATTTTTTTATAAAAAAGTTATTGCGCTTATATAAAACTCTATGATATTATAAAAAGCGTCGCCAAGGTAGCAACCTTGGAAACACTCATAGTATGAGCCATTAGCTCAGTCGGTAGAGCAGATTGCAGCATCATTGAATTGCTTCATCCGAATCGCAATCTGTGACAAAGCACGCAGGGCTTTGGAACATCTGACTTAGCAGAATTAGGCTTTAGGCAACATGATCATAGTATGAGCCATTAGCTCAGTCGGTAGAGCATCTGACTTTTAATCAGAGGGTCGAAGGTTCGAGTCCTTCATGGCTCACCATTTATACTTTTTATGGCCCCTTGGTCAAGCGGTTAAGACACCGCCCTTTCACGGCGGTAACACGGGTTCGAATCCCGTAGGGGTCATGGCAAATAACCGTCAGCAAACGGCTGGCAAGCCCAGCTTACTTGCTGGCGGTTATTATTTGGTCCGGTAGTTCAGTTGGTTAGAATGCCTGCCTGTCACGCAGGAGGTCGCGGGTTCGAGTCCCGTCCGGACCGCCATTTACATAATCTGCTTCATAACAGTGTACCGATTGTCAAATCGGCTTGAAGCACAAAACCAGATAATCTAATAATGCTCAGTAGCTCAGTCGGTAGAGCACGATCGAATAAGCTTCCTTGAATCTCTTCAGCGTACCGATTGTCAAATCGGGACGAAGGACGAAGCCAAACAATATTTAGGCAAAAATAATTTAATAAGGCTCAGTAGCTCAGTCGGTAGAGCACGACCGAATAAGCTTCCTTGAATCACTTCAGCGTACCGATTGCCAAATCGGGACGAAGGACGAAACCAAAAAATATTTAGGCAAAAATAATTTAATAAGGCTCAGTAGCTCAGTCGGTAGAGCAAAGGACTGAAAATCCTTGTGTCGGCGGTTCGATTCCGTCCTGAGCCATCCCAAGAAGGAGTATGTAACCAATCATGCTCCTTTTTGTTATATTTCTGTAATATAATCTCTTTTCTGCAAAAAGCCTGTGTAATTTAGAGACACGCTTTCCTTCATTTTTCGTATCCCTAATAAACCCTTGCCGCTAGGGACTATTTCCTATCCTTCATTCGACAAAATCATCCTTATGCTTTGCCATTTATAGTCATAAATTGTCAGCTATTATACATTTTCTTTACATTCCCGAGTCTCGTAATCTATTTGCGTTGCTGTATGGTAAAGTAATTATTGTGAAAAAATCAGACTCGCAAATTCGTAGTTACATAGCACTATATGGAAGTGTTCTTTGTTACCGCAGTCTAGGGGGATGTAACCATGTTCAAATGGATGAAAAAAGATACCTCATCATCAGAATTTACAGCGAAAAGCTTTAAGAAAACGATAAATAGAACGATTGCAGCCGGCTTTGCAGCGGCGGCATTAACCTTTGCAGGAGGCATTTCTGCTTCTGCCAATGATGATAAACTTGTGACAGTTTATTATGTCTATATGGGTGACGAATATATTGGAACGGTGTCGGACAAAAAAGTCATCGAAGATTTGGCTGATAAAAAGATCAGTGAGGCCGAAGATTCCCACAAGGGATTAAAGCTGGCGCTGGCATCGAAGCTTTCCTTCGTTCCTGAGCAGGTTTTTGAATCCAGCTCAGATGTGAATGAATCTGAAGCCGTCAAGGGCCTCAAAGACAAGATGGAAATTCATGCCGAAGCAGCTGCCTTAGTGATTGACGGCAAGGAAATCGCTTATGTGGAAGATGAGGAGGAGGCTAAAGCGGCCCTCCAGAAAATCAAGACGTCCTATGTATCAGAAAAAGATTTAAAGGCACTAGAAGATAGAAAAGTATCTTCTGCGGACCCGCTGTCAAAGCTGAAGGAAGATGAAACGCGTCTTTTAGATGTCCGCTTTACTGAAGATGTATCCATCTCTGAAGCAACCGTGGAACCGGAAAAGCTTATCAGTGCAGATGAGGCTGTGAAGCTTCTGCAAAAAGGAACCCTTGAAGAAAAGAAATATGTGGTGAAAGAGGGCGATGCACTCAGCAATATTGCCAGCGCGCATGACCTCGATATGAAACAGCTGATTGAACTCAACAGTGGACTCAAAACGGATTCTGTCATTAAGTCAGGACAGGAATTAAATGTGACCGTCTATAATCCGTATGTCAAAGTAATAGCAGATATGGAAGTTTTCAAGAAAGAAAAAATCGATTATGCAAAAGAAGTAATCGAAGACAGCAGCATGCCTAAAGGCGAAACGAAAGTGAAGCAGGAAGGCAAGGAAGGCGTTCGCGCTGCAACTTATCTGATTACGGAAGAAAATGGCCAAACGGTCAAAAAAGCAGTCAAAGAAGAAAAAGTTCTTGAAGAGCCTGTGAAGCAAATTGTCATCAAGGGAACAAAGGTGATTCCATCCCGCGGTGAAGGCAGCTTAGCTTATCCGGCAGTCGGCGGCTATATCTCCAGTAAAATGGGATACCGCTGGGGGAAATTGCATAAGGGAATTGACATTGCAAGACCGAGCGACCGCACGATCAAAGCAGCTGACAATGGAACAGTTGTATCTGCAGGAATGGATGGCGGCTATGGAAATAAAATCGTCATCGACCATAACAATGGATTCCGCACGATATATGCCCATCTTGATTCCATCAGTGTCAGCGTTGGCCAAACCGTCTCGAAAGGTTCAAAGATTGGCATAATGGGATCCACTGGTGATTCCACCGGTGTCCATCTGCACTTCGAAGTATACAAAGACGGTAAAAGACAGGACCCGCTGAAATATGTAAATAAATAATACACGCTAAAAAGTCTCTAGTTTTCATGCTAGAGACTTTTGTGGTTAAGAATAAGAAATAAATAACAAACTGTCCGGCTTCAGGACCCGCCTCTTCAGGTGCTGAGGCAGGAAAGGCGCTCCTGCTTTTCGTAATAGGTGAATTCTCACTGTTAACATGGTAAAGTAAAATAGAGAACATATGCATGAAACTGACTTCTACTGCTCCAAAAATAAATAAATGAGCAAGAAAAAGGAGATAGGTATGGATAAAAAGATTCTGGTTGTAGACGATGAGAAACCAATTGCAGATATTCTGCAGTTCAATTTAAAAAAAGAAGGCTATGAAGTGGTGTGTGCCTACGACGGCAATGACGCCCTTGAAAAGGTGGAAGAAATCAAGCCGGATTTGATTTTGCTTGATATCATGCTTCCGCAGAGGGATGGCATTGAGGTTTGCCGCGAGGTGCGCAAGAAATACGATATGCCAATTATTATGCTGACAGCGAAGGATTCTGAAATTGATAAAGTACTGGGTCTCGAACTGGGTGCAGATGATTATGTGACAAAGCCGTTCAGCACTAGAGAACTTATTGCCCGTGTGAAGGCTAATATGAGGCGCCATCAGCAGGTAGCCAAGGCGGAGGAAGAAGATGAATCAAACGAAATCGAAGTGGGTTCATTGATTATCCATCCGGATGCCTACGTGGTTTCCAAGCGCGGTGAGACGATTGAATTAACACATCGCGAGTTTGAGCTGCTTCATTATTTGGCCAAGCATATTGGACAAGTCATGACGAGGGAGCATCTCCTTCAAACCGTATGGGGCTATGATTATTATGGTGATGTCCGTACAGTTGACGTAACTGTCAGGAGACTGCGGGAGAAAATTGAGGATAATCCAAGCCACCCGACATGGATCGTGACAAGAAGAGGAGTCGGTTATTACTTGCGGAATCCCGAGCAGGAGTAACAGGGTAAATGGAAAAGGTGGGTTTTTTTCGGTCCATTCATTTGAAGTTCGTAATCATTTATGTTCTTCTCATCCTGGTAGCAATGCAGATTATCGGGGTCTACTTTGTCAGACAGCTGGAATCGACCTTACAGGAAAACTTTAAGGATGCCATTCAGGAGAGGGTCAATCTGCTTAGCTATTATGTGGAGGAACAGATGGCTAAGGTAAGGCTTCCTGATGAGGAGGGACCGTCCCTCGAAGAGGATATCAGAAGACTGTTAAGTGATTACAATTCTGAGGACATATCCGAAGTCCGTGTCATCGAAGGAGAATCAACACTACGGATCCTTGGAACCTCCGATCCCGATAATCAGGGGCTTGTCGGGGGGAGGTCTACAGATAATCTGATCAAAATGGCCATCGCTACTAATCAGCAGGTAACGGAGGATTTCGTTGACCAGGGACAGCGGATGTGGGTTCTCGTCACCCCTATTAAAAATAATAATGGGGAAGTCAATGGGGCCATCTATCTGGTTGCTAAAATAGAAAATATCTATGAACAGATGAGGGAAATAAATAGTATTTTTACATCCGGCATCGCGATTGCGTTAGCCATCACAGCGATTCTGGGGATACTTCTTGCACAGACGGTAACACGCCCGATTTCTGATATGCGGAAACAGGCGCTGGCCATGGCAAAAGGGAACTTCTCCCGCAAGGTTAAGGTGTACGGTTATGACGAAATTGGCCAGCTGGCCATTACCTTTAACAGCTTAACAAAGAAGCTTCAGGAAGCCCACGCCACAACGGAAGGCGAGCGGCGGAAATTATCTTCTGTTCTTTCCTATATGACGGACGGAGTCATTGCAACCGACCGCAAAGGGCGTGTCATCCTCATTAATGAGCCTGCTGCAAAAATGCTGAATGTTTCACGTGAAACGGTTCTGTCATCACCGATTGTATCCCTCTTAGGCCTTGAAGAGGAGTATACCTTTGAAGAAATGTTAAATGAGCGGGATTCAGTAATCCTGGATTACAGCACCAAAAAGAAAACGCTGATTCTCCGTGCGAATTTCTCAGTTATCCAAAAAGAAACCGGATTTGTGAACGGTTTAATTACCGTTTTGCATGATATCACCGAGCAGGAGAAAATTGACATGGAGCGCCGCGAATTTGTGGCAAATGTATCTCATGAGCTCAGAACACCGCTTACGACGATGAGAAGCTATCTGGAGGCTCTGGCGGATGGCGCATGGAAAGATGAGGAGATTGCGCCGAACTTCCTGGAGGTCACCCAAAATGAAACAGAGCGGATGATCCGCCTTGTTAATGATCTGCTGCAGCTTTCTAAAATGGACAGCAAGGATTACCGTTTAAGCAAGGACTGGATTGATTTCATTTTCTTCTATAATAGAATTATAGATCGTTTTGAAATGACGAAGGAGCAGAATGTTACATTTGAAAGAAGGCTTCCGGACCATTCAGCTTTTGTGGAAATAGATGAAGATAAGCTCACCCAGGTTCTGGACAATATTATCTCCAATGCGCTGAAATACTCTCCGGAAGGCGGAAAGGTGACGTTCAGCATTGAGGAAAAAGATGAATTTATTATCGTCAGCGTTTCAGACCAAGGTGTAGGAATACCAAAAGAAAATATTGATCAGATTTTTGAGCGTTTTTACCGGGTGGATAAAGCCCGAACAAGAAAGCTTGGCGGAACAGGCCTCGGCCTTGCCATTGCAAAAGAAATGGTCGAGGCGCATGGCGGGAAAATTTGGGCAGCGAGTAAAGAAGGGAAAGGGACAACGATTTCATTCAGCCTTCCATATGTTCGCTCGGAAGAGGATGATTGGGAATGAGATATGAAAATATAAAAACCATCATACTGACCATTCTAGTCGTGACAAGCGTCCTCCTGACCTGGAATCTCTGGACCTATCAGCCAAACTTTGAACGGATTGAGAAAGAAGCGAATACCGTTCAGGAAGTGACAATTGAGGAGAAAAAAGAAGTAAATCAGATTGTTAGACCGGACACCCTTTTATTCCATCTCGGGGAAAAACAGACCTTCGGGACAGTCAGCCCCAGTGAGATTGATAAGGTGATAACAGAAATCAGTGATTGGAATTTTGCTGACTTTGAAAATATTACAGAGGAAGCAGACACTTTTCCATCGTTTGTCCATAAAGAAGGAAAAGCGGTTCTCGTGTTTCCTGATTCTGTTCCGATTGACTTATACAAATCCGTCATCAAAATTGGCGATAAAAACCTCGCTGATTTTCAATTTGATCATATTGTCATTGATACGAAGCAAACAGGTAAAAAAGAAGGAATTGTTGATTTTGTCTCATTGGATAACCGGCAGGTCTATCGAAGCCATGTACCTGTTTCCTTTATTCAGAATTTCAAAAGCCAATACTTCAATCTGTCGGAGTATAATCCGGAATATAGAGCCTACCTTGCTTATACGCCATCTGAAAAAAGAACCATCTACTTGCCCGCGAAGGATACCAAAATGCTGAGATATCAGTATTTGGAGAAAAAATTGGACTCTGAACAATATAAAAATGCTTTGTTCAGTGATCCAAGTGTCGTCCAGAAAAGCTTTCAGCAGTCAGAGGATGAATACAATGATACCTTAAGCTTATTGAGGGTGAATTCTGATAAAAATACTCTTCGTTATATTAAACCGGCTGCCGGAGATAACCCGGTTTTTCCGTCAGATGACCTCCTGAAAAGGAGCATTGAATTCATTAATGGACATTCGGGCTGGACAGATAATTATCAATTTGCCGAAATTGATGAAGTGAATCATCGGGTTGCATTTCGGATGTATGAATCTTCAGGTTATCCCATTTTCAGCGATGATCCGAAACTATCCGAAATCCGCCACATTTGGGGACAAAAAGAAATTTATGAGTATGTTCGAAGCAACTTCCAGCTCGGCCTAATCACGGAAACGCCAACAGAAGTATCTCTTAGTCCCGGGAATCGGGTAATGGAGTACCTGTTATCCTTGAACGGATTTGAACCGGAATTGCTGGAGGATGTAAGGCTGGGGTATCAAATGGCGCTTGTCAAGGAAGCGCAGACTACTTTTATCCGTCTGGAGCCTTCCTGGTTTTACCGTTATGAAGGAATGTGGAAAAGCATTTCGCTTGATGAGACAGGGGGCATGAATAATGGATTGGAGTAAGATCAAAACAATCTTTATTTTAACCTTCCTGGTGCTTGATATTTACTTGATGTACGAGTTTTTCAAATTAAAGGAAGCCAGTGAATTTGAACCGATTGCCCAGGCATCCCTGGAAAAACAGCTTAAGAGTGCCGAGATCACATTTGAGTCACCCCTTCCGAAAAGCAACCCGAAAGATCGTTACTTGAGGGCTAAGCCGATGGAATTTGATATTGAAAATCTTGAGGGTGTGAAAGAAACAAAGCTTGAAGGCCAGGAAATTACAATCACAGAAGGAACCACCCTGAATTCAGTTCTGGATGAGCCAATAAAGATCAGTGACAAGTTCAGTCCGTCCGAATTATCCGCTTTTATCAAAAACAGGGTGTTATTCGGGGATCAGTACCGCTTCTGGGATAAGCCTCGTGACAGCAATAAAATCACGTATTATCAGGAGTTCGAAGACAAGATGTTTTATATGAATTTAAATGGCGAGCTCACCTTTTATTTAAATGATGAAAATGAAATCGTCTCTTATAAGCAGACGCTTCTGGAAAAGATTGAATCGAAGGAAGAAAGTGAAAAAGTCATCCAGCCGATAAAGGCTGTGGAGACTCTTTACAAAAATGGTTCGCTTTTGCCTAAGTCGAAAATTACCGATGTAGAGCTGGGTTATTTTACTTTCGTGCATTTAAGCTCATCACAATTATTGACGCCTGCCTGGCGATTTGTCATTAATGGTGAGGAGAATTTATTTGTAGATGCCTTTGAAGGAAAAATTATTCAGCTGAATAACGAAGAGAAAAAAATAGTGGAGTGAGGAGAACATGTCTTTACAATTCAGCGTTCTCGCGAGCGGCAGTACTGGGAATGCGATCTTTGTCGAGACGGAGGAACATTCCTTTCTGGTTGATGCCGGTTTAAGCGGGAAGCAAATGGAAGGATTATTTCAGCATATAGGAAGGGACATCGGCAAGCTTTCAGGTATACTGGTGACCCATGAGCATAGCGACCATATCAAAGGTGTCGGGATTCTTGCCCGCAAGTATAACCTCCCGATCTATGCCAATGAAAAAACATGGCTGGCTATGGACGGACTAATTGGACAAGTCCCGGTTGACCAGAAGTTTCATTTTGATATGGAAGCCGTGAAGACATTCGGATCCCTGGATATTCAATCCTTCGGGGTTTCCCATGATGCAGCCGACCCAATGTTTTATGTGTTCCACCATAACGGGAAAAAACTTGTCCTGATCACCGATACAGGCTACGTCAGTGACCGTATGAAAGGCCTGATTTCCAATGCAGAGGCTTACGTATTTGAAAGCAATCATGATGTTCAGATGCTTCGCATGGGCCGCTACCCGTGGAATATTAAACGAAGGATCTTAAGCGATGTCGGACATGTATCCAATGAAGATGCAGCGCTGGCGATGAGCGAAGTGGCCGGTGACAGGACGAAAAGCTTCTATCTCGCCCATTTAAGCCAGGATAACAATATTAAGGATTTGGCGAGGATGTCTGTTGCCCAGACACTGGAAAGCCGAGGAATCATTGTCGGCGAACAATTCGAGCTTTTTGATACCGATCCTAAGGTACCGACGATTTTAACTGCTGTTTAAACATAAATTAGAAGAGGAATACACAGAGAGACAGCTGTCCTACGTGTGTTCCTCTTTTTCTTTTTTGAGGAAATTTTAATAAAGTATGAACAAAGTCGTAAGATTGCTGTGGCTAGTGCGTTTTTGTTAGATTTCTAAAAACAGAAGAGTATAATAATGGATATAAAGGAAGACTAAGTTTTAGCATTCATATTAAAAACAACCTTTTTATTTGCAAAAGAAAGAAAGGATGGGTGCAGTTTGGGCTATTATGATCAAGATCATCAGAACCGTTATAAAGGGCAAAAGGGCAACAAGGGCGGATACTTTCTGGCCAGTCTTGTTGGCATCATATTAGGAGCCATCCTGGTCGTGGTTGCAGTGCCAAAGCTGGCTGACTACGACGTGCTCCCTTATACGGTTGAACCGGATGAAAAGCTGCAGGATGAAGCAGGGGATAACAATAATGTCAGGACTCAGAATGTCTCTGTCGATGTGACAACCGATGTAACCAAGGCAGTCGACAAAGCCGGGGATGCGGTTGTAAGCATTACGAACATCCAGACAGCCGGATTCTGGTCCAATGAAGGGAATAACGGAGGCGGACAGCCTGCCGGCACCGGTTCAGGCGTTATTTATAAGAAGGAAGGAAATACAGCCTTCATCGTCACAAACCACCATGTGGTAGAGGGTGCTCAGGAATTGGAAGTTAGCCTGGAGGATGGCACCAAGCTCCCGGCAAGACTGGTTGGCAGCGATATCTGGACGGATCTTGCCGTGATTGAGGTAGAAGCAAAGGAAATTAAAACGGTTGCCGAGTTCGGCGATTCAGACAAACTGAAGCCAGGCGAGCCTGTCATTGCCATTGGGAATCCTCTTGGCCAGTTCTCCGGCTCTGTTACACAGGGAATTATCTCAGGTTTGGAGCGTGCCATACCGGTTGATATTGACCAGAATGGAACAGTAGACTGGCAGGCAGAGGTTCTGCAGACAGATGCAGCCATCAACCCGGGTAACAGCGGCGGCGCTTTGGTTAATATCAGCGGCCAGCTCATCGGCATCAATTCCATGAAAATTGCAGAGAGCGCTGTTGAAGGAATCGGATTGGCAATCCCCATTAACTATGCAAGACCAGTCATTGATGACCTCGAAAAGTTTGGAGAGGTGAAACGTCCATATATGGGAGTACAGCTGGCATCGGTTAATGAGATTCCTGGATACTACCAGCAGGAAGCACTGAAACTGCCGAAGGATGTAAAATCAGGCGTGGCTATCACATCAGTAGAACCTAACTCTCCAGCTGCACAGGCAGGACTGAAGGAAATGGATGTCATTGTGGAGATGGATGGACAGGAAATCAGAGACATCATTGAACTGCGCCAGCATCTCTATACGAAGAAAGCCGTAGGCGAACAGATGAAAATTAAATTTTACCGTGACGGCAAAATCAAGGAAGTAACGATGAAGCTGAGCGGCGAGACATTGTAATGGAAGGATGCAGTGGAAAGCAACCGACCAGCATAGTAGAATAACTAAACGGGAAAGCGGTAATCGCTTTCCTGTTTTTTATTGTTTTGATAAGATGAGATGTGGATAACTTATAACCATAGGTAGAAAAAGAATTTATCCACAGATCGGATAAAAAAACAGGCTGCCGGCCTAAAAAGGAGCATGCTGAAAATGATTTACTGCTGTGACGAACACGTTGATCTGGCAATAGATATAGTGGTCGATGAGTACGAAACATTCCCGCAATTAACAAAACTAGAAGAGGATAAAAAGTTATCAACAACCTGTGAATATTGTCAAAATACCGCAATATATGTTGTAGCGAACGAATGATCTCATACAACATGTGGATGAAAAATGTGGACATGTGGATAACTTCTGTGGATATCTTGTTTGTAAAGTGAGGACATACTGTGAATATCTCAATTATTACAGTCGGAAAGCTAAAAGAAAAATACCTAAAGCAGGGAATTGACGAATATTTAAAAAGGCTGTCAGCCTACGCCAAAATGGACATCATCGAGGTTCCCGACGAAAAAGCTCCCGAAGAATTAAGCGAAACGGAAATGATTCAAGTGAAGCAAAAGGAAGGCGAGCGGATTTTGGCGAAGATACATCCGGATGCCCATGTCATTGCTTTGGCGATTGAAGGAAAGATGAAATCGTCGGAAGAACTCGCGGATACTCTTGATAAACTGGCTACATACGGAAAGAGCAAGATTGCGTTTGTAATTGGCGGGTCTCTTGGGCTGAGCCAGGAGGTTTTGCTGCGTGCGGATGAAAAGCTTTCTTTTTCGAAGATGACATTTCCTCATCAATTGATGAAGTTGATTTTGCTGGAGCAGGTTTATCGGGCTTTTCGGATTAATCGGGGGGAACCTTATCATAAGTAGAAACGAACGACAGCTAGAAGTTCAAAATAAAATGAAAGCCATTAGGAGTGTCCTGGTTGTTGTAATTAATTATGTGAAGGCCGACCAAGCCGTTGTTTCCTCCGCACCGATATAATAACGAATATAAATGGCTGAAGAATTGATAAATCTGATGAACTATACAAAAGTAAAAAAGTGCCCAACCCCGATTCAATAAAGGGAAAAGGCACTTTTATTTCTCTATCTAATAAACCTCTCGATTCTCGGCCACTCTCAACGCATTTTCAGGAGAAACATCATTATAAGTCCTTGCTCGCTGCAGCCGTTCTTCAAAGTAAGCATCTTAATGATCCGTTGACGAAGATTAAGACGGTGACTGATGATGTGTTTGGGGTTAAGGGTACGGGCAAAGAAACCTATCAACATCTAAAGGACTATAAAAATAATAAATATTTTACTCGAAGTGTAGAGTATAATGCAGGTAAAGATGGCACGGGATTTACCTATAAAGTATATCAAAGAGGAGATATAAATTGGGATATGGTCCGAACAAAAGGTGCTAAAAAAGGTCGCGGGTTAACAAATGCTGAAGCATCAGCGAAATATGGACTTGCTCCTATTCTTGATGATGCAGGTAGTGTTGCAACATTGCATCATTCACAACAAAAAGGTGTTGGACCATTATATGAAGCTTCAACTAGGTATCATAATATCAGTAATGCTAAGAGAGCTCCACTACATCCTTATAAAGGAAAGTTAAACCCATTCTATCCAATGGATGAGACAACTAGAGGAGCATTTCAAAAAGTTGATTCTATTAATTATTGGAAAATACGAGGAGAAGAAGCTTTAGGAGGAAAATAATATGAGTATTTTGCCTGAAAGACTAGATGAAGTTCTGGGTGAAGAAATATATAAACGTGAAGATAGTAATCTAGTACAAGATGCTATAATAAGGCTGGGTGTAAAGGTTTCAGATACTTTCCAAGAATTTTATATCCAGTATGCAGGACCTTTTTGGGAAGAGCATGTACCCTTTGAATTACTAGATATAGCTGACGATGAAAATAATATTGAATCATACACACTTATTACTAGAAAAGAACATGATTTTCCGAAGCAATATCTGGTTTTAAGTGAAATGTCGGCAAATGCTGTATTAGTGCTGGATACTGTAACAGATAAAGTTTATATAGTTAATTTTGAGGGTGGAGACGAACTGCTTCTAAAAGGAGAGTTAAAGGAAACTTGGTCATCGTTTTTTGATTTCTTGAAGGCATATTTTAATTGTTAATTATGATTCAATAAAAGATAATTCAAAGTTACCTAAAACTTTGATTGGTAATATGCCCTTCAAGGTTTTTAAACTCTAAGAACTTTATGGTTAAAAGCAATATCACTATTGTGAAAACTCGGATACAGGTGCCTGACAACCCCCAACTATACTAGTGTAGGGGGTCCAGGCTTTTTTTTATTTGCAATTCCTTGAATCCTGGATTGATGAGTAAAAGCTATTGATGAAGCCTATCAGAATAAAATACAGATAGGTTTAGGCAAGTATAAAGGCGTAACATCATCAGGGATTAAAATAGAAATGTACTTGAATAAAGATGGCACAATAGCAACGGCATATCCATTATATAAAAAATAATATAGAAGGTGATTCAGGGATATGAGATATCCATTTGAAATTAAGAAAGACCCATTTGGTGATTTAGGAATAGGTTTGCCGGAAGAAATAAGTATTTTCTCGGATTTTATTCAGGATATTTCAAAAGAAGAAGAAGTGGATGAGTATATAGGATACATTAAGAAAGTTTTAGAAGGGGTATAGGAAGACTTTGAAATTACTTTGAATGCTACGAGTGAATATCAAGAAAGATGTGACAGTAGCGGAACATCATTATCGGATTGATGAACCTCTTGAAAATAAAATTGAAACGGAGGAATTTATAGAGCTGTTATTGATATGGAGAGAGAAGATTTCAGAAATATTCAAAGGTTTAATAGGGAGTAGAGATCAACATAAACAGACCTTGAATGGCCATCTGCGATTCAAGGTCTGTTTTTAGATAACAGGTGCCTGACCCCAACTATACTAATGCATTAAAGGGCTGAGGGTCAGGCCACTTTTTATTAATTAGCTACGCTTACCTAAATATATCTGCTAATCTTCTAAGAGATGCCCAGCTAATACCAACCCAAATCCAGCTATAAAAAAAAGAAAATAGGAAGATCAAAACAACCGTTGGAAAATGGAATGTTTGAGAAATGCCAGGCCCTAATACAGGAAATTGTATTCCGTATAATAAAATTAGAATCCCCATGGATAAAAAAAAGGCTCCACTTATGATTATGTTTATTTTTCTTTCAATAAAGTGAAACGCTAGCCCAATTCCCAATCCTAACAAGCCGGTAGTGAATGGAAAAATAATAAGCTCACTTGGCATAAGTATAAATAAGGATATAATCGTCACCATATAAGCAGCAAGTCCGAGAGATTTTGAAAAGATAGTACAAAAAATAATAGGAGCAGTTGCCAATGGGCTCAAAAAATAGCCAATAATCGGAACAGCACCCCCTGCTATGTGAAAGATTGTTGCCAAACTGCTAAGAATGGAGCCGAAGACTATTTGTTTTATTTTAGGCATGTCTTTGAAAGTACGATGAAGAGATTTGACGTCTATGGAAACAGACATGGGCTTCACCTCTTTTATCCTTTAATACTTGGCAAAGGGACACCCTAGGCTCTCTTTACAGATTTTCGAACGCCCTTTCCATCCAGGATTAAAGGGTTATTTTACTATGTAATGGGAAAAATAAGTAAAATTCTGTTCTGGAAAAGAGGAGTTGTATGAAAGCAACAGATTTACTTGTTCAATGTTTAGAGAATGAGGGAGTCGAATACATTTTTGGAATGGTGGGGAAGGAAACTCTGGACCTGGTTCATTCATTGTCAAAGTCAAAAATTAAGTTTGTAAATGTCCGTCATGAACAGGGTGCCGCTTTTATGGCTGATATCTATGGCCGATTATCGAAAAAGACCGGTGTCTGCACAGCAACATTAGGACCTGGTGCTGCAAACCTGCTGACTGGAATTTCAAGTGCCCAATTGGACCATTCTCCAGTTGTAGCCATTACAGGACAAGCGGGCTTTGAAAAACAGCATCAGGAATCCCATCAATATATTGATATCGTTAAAGTATTTGAACCAGCCACAAAGTGGAGTGTACAAATAAAGGATCCTCAAACGATCCCAAATGTCATCCGAAGGGCATTTAGAGTGTCACAAATGGAGAAAAAAGGAGCTGTTTTGATTGAGTTACCAGAGAATTTAGCCGCACAAATGGTACCTAATCGCCCACTTCCTGTTACCCCTATTCCAACAAGTACCCCTGATTCACAAGCTCTGGACAGTGTTTGCTCTTTATTAGGGCAATATCAAAAACCGCTGATCATCGCAGGCAATGGGGTGATCAGGCAGGGAGCGATAAAAGAACTCGCTGCATTTGCGGAAAAGCTAAAATCACCTGTTATCCATAGCTTTATGGCAAAAGGGGTGTTACCTAAAGATCATCCGCAAAACTTTTTTACTTTTGGATTCAGTGAACAGGATGAAGTATTACCAATTATAGAGGAAGCGGATCTGTTAATTGTCATAGGGTATGACTTTGTTGAAAAACCTCCAAAGGATTGGAATAAAAAGCAGCGTCCCGTTTTACATATCGATTCACTTCCTGCCGAAATGGATGAATACTATCCTTTAAAAGGAGAATTGGCTGGTGATTTGTATCAGACTTTACAGGAACTCAATAAACTGGATATTCCGTCAAAGCCATGGGTTCCGGCCGGGAATGTAAAAGAACAGATTAAATCTGCTTACCAAATTGATACACATTTCCAAAAAAATCAATTTTTAACGATAAGTAATGTCTTAAAGGTTATTGAAACAATCTCAACAGAACAAACCATAATCCTTTCTGATGTAGGTGCCCACAAGATATCTATTGCCCGCACTTTCCAGCCTAAACAAGCAGGCCGGCTGATTATATCCAATGGATTAGCCTCAATGGGAGTTGCCATTCCAGGTGCCATTGGTGCCAAATTAGCTTGCCCGGATGCACCGGTGATTTGTATCACTGGAGATGGAGGGGCCCTGATGAATATAACCGAATTGGAAACCGCTAAACGATTAGGCCTATCGTTTGTCATCATTGTGTTAAATAACGGTGAATTACAATTAGAAAAACAAATGATGCAGGCAAAATTCAATAGCAGCTTTGGAACTGCTTTTGGCAACCCTGATTTTGTACAATTGGCTAGCAGTTTTGGCGTGAAGGGCATACGGCCAAAGAAATTGAATGAATTACAACACGTATTAGAGGAAGCTATAAAGCAGACAAGTGACATAACCTTGATTGATGTTCAAATGGATGGATAAGAAGGGGACGATTAGCTCCCCTTTTTTTCAGGACTATGGAACAATTTCAAAAACAGTCCCTTGGTTAAAGTCAGTCACCCTCATAGAACCATTTATCCCTAAAAATAATCTGGTTTGATCCTGATTAGATCCCAGACTAACATAAAAAGCAGGCTGGGAGCCAAATGGATCATCGATATCAATCATACTGTAATCATTCAGTACGCCATCTGTTCTTACTCTGGTATAAGCTAAAACTCCTCTAGCAGGAGGCTGAGCTCCTTTTCGAACAAGATCGGTAAACAAAACAGCTCCCGTTAAATCAGGGATATCATACCCCATATAAGGCACGACTCCTGTAAGGGCAGTTCCTTCAAACTTATCGGGTCTGGGATCCTGGTGATAATAACAGGTTAATGGCGGAAGACGAAGCACTGAAGTTTTGATGGCTTCATTGTAAAAAGCCAGTGTTTTCTCATCCAGACTTGAATCATTAGCGCAGCCCCTTATAAACGAAGTGGGAAGTGCACCTTCCCATCCCCGCCAGCCAAAGTTAATCAATGCCCTTTGGTTAGGTTCAGTGTTCTGTAAAGAAGCTTGAGTGAGCTGGGTAACAGGTATGGGTTTATAATGAATAAATGAAAAAATGGATTCTACTAAATCCTGTCCGACATTTCCTGCGTATTTTATATATTGATAATTAATTCTTTGAAATGAAATGCCAGGAATATTGCGAACCCCTTTGGCCATTACCGAAAGGGACTCCTGAATAAGAACAGGCAGCTCATCAAAACGTGTGACAGCGGGTGGGTTAGCGATAAAAATATTCTGAGATACGTCAATTTCAATGATTTTACCTGCAATCTCCATAAGATCCTGACTTAAATTAAAAGGATCATAGCCTGATCCGCCATCACCGGTTGTTAAAACAAGTTTTCCCGATTCAGGTGAAAAGTTTAAGCTATTGACCCCATTATGATTGGCAAAAGGTCTTCTTAAGTTAAGCAAGGTCCGCCGTTTTTGGGGACCGTTTGATTGTAAAATCCATTCTTCAACTGTATCAATATGATCAAATTGAGTTTTTCTATTTTCCCACCTCAGGTTTAACGTTTTAGGATCACACGGGTCAGGTTTAAAGGAATCCTGCAATGCACCAGGTCCTTGTGTCCCCTTTACGGAATAATGAAGATAAAACAAACCGTTATAATAAAAATCCGGGTGAAATGCCAGCCCCAGCAATCCCCGTTCATCATACCCCCCACCTGAAGCTCCCAGTTCGATTACGTTCGGCCGAATATCTAAAAAAGTTCGAATATCTCCGTTTCCTATGTAAAAGATCTCCCCCACCTGGGTTGCAATAAACAATCTTTCAACAGAGTCTCCCGGAAGTTTAGCTGTTCTTAAAACGGTAGGCAAATTAATCCTGCTGACAATGGGCCGTAAACGAACCCTTACTTTTTTCAACAGCTTCACGCTCCTTGTATTTACCTTCTTATAAAAATATTATGAATCGACGTGATCTGTTATTACCGACCTATTCCGAGGTGAAGGGGAAAGGGCATTGCTCAATTTCTTGGTGGAAACAGTGAAGTCCGCATTTTTTTGTTAATTGACGGAGCTTTCACATTACTAGTTCGTGGATCTTACTCCGCATATGTTGAGTATATAAACCATAGCCAGAGGAATAACACTCAGGTTTTTTAGAAAGTATACACAGGCATTATAGGCGGCATTAGGATCCTGCGGGCTTATGCCCATCCATGTGATGAAGGGTATAAAAAGTGCGCTGATTATGATGATTATTCCATTTCCTAATCCATATAACAGAACGATGAAGGCTGTGATTTGAGCAATAAAACCATATGGCCAGTTCTTATTAAAAGTATTGGAACACGAATTGGCGAGCTTTTCCCAAAAACTCTTATGTTGGAGTTCTCTTATATTAGCCCCTGTCATGATGCTGATAATCAGCAGGAAGAGAAAGGCCCTCGTAATTCCAACAATCCCTTCTAACCAAAAGTGTGTATCTGAAGTCCACATTTGATATGCACGGATGATAGAGGGAATAAGCGAAACTATCACTAAAGCTAAATGGCTGTAGAAAAAGAGAATAGAGGATAGGAAAGTTTCTATCCCTATTTTTCCAAAGCGCCAAAATTCTAAGGGTCTAATAATATCAGGTCCTTTCTTTAAGGTAATTAGATAATTTTAATAATGTTTAATAGATAAATTACTCCAACAGGGATCAGGAATAAATTATTAAAGCCTAATATTATTGCGGAGTGAATAGTCTCCCTGTGGGTATGATGAGGAAATGCTTTTTTTGTCCATTTTTTCGATATAACTAGAAGCAATAGAATGTTATACATTCCAAAGATGATGGCATATCCAATAAGATCCCAGATTAGTTGATCTGAATCAATAAAATGGAAGCCCTGAATGATGTTACTCCACACATGTTTAGAAAATATATTCTCCATAGACAAGTCATTGCCAATAAACACGATTAATGAATATTGCAGCAGTCTAAATAACCACACTCCTATTTCGAGAAGCCCATAATATTTGATGCTTCGTTTATTTATTACCTGGTAGAATCGCGTAATTGAAAGGGGTATTGAAAGAAGTAAAAGCAAATGGTGGGTAAAATAAAATTTATTGGACCAAACAAATACTTGAAATCCTTCCTTCATAGGCAGCAGAATGCTATAGGAAAAGATATTTATATAATCCTCTGGCATTATTGTCACCTCCTCATTATTTTCTTATAATTTATTTATACTCAAAAATAAAGTATCTCCAAAATAAAGTATCTCTAATTTAGAGTTAATTTTATATTAGAAGGGTCTGATGAAATTGTCAACTGCAAATCATGATTCGCGAGAACAGGAACCAACTAATTTGGGACAAGAGTTCAGCTTGGCCTTAATCATGTTTCACCAAATGATCGCAGAAAAAGCGGGCTTAAATTTAACCGATTATAAAGTCTTGGGGATCATTCCATTCGAAGGACTCACTGCTGGACAGATAGCATCTATTACGGGTTTGTCAACAGGAATGGTGACTACGGTTGTCGACCGGCTTGAAAAAAAAGACTTTGTCTATAGGGAAAGAGATAGTAATGATAGGAGAAAAGTAAACATTAAAGCAAATTTTGAAAAGGTTGCCTTTGAAATAGGCCCTTATTTTCACTCGTTTGGGCAGGAAATGGGGAAAGTCACCTCAAATTATACTCCTGAAGAGTTTAAAATCATCAATGATTATATGAGCAAAAGCATAGAAGTATTTAAACGGGAAATGGAAAAAATAAAAGAGAAATAACAGGGGAATTTACTCATAGGTAAAAATAGATTAGTATAGGACGGCGGATAACTTGAAATCATATCCTAAATATCAGACGTGGATTCGAATTCACAAACTTTTTATATTCTTGGGTATTTCACTCATTCTCCTCTTAGTTACATTACTGCCTGTTAATTCATATCTTCGAGTTCTTTCAGGGATCCTATCCCTGCCTTTTATTTATATAGCATTCATCCTTTCTTACTCTGTTTATCAATTTGCAGCATTTGGGGGAAATTATCAGTCAAAGATACATGATGTAATGGTTGCCCAGCTCAATGGGGTGGGCGAAGAAAAGGTACTGGATATAGGAACTGGCAGTGGTTCGCTGATCATTAAACTCGCAAAGAAATTTCCTGAGTCTTCTTTAACTGGGATTGATTATTGGGGCGGGAATTGGGAATACTCGAAAACGCAATGCCAGCTGAATGCTGAAATAGAAGGCGTTCATGATAGGGTTCAGTTCACAAAAGCCAGCGCTGCAGAACTCCCTCTTCATGATGGTGAATTTGATATCATTGTCAGCTGCCTGACATTTCATGAAGTAAAAGATAGAAAAAATAAAATAGAAGTGATGACAGAGGCACTAAGAGTGCTAAAGCCTGGCGGTCAATTTGTTTTCTTGGACTTGTTTAAGGATGAGAAGATATTTGGGGATGAAGAGGAGCTTTTGAAAGCCTTAAAGGAGCATGGTATATCAGAATTAAATAGATGCAGCCTTTCGGAAGTAATTCAATTGCCAAAACTCTTATTGAATAAAAAGGTATTGGGAAATGCAATGATGTTGAGCGGCAGAAAATAGTTTGTCTGCATAATACGCTAAAGTATAAGAGCCAAAAATAGCAAGTAATCCATTGCTTATTTTGGCTCCTTTTTAGGGGTGCAGATTTAATTAGATTCTTTTCATCAGGGCTATGGTCATTATACCAGTTAGAGCCCAGAAGAAGGGGCATAGCGCAAAAGTGAACGAATGAAAAACCCCTAATACAAGTTCTTATTTAATGGCCTCTAAAGTTGAAGCCACTTCAGAAATAATGATTTCGCTTCCCATAAGAGGTGAATCCTGACCTCCATTACCTGGGCCTGTATGGGCTTCTTTGAAAGCATCGCTGTTTTTCCATTGAGTAAAGTCTTCCATTGTGTCCCAATACATATTTACATTGAGTTCGTCATATTCAGGAAGATTTTTAGTCACTAATACTTCGACTTTTACAAAGCCATCCATTTTCTGCAGGGCACCTGGTCTTGTAAACATGGGCGCCATTTTTTCTGCAAATCCTGACTTCAACTTAATTCGGTTTGTTACGATAATCATTTCATATTCCCCCTGCTTAAAATTTTTTAATGAGAACTGCTAATGAAGAAAAGTACAAACTCCCTTTGTTCCACGGAAAGAGAAAATCACTGTTCAAAGCCTGATACAATGAAATACTCCTTTAGATTTGCTTGATTAGTCATGTGTGACTAATTTAATAAAATTATATTATTTTATAGTTGATTAGTCAAACGTGACTAATTGGAAGTTGAATGAATAATATTAACTTTAATAAGCAGGATAACAAAATTTGAGTCGCGCTTGGAACTCAAAAAACTTGGTTAATTCGCTTCTTTTTACGCAACCTTTAGTTAATCCAATAAAGTTTTGGTTTCTAAGCCGATAGGAGGTTAAATGCCTAAAAATGACCTAAGTCAGATTTGGTGACCTAAGTCATGAAGTAATAATCAAAAGCGCTTTCAAATGTCATTCCCTCTTGTTAAGATTGCCATATAAAATTTAAAGGAGGCAGCTCGGTGAGTAAGAGAAAAGTCAGCAGCTCAATTCAGACATTTGGCAGAACCCTTCTCCTGCCTATTGGGGTATTAGCACCAATTGGGATGATTTTGGGTATAAGTGGCGCTTTAGTTCAATCATATATGATCGAAAGATTCCCGTTTCTAGGGAATGAAGGAATCCATACTGCTTTAGTCAGTATTCGTACGATTGCCAGTATAATCTTTGATAATATTCCTCTACTATTTGCGATGGGTGTAGCTTATGGCATGAGCAAAAAAGACAAGGGGATCTCCGTTTTTGCCGCAACTGCTGGGTATTTAACCTTAATTGTTGCGATGAATGTATGGCTGACCATAACAGGAAAAATGGCAGATCCTGAGGTTATGACCCAGTATGGGCAAATTAGCGTTTTAGGAATTCAAACAATGAATATTAGTGCTGCTGGAGGAATCATCACAGGTCTGGTGGCTGCCTGGGCAACTGACAAATATATTAATTTAGAGCTGCCAACGGCATTGGCCTTCTTTTCCGGGAAAAAATCAGTGCCTATTATCACGATAGGAATTATGACGGCAGTAGGCCTTTTGCTTCCGTTCATTTGGGAATTCATGGTCGGAGTGTTAATGAAATTATCAGTCGTATTCTTAAGTGTTGCAGGGCCATTTTTTACAGCTGCGGGTGAGAGGTTATTTATTCCGTTTGGGCTACACCATGTGTGGAATGCTTTATTTCGATTTACAGAAGCTGGCGGAACCTATGTTATAGATGGAAAAACTTATGTGGGGGTTCTTCCTGCTCTGACCGAAGTTCTCTTTAATCAAGGGCCTGACAGCGAATATTGGAGCATGATGCCTCAGTTAACCAGGTTTATGGCACAGCAGCAAATGCTGGTCACAATGTTTTTATTCCCGGCCATTGCATTTGCTATGTATAAAGCGGCACATAAGGATAATAAACCATATGTTAAATCGATGCTGGTGACAATGGTATTAACTGCTCTATTAGGGAATGTAACCGAACCATTAGAATTCACTTTCGTATTTATCGCACCATTATTATACGTTTTATATGCATGTATAGTCGGTATAGGAGCTGTCCTTTTATCCTTTGCAGGAGTCGCAATCGGCTACATTCGCGGAACCGTTTTTGACTTTGCGATTTTCGGCCTCCTTTATGAAAATACAAACTGGATCTATCTGGTGCTCATTGGGACAGGATTAGCTGTTGCCACATACTTTATCTTCTATTGGGCAATTATTAAGTTTGATTTAAAGACACCAGGAAGAGAAGAAGAGCAAGCTTTGGATAATACTCTGATTAAAGAAAAACGCTACGGGGAAATTGCGGATATCGTTGTCAACGCATTAGGCGGACGATCAAATATTTTAAATGTAGATAACTGTATCACGCGGTTAAGAATCGACTTAGGTGATGTGAAAAACATCGATAAAGATTTGCTGCAGAAATCCGGTTGTACAGGCTTTTTCTTCCCTTCGGATAAACACATTCATATTGTTTTTGGTCCTCAGGTGGAATTTGTCAGAAATGCAGTGGATGATAACATGAGAGGGGCAGGAAATAAAAATGCGGGCGTTATATGATTCAAAAAGCAAAACGATAGATGACCAAGGCATTAAACATTTGTTTACACAAGAAGAAAAATATAAAGCATGGCTATTATTTGAAGCAGCATTGGCCCAGGCGCAGGCGGAAGCAGGATTTATTCCTGAAGCGGCTGCCAATGATATTAAAAAAGCAGCCAAAGTTGAAAATATTGATTTCGAGGAAATGGACCGGATCTATCGGGAAATCGGCCATGGGTTTGTTCCCTTTTTAAAGGTATTGGTGAAGGCTTGCCCTGGTGAAAGCGGGAAATACGTTCATTATGGGATTACTACCCAAAATATCCAGCAAAGCTCCCAGCTTTATATTATGAAAAAAGTTCATACGAAATTTATGAATCTTATCGGACAAATACTAAATAATTTGAGCAAGCTGGCACTCGAAAATAAAGATACAGTGATGCCTGGACGCACACATGGCCGTCACGCCATCCCGATCACTTATGGCTATAAGGTGTCCGTTTGGATAAGTGAATTTATTAATGCATTTGAGCGGATGGCAGAAGCTGAGAAAAGAGTATTCCAAGTGATGATGGGGGGCGCCGTTGGTGCGTTTAGCTCCATGCCTGAAGTGGGAATTGGTGTGCAAAAACGTGTGGCAGAACTAGTCGGGATGTATCCTATGCAAGTCCCTTCAAGAAACATCAGTACACATAAACTTGAATACATGATGAACTTAAGCCTTCTTACAAATGTCTGCCATAAAATCGGAGAGGAAGTTTATAGCACGACACTCGAGGAAATTGCAGAAGTATCTGAGGGATTTAGCAAAGGCACAGTAGGAAGCAGCACAATGCCGCATAAAATAAATCCGAAATTGGCAAAGGGAATTATCGCAAACTCACAAAAACTTTATTCCTTGCCTGGAGTGGGCATGTACTCGGCTGTCCGGCCATATGAGGGGGATAGCAGTTCCTATATGCTGTTTGATGGAATCCTTGAAGAAGCGCTGGAACTGACAACAGAGGTTCTATTGCGCTGTGAGGAATTAACAAGGACAATGGTGGTCCATAAAGAGCGTATGCTTCATAATGCATTACGTAATAAAGGACTAGACAACAGTGAATATGTGATGATGAAGTTATCGAGTAAATTAGGGAAAGATCAAGCACATAGTTTGATGTATCAGATTGCCATGAAAACCGCCTCTGAAGGGGAGGATTTCTATACCAGCCTGAAGGCAAATGAGTTAATTGCCAGCGAATTTACCGATGAAGAAATCCAGGAGATGATTGATCCAAGGAATTACACCGGGCTGTCCTCTTTCATTGCTGAAACAGAGGCTGTGAGGGCGAAAGATACGGCAGACAGAATTTTCACGAAATATCAAGAGACAGAAGAAGTCTTGATTTAGCCAAGAAACCTTCCATAGCTTTATGGAAGGTTTTTTGCTGATGTTTATTCCATTTTTGTCATGGTATAATAAACTGTGTGTTTAACTACTGCCATAATTCGAGGGATTATATGATGAATTATTTAGAGAACTATGACGATATGACTGCCAGTGAAAGAAAAGTCCTCAATTATATTTTAAATAATAAAGAAATCATTCCATATCTGAAAATAAATGAACTAGCGGATGCTGCCTTCGTATCCAAAACCATCATCATTAATTTGGCCCAAAAGCTCGGATTTAGCGGGTTTAAAGAACTTAAATATCATTTTAGTACGCTTGCAAAAGAAGAAATTGATGAATCCAGCCAGGGGCTTTCGTTTCGAGACATGTTAAGGGATAGTGTGGATAAAACATTTACACTTGTAAGCGAAGAAGCATTAGAGAGCTGCTCGAAAAAAATTCTTTCAGCCAACAACGTCTTTGTGATGGCGAGAGGGACAAGTAAAGCAGTGGGGAGCTATTTAGAACATTTGTTATTGTCCATTGGGATCCAATGTGTATTCATAAAGGATTATAATTTATCAGAACTTTTCACGAATTTCGTCAGGGAAGGCGATTTGGTTATTTTTATTTCATTGTCTGGCAATACCGAAAAGATTGTTGAGACAGCAAAAAAAGTACATATTAAAAAGGCTGACATCATCAGCTTAACGTCTTTCCAGTCCAATAAATTAGCCAGTTACACGAATGATAATTTATATGTTTATACACATACCTCCGACACCAAAAGAAACGACAAAATTTCAAGAATTGGCTTCTTTGTCATCGTCGATATGCTCATTCATCAGTTATCCCTGTTAAAAAGTGATAAAAACACTAATAGAAGTACTGATGCCACTATAACGTGATTCAGTACGAAAGCCATGAATCGAACAGGAATACTCCATTCGTTTCATGGCTTTTTTGTGATTAAAAAGCTGCGTTTCCCAGCGCCTCAGCATCTGCAATTAGTGTAACATGGGGGTGTGTTTCCAATATGGATGCAGGGAAATTTTCATTCGGTTCACCTGTTAACAGTTGAGTTAAAGCGTCTTTTTTATTAATTCCTGAAATTAGCAGTAAAATCTCCTTACTTCTCATTATACTGGCAATTCCCATTGTGATGGCCTGGGATGGAACGTTGTTTATATGGTTAAAAAAGCGTGCATTTGCTTCTCGTGTTGATTGGGTTAGCTCCGTAATATGTGTTTCCGATTGAAAAGATGTCCCCGGTTCGTTAAAACCGATATGACCATTGCTTCCAATTCCTAAAATTTGAAGGTCCACTCCTCCATGCTTCATGATCAGCTTTTCGTATTCGATACATTGGTTCTCTGGATTATTCCCATCTCCCTGAGGAACGTATGTATTGGCCTTTACAATATCAATATGGTCAAACAAGTGTTCATTCATAAAATAACGATAGCTATAAGGATTTTCTCCCGAAAGCCCAATGTATTCGTCTAAGTTAAACGTAGTGACGTGTCGATAGGAAGTATGATTTTTGTAATGATCTTTTATTAAATAATCATATAAGCCAACTGGAGTTCCGCCTGTTGCCAATCCAAGGTTTAGACTTGGATTAGAGCGTACCTTTTCTGCAACAAACTCAGCCGCTTTTCTGCTCATATCATCATAATCTTTTACTTTTAGTATTTTCATAGCCATTCTCCTTTCTGTAAGGGTAGAGCGTACTTGTATTACCTGAATTGCTTTAAAGCATGTGAGATACCGCTTTCGGAATTGGACAGTGTGACAAAGTCACATATTTTCTTAACTTCCTTGTCTGCGTTGTCCATTGCAATCGAATAGCCGGCACATTCTAGCATTGGAATGTCATTAAGATTATCTCCAATAGCCACAGTATTTTCTAAAGGGATATTATAATATTCCGCCATTCTTTTCAGGCCAACGGCTTTATGTCCACCTTTATGCATAATTTCAACATTTATAGAGCTTGATGAAGTAACCGCAATATTTGAATAATCATTCAAAAAGGGAACGAGCTTGTTTCTTCGATCTGGACCAAACGTGAGAATGTACAGTTTGTTAACCTTTATATGCTTATCAAGCAGTAGTTTGGTATGGTCTGTAAAAACATTCACATGCACAGAGATTTGTGGCCTTTCGATAAACCGGTGAAAATCTGTATTTCCTAAACCTTTGATACTTTGTTTTACCCGTTCTGACCAATCATCCGGGAAGTAGATTCCATTATTCGTATAGAGACAGTAGGGGAAAACCATTTCGTTCAATCTCTGAATAATGGAGATTACATCATTCTGTTCCATTGAAATCTGGCTTATTATGTGATTGTCAGCCTCTACAACAGTCCCATTGCTTCCCGCTATTGGACACGTAAGATTATATTTGCTGAGAATGGCTTTAATATCTTCAGGAGCCCGTCCGGAGCAGACCATCACAATATGACCATCTCTCTGTATCTCCTGGATAGCCTCAACATCCTCTTGTGAAATTTGTTTGTCAGGAGACAGCAGTGTGCCGTCCAGATCAAGTGCAAATAGTTTCAATGACATCCCTGCTTCCTCATTTATAGTAAAAGCAAATCACAGAACATGTTGAAAAAACGGATGCTATCTGCAGCCGTTTTAGTAGATTCTGCTTAATCTCTCTTTATTTTAATGTAATCGCTAAGACTTCACTTTCTCCCCTGGTAACGTCAGTGGACGTTTTCCATGTAAACGTGAATAAATCCTCTGAGCTATTCGTTACGACCATTGGTATAATTGTACTTGCCGCATTTTTAGAAATAAACTCCAGGTCAGCTTCTATAATGAGCTGTCCCTTTGACACCTTATCCCCCACTTTTACTGCTGGATTGAAACCCTGGCCTTTTAAAGCTACAGTTTCTAACCCAATATGAACAAGTATCTCAGCGCCCAGGTCCGTTTTAATGCCAAAGGCGTGCTTAGTTTCAGCTAACTGGATGATTTCGCCGCTAGCAGGGGCCACAATCCTTCCATCTGATGGCAAAACAGCAATTCCTTCTCCCATTAACTTTTGACTGAATACAGGATCTGGGACATCCTCTATTTTCATTAATTCCCCGTTAGCAGGGCTTACAATCTCTTCTGAAGCCGTTTGTTTCTTAAAAAGTTTTTTAAACATGCTATCCTCTCCTGCCCTTTTTTGAGCACCCTAAAACATCAGCTATAAAAGCAAAGGGAACTCTTCAAAGAAATTATTAAACATCTATTATTTGCTTTTATTGTTTCATATTGATTTTATTTTTTAATAGGATCCGGTTCAAGGGAACTTTATGGTCTGAAACTGTTCCAAAAAGATACCTGGACATTGGTTCAATACTCCGGAGTGAAAAGTACACTAAATCTGCATTTTAATTTACTGTCTTGTTAGGTTATGCTTTTTTTATACAATCTTTTAGTTGAAAGGGGCTGATCCCAATAAGCATTAATAGTCTTGACTTAAAACTTATTGGTTTTCTTCAGGAAAAAGGAAAGTTAGATCTAGCAGATTCCGATCAGCTTTTCGGACGAAGTTCAAATAGCTTAAAAAGACATATGATGAATATTAACTTGCATCTTCCAGATGATAAACAGCTTAGAATAGAAAAAAACACCATTATTAGTCAGTTAAAATATAATGACTATATTGATTTTGTAAGCAATCTGCAGCTTGAACATTATATTTCATCACAAAAGGAACGGATTGCGCTATTATTGTTTTTTCTTTTTTTTACCCTATTCTCAATGTCTCAAAGCTGTATGAGAAGATGGGAATGAGCCTAACGACAAAGAAAAAGGATAATAAGGCGCTTACTGAGTATCTGAATAAAAGGAATCTGCGATTTGAGGTTGTCCCGAAAAAGGGAATGAAAGTTGCAGGTTCTGAAAGGTCCTATCGAATTCTAACTGCATCAATTCTAGTTTCTCTTGTAGAGATCGATTCGGCTGGGAATCTAATGAATCGGAAAGCCAATAATCCGCTGCAAAAAATGATTTTCGAGGTTTTTGCTGAAATGGCCAAAGTGGATATAGCAGAGGCAAAGGACATACTAAATAAGTTTATCAAAGAGAATCAAGTAAGAATGTCATATCCTTCTAAGAAATTCTGCCTGCTCTGCTTAGTTCTTAGCCTATATCGGTTTAGACAGGGATATATGCTGGAAGCAGAAATGGAACTTGATTTAAAGGTCCCAAACTATCAGCTATTCATAAATCAAAAAAGGGAGAATTTATTTTTCACGTATTTGGCCGCGTCTCTTGACTATATGTCGTTTTCACCGCCTCCTATGGACACGAGATTAAAGATGGCTGTGCTCGCTTTTATCAATCAAGTTCAAGACCATATTGTTACGACTTTTTATGACTATGAAGCAATTTTTAATGAGGTGTACTCCTATATTTACAAATGTTATATTCGTAATAAGCTTGATTATAATCTCTATGATAAAAAGTTAGATGATACTCATAAAGTATTGCCTAAGTTGTATAGAACGGTGAGTAAGGCGACTCCCATTATTGAAACAAAAATGGATGTTCAGTTTTCAAAACTGCAAATCTCAGCCCTGACCTTGCTAGTTCGAAAATTTACGATGAAAAATAAAGTGATTGGAAGGAATAGCAGGAAAATTGTGATTGTGAGTAACTCTGCAATAGAAAAAACCAGCTATTTTGCAGAGAATCTTCGCCATCACTTAGACGTTACAGTGGCAGGAACCTATAATATAAATGAACTGTATGAACTTGAACATATTGAATATGATTTAATTATTACTTTCTCCAATCGAATTGCCGCATTATTAGCAGAAAACAGTTACTCCTGTGTAAAATTAAATTTTTATTTAAATCTGAGGGATATTGATAAATTGCTGAAAATAGGCTTCTCAAGCAGTTCCCGAAGAAAAATTCTATCTGATCATTTTATTGATGAAATCAAAGATAAAGATCCAGAAGAAATAAAGGAACTTTTACTAACAAAGTACCCTTCGCATTTCTTGTAAGAGATATGAAACCATACAAAAAACCTTCCAGATCCATCTTGCAATCAGGGAGGTTTTTGGTTTATGAATAATCCTTCTATTAGGTTGAATGATGAATCAACAGCTAGAATCAAAGGCAGCATCTAAATTAGCATGATTAGTCAAAAGTGACCAATTAAGTGTAATTATCAGTTTTTTTATATTGAACTGGCCATAAAGGATTTACTCCGAATAAAGAGAAAGATTTTTTATAGTCTTTTCAAGAAAAGAGACTTCTGCTTCCAGCATCGCCATTTTGTGTTCTACTGCCAGATTGACTCCAGACCTTACTCCGTGGGAAGGTGTTTGTTTCATCGTTTCCAATAATTCTTTATTATTTTTTAAACGTTCTTCCAATGCAGGAATGGTTTTTTCCAGAGGAAGAAAATCACTGAACATCAACCCGATATCTCCATTGTAATTTACTTTTTCAGCTGAAGATAAGTTGTTCAGCAATAACTGGTAAAAGTATTGCTTGCCGCTCTCATTGATGGAGTACACCTTTCTAGTCGGCCTGTTTCCTTCTTGCTCCAACTGGATGTCAATATATCCTTTTTGACTGAGTTTATCCAATGTTGCATAAGCGGTAGGTTTTTTCATGTCCGTTATGGCACTTAAGTTTCTCTCTATAAATTCATTAATCTGGTACCCATGCTGACTTTGGCTCATGAGTAGCCCAAGTAGAATAAGCGAGCGTTGTTCCACTGAGATCAGCCTTTCTTGCTACAATCTTGTTTTATATTTTCTCGTATATTTCATTTGCAGTCAATTGCCCAGCCAGATAGTGAGGAGTGAAGGGATAGTAAAAGATGACCTTCCCAGATAAAGAAGCTGAATTTAAAGTCAGTAAGTGAAACGTCTTTAAATTCAGCTTCTTTTTTTAATGGGACACCTAGGTAGCAATGCCAATGGATGAGTTCTGGTACTGTTCATCGCTTAATGCTTTCACAATGAAATGTGCTACATCGGCGCGCGGAATCGTTCTTGCTTTTTCTGGTACGCCCGTTTCTGACTCCCTGTACATTCCTGTTAAAGCATCGTTCGTTAATCCCATCGGCCGGACGATTGTGTAGTTTAATCCATGTGCTTGAATATAATCCACGGCATTCCGATGATCTGCGAGAGGGTTTCTCAGCATTTGCATGATCAGTTTTCCGCTGATTCCTGGAATTTCCTTGTTAATGCCTGCAGAAGCTGTGTAGACGATGCGCTGGATGCCGTGTGCCTGCATGCCATCTACGATATTTTTTGTCATTTCTTCAAGTTCTGCTGTTTTTTTCATTCCCTGATTAGAGCCTAAACATGACACAACAGCACCATGACCTGCAATGGCTGCGGCGACTTCTTCTTTATTAGAGGCATCTCCCTGTACAATTTGAAGCTGTTCATGTGAGGCTTCTATCTTTGAATGGGTGCGTACGAAAGCAGTAACCGCAATCCCTTTTTCTAATGATTGCTTCACGACATGTTGGCCAACGCCCCCGGTTGCACCAAATACAATAATCCTCATATTTCCACTCCTTTTTCATTTTGGTAAAACTATTCTTTCAAGATGAGCACTTATCGGAGTATTTAGGCAGATTGTACTCTATATCTGCTGCCAAGTCACCTTGCATCTAACAAAGTGACTTGGCGGGTAGGCTATTGGTTTAGTTCGTTTGTCTGCCTACTGGTTTAAAAATGGATAGCAGATAAATGACAAAGCCTGCAATCCAAATTCCAGGAGGTGATTCTTCAGAGAATGGGATCATGAGGATGTATCCGAGCAATACGAAGCTGTTTATATGGGGAGCCTCTCTTTTCATTGACCTTGACAGAACGATTTGGATAGGAAAATATAAAGTAGGATGGAATTTATTTAAAAAGGCCCTTATCAAGGGTTTGTGTTCGTGGTGGAAGGTGCAAGATCATCAGTTATATTTTTTCATTTATAGTCACAACAATATATACAGAAAGAGTCATGAATAAGAGTAACGAAAGGGGGATAGAAAGGTGGTTACAAAACGGCAAAAGGATATTGTGCTGTCTTTAATGAAGTCAACTGAACCTGTTACAGCTGAATGGATGGCAAAAGAACTTGGTGTAAGTGATAGAACGATCCGAACCGAGATCAAAGAACTTCAATCACAAAGCTTATTAGGGATCGCTATTGAATCGGTGCGCGGTAAGGGCTATCTCTTAGAAATAAAGGATTATAGCCTGTTTGAGAGTGTGTTCACACATAATGCAGCGGAATCGATCGATGACTCTAAATCAGATTTCTCCATACAGGAAAATCGGGTCTTATATATATTAAAGCGTTTTTTGCAGGAAAAGGATTTAATCAAATTGGAAAGCCTTGAGGAAGATCTGTTTGTTTCTAAGCCTAAACTGCAAAGTGACTTAAAAATCGTCCGCGAAATACTGGAAAGCTATCAGCTGAAATTAATTTCCAAACCTCATCATGGCACGCGTGTCGAAGGCGACGAATATATGAGGCGGCTATGCTTTTCAAATCATATTATCAGCAGAAGCAGCAACTTAAACATTGACAGCAAGTCTTTGCAGCTTTTGGACAAAAAGCTGTTTGAAAAGATAAAGGAAATCATCATCAAAAAAGTAAATGAATACAAATTTGAAATCTCTGATATAGCACTCGAGAATTTAGCGACCCATATCACCATTGGATGTAAGAGAATTGAAGAAGGGTTTGTTATTAAAAACCTTGAACATGATCTAACCGGGAAATATCCTTTTGAAAGTATAGTAGCAAATGAAATTGTGAAAGAAGTAGAGGAATTTACCGGACAGCATTTCCCCCTTGCTGAAATTGATTATATTATTGTCCATTTGTTAGGGACAAAATTAATTCATAAGAATACCTTGAATGAATTTAGTAAATTCGATGAGCTGGGTACGATGATTCAGTGCATGCTGGAAAGACTGAAAACGGAACTGAATTGGGATTTTCACGATGACTCGGAATTCATTCAAGCACTGACTTTGCACATTCGGCCTGCGATGAATCGATTACGCTACAATATGAACATTCGGAACCCCTTATTAGACGACATCAAAAGGAAATACCCAAGCGCATTTGAGGGAGCGGCCATAGCCAGCAAATGTATTGGAGAGTATTTGGGCGTTGAAGTGGGAGAACACGAAATTGCCTATATTGCCATACATATAGGCGTGGCATTAGAAAGAATGAAGACATTGCAAAAGAAGGCCAAACGGGTCATTGTTGTGTGTGCTTCAGGCGTGGGAAGCGCCAGGCTATTGTTCTACCGCTTGAAAAATGAATTTAAAGATGAACTCGATATTGTGGCAACCACTAATTATTATCAGCTGAATGAATACGACTTGTCCTCAATCGATTTTATTATTAGCACAATACCGTTAAAAGGAGATTTGGGCGTCCCTGTACAGGTCGTCAATACTTTTTTAGGTGAAGGTGATATTGCCAGTATCCGGGAGGGCTTATCGTCTGTAAACGGGTACGAGGAACAAAGCTACTTAGACAAATCCAGAGTTTTTATTCATAAAAAGTTTGAGGATAAAGAAAGCGTCATCCGTTTTATGTGTGAAGAGTTATACAAACAAAAATTAGTATCTGAAAATTATGCAGATTCAGTGCTCGAGAGGGAGGCATTGGCTCCAACCAGCTTTGGAAACCTTGTCGCCGTCCCTCACCCGCTTACACCGGAAACAGAAGAAACATTTTGGACTGTGTGCACATTAAAAAAGCCTGTTGAATGGGCTGATAAACAGATGGTTCAATTTGTCTGTTTATTAAATGTTCGAAAAGAGCCTGGTGATGACCTGGAACGGATGTATAGAAGGCTTATTACGCTAATTGAAAACAGTGCTATGGTCCAAAAGGTGCTAAAGTGCGGATCAGCTGAAGAAATAATAAAACTATTAAATGATTGTTAAAACGAGTAGTTTTGCAAAGGAGTATTCCAAAAGGGATACTCCTTTTTGCCGGAATAAACAAGGGCGTTCAGCCTTTTTCCGTTACGTAACGGAAAAATCCTTTCTGTAAAATGAAACGCTTTCAAAATAAACTGTAAATAGAAAGAGACAAAAGAAAAGACTTATAGACAGCTTAGAGAAATAGGCTACATATTTTTCAAAAACCATTTTTATTATATAGGAGGTAAAAAGGAATGAATATTTTATTATGCTGTGCAGCAGGGATGAGTACAAGTTTGCTGGTGACTAAAATGGAAAAGGCAGCAGAAGAACAAGGTGTTGAAGGGAAAATCTGGGCAGTTCCAGCCAATCAGATCAATCTCCACGTTGACAATGCAGATGTCCTTCTCTTAGGGCCGCAAGTCCGGTTTCTGCTTCCAAAAATGAAAACATTAGGGGAAGAAAAGAATATTCCCGTTGAGGCAATCAACCCAGTTCACTACGGGATGTGTGATGGGGCTGAAGTTCTAAAAACAGCTATAAACCTAGTAAATAAAAAATAGTTTAAGAGGGGAAGTAACAAGATGAGCAAATTCAATAGCTTTCTAGAAGAGAAAGTTATGCCTGTTGCAGCAAAGATTGGCGGGCAAAGACACTTATTGGCTCTTCGCGATGGCCTTATTGCAACGATGCCATTCATTGTGATCGGTTCAATTTTCTTAATCATTGCTAACTTTCCAATTCCGGGATATGCCGATTGGATGACGTCCATTTTTGGTGCCAGCTGGGCTGCAAAACTATCCTATCCAGTTGATGCTACCTTCAATATCATGTCCATTATTGCAGCATTCGCGGTAGCATACCGGTTAGCAGAAAGTTATAAGCTTGATGCGATGAGTGCGGGTACTATTTCCATTGCCGCGTTCCTGTTAACAACACCGTTCAGTTTCACCTTTACCCCAGCTGATGCTGAAGGAGTTCTGGTAACGGGAGCCATTTCAAAAGCCTTCTTGAGCAGTAAAGGGTTGTTTGTTGCCTTACTTTTTGCTATTTTATCAACTGAAATTTATCGCTGGGTCGTCAAAAAAGATATTGTGATAAAAATGCCGGCAGGTGTACCGCCAAGTGTGGGTAAATCATTTGCTTCTTTAATTCCGGGGCTTTTTGTATTGGTGACGGTTTGGGTAATCCGCTTACTTGTTGAATTGACTCCTTATGAAAGTATCAATGATTTAGTAACCATCGTGTTAGGTGACCCGTTAAAAATGGTTGGCCTTACTCTGGGCGGAACGATTGTTGCTGAGTTATTCGTAACGGTTCTATGGTCTACTGGATTACATGGTACAAACATTGTAAAAAGTGTAATGGAACCAATCTGGTTTGGTGCCATGGGTGACAATATGACTGCCTATCAGGCGGGTGAACCTCTGCCTCACATTGTTACGCAGCAATTCTGGGATAACTTCATTCACATCGGCGGAACGGGCGTAACGTTTGGTTTGGTTCTATCAATGGTATTGTTTGCTAAATCCAAGCAAATGAAAAATCTTGGCCGCTTGGCACTTGGACCTGGTATCTTTAATATTAATGAGCCATTAATCTTTGGCATGCCGATTGTGTTAAATCCAATCATGATCCTTCCCTTCGTCCTTACTTCAATCGTAACAGTTATTGTAACTTTCATTGGAATGGATATGGGATTAGTAGCAAAGCCAGTAGGTATAGCCGTACCTTGGACAATGCCGCCTATTATCTCCGGTTATCTGGCTAGTGGCGGGCATATTTCAGGGGCCGTGATGAATGTGGTGAACATTCTTATTTCTTTCTTAATCTATACACCATTCTTCAAAATATATGATCGAGCGAAGAAGAGAGAAGAAGATGCGATGAACACAGGCGGAAAAGAACATATCGCTTAAACATTTAATGGGTAACCAAAATGGCAGGAAAGGGAATCTTCTTTTCCTAGTAAATTATATGAAAGGCTGTTAATCATCATGAATAAAGAAGAACTTTACAGTCTTGCATTTCAATTAATCCTGCATGCTGGGAATGCAAGAAGCCTCGCGATGGAAGCGATGCAAGTAGCGAAAAAAGGAAATTTTGATGAAGCGGAAGCAAAATTGAACGAAGCAGATTCAGCCTTCAACGAAGCACATCATGTTCAAACTGATTTAATTCAAAAAGAGGCAGGCGGATCTGAATTTGAGATTCCCCTCATTATGATTCATGCACAAGACCACTTAATGACTGCATTGACTCTTAAAGAGTTAGCCAGGGAAATAATTGATTTGCACAAGCTGATTAAAAAGGATTAAGAACGAACTCTGCACCTGGCAGTAAATCATTAAGTGCCTTCAAACCTGCAATAAAAAAAATCGGTCATGTAAAAGCCCAACATTCTGGGCTTTTTTTTATAAAAATGATGGTTTCGTGATCTACTTTTGAATAAAGAAAGGAATGGACCTAGATGAGAAAAACATTTCCGGAGAATTTTTTATGGGGCGGGGCAACCGCTGCAAACCAATATGAAGGCGGGTACAATGAAGGCGGCAGAGGGCTGGCGACCAGCGACTTCATTACAAATGGTTCTGCAGACCGTCCAAGAAAGATTACGATCAAGTTAAAAGATGGCAGAAAAACAATGGTAAACAGACGGCCAACTGGGGATCCCCAATTAGATACGATTCCAGAAGGGGGAACAGGCTTTATTGACGATCATGTTTATTATCCAAGCCATAAGGCGGTTGATTTTTACCACCGTTACAAAGAAGATATTGCACTATATGGAGAAATGGGGTTTAAATGCTTCCGGTTATCTCTTAGCTGGTCCCGTATTTTCCCAAAAGGCGGAATTGAAGGAGAACAGCCAAATGAAGAGGGATTGAAATTTTACGAAGATGTCTTTAAAGAGTGCAGAAAATACAATATCGAACCTTTAGTCACCTTGTATCATTTTGAAACCCCTGCGTATTTGGCGGAGCATTTTAATGGCTGGGGCGGCCGTGAAACGATTGAATGTTTCTTAAGAATGTGCAAAGAGGTCTTCACAAGATATAAGGATTTAGTGAAGTATTGGATCCCCATTAACGAAATTAATGTACTCAATGGCTACGCTTTTATGGGAACGAGGGAGGCTGCAGCACAGGTGCGCTATCAGGCAAAGCATCATATGTTTGTTGCGAGTGCCCGTGCGAATAAGCTTTGCCACGAGATTATTCCTGATGCGAAGATTGGCTGCATGGTTGCTTTAAGCTGCATCTATCCAAAGGATTGTAAGCCTGAAAATGTATTTGGAGCCTTGGACTATAGAAGAGGCGCTTTGATTTATTCCGATATTATGATGAGAGGTTACTATCCTTCTTACGCGGACCATTTTTTTGAACAGCTGGGAGTAACCATAGAAAAAGAACCAGGGGATGACGAGATCATCAGGGCGCATCCTTCGGACTTTTTATCTTTTAGTTATTACCGCAGCAGTGTTTACCATACAGAAATCGTCCAGAATACGGATACGGGCGGCCAAATGGGAGATGACAATCCATTCGTGAGAAAAACAGAGTGGGGCTGGGCGATTGACCCGGTGGGGCTCAGATACACACTATCTGAACTTTATGATCGTTATCAAAAACCGCTTTTTATTGTTGAAAATGGGTTGGGCACTATTGATAAAGTGGATGAAAATGGATATGTGGAAGACGATTATCGAATCCAGTATTTCCGTGATCATATCACCGAAATGAAAAAAGCAGTAACCTTAGACGGCGTTGATTTAATGGGCTATACACCGTGGGGATGCATTGATTTAGTTTCAGCCGGAACGGGAGAAATGAAAAAGCGGTATGGGTTTATTTATGTAGACATGGACGACGAAGGAAATGGAACCTTAAACAGAATAAAGAAGAAATCATTTGATTGGTATAAGAAAGTGATAGCAACGAATGGGGACGATCTTAGTTTTTAATTTAATCTAGCACTTCGTTTGGCAGCTTTGAGTTTCGTGAAAGAGACAAACGTAAAGAAATTGGTGTGAGTAAAGCTCCTTCATTTTTTCCAGGAGAAGCGCAGAAACATGCTTTGAAAAACAGTTGAATTAAGGGTTCTACTTGCAGTAAGACCCTTCATAGTTAAATAGACTATTTTAATAAGGAGGATATTATGTCCGATAGGCGGGCATATATCCTCTTTTTTTGAATAGCAGACTGGCTAATAGGATGTTTAAAGAATCGTAAAAGTTGATTATAATAAAGAAACATACGTTTGTATTTTTAAGTGCACAATCCTGCAGAAATGGTTGAAATTAAAGGCGGATAGCGATTAAAAAAGGAGCATGAAATGATGAATGAATATGGCACACTACATAAAGTTGACGGTCGTTATGCTTTGAGATTTGAACGATTTTTTCTCCATAACCCAGAAGATGTTTTTCATGTCCTCACAAATCCTGGTGACTTTTCGAAATGGTATCCTTTTGCAACAGGGGAGATGGATCTTAAACTTGGCGGTGAAATTGCTTTTGACGATGGGGAAGGAACGACATATACCGGTATCATTACAGAGTTAGAAGCGCCATATTTATTTGGTTTCCGTGAAGTTGATGATCTGTTAAACATTTCATTGCAGGAAGAGGGTAAAGGATGCAAAATGATCTTCACCCATACTTTTGACGATGATTCATGGGCAGTGAACACTGCAGCAGGTTGGCATAGATGTCTGGATGTATTTTGCCAAATTGTTAATCATCAGCCCGTTGTGTGGCATGATAATGCAGCTAAGCTGCGTGATATATATAGGGAATCATTTAAATAGCATCTATAGCCTTTCGTGTGTTTATAAAGGATTAGGCCCATAAGAGTGATCGAGCAATCCAGTTATTAAAAAGCGTGCTTTGAACAATGCTGCTTCAAAGCACGCTTTTAGCAGTTCGGGACCCTTTTTCGGAAGCAGATGGTCAGGCTTTGGCAAGGTTCCAAATGAGAATATTTCAAAAAAGCAAGCTGGAAAAAAGCTTGCTTTTTGGCTTTATAAAACGGCTTGTTCAAAACCCCTCTTATAGCTATCAGAACTATGAGGGGCGCTCCAGCACGGTGGCGAGCATACGGTGAACAACCTCGTGGTCACGAGGGTCGTGCAGGCGGTAGTCCTTCCCCGGCAGCGTGTACCACTCTTTAGCGCCGACATATGTGATGGAGAGATTGAGGGCACCATCATCATCGCAGGTAGTGATCAATTCGAGCTCCCCGCTGATCACACCGACTTCATTCGTCATTACACCATGAGTTGCGTGAAAGACTGATGTCTTCTTTTCCAATTGAATGACTCCCTTCTGTGGTTGGGGGGTTACACTGCAAGTATTACAAACGCCGGTTGGCAGTACCAGCTTAAAGCATTAATAAGATTAGTAGGAACAAGAGTTAAGCATGCTTTGCAGTGCCGACTTCTCGGATGACTGCAGGGTTAACCCCCAGCGATATTTAGTGTCAATCCACATTTTGGCGTATGCACAGCGGGCACCAGAACGGGGCGGCTGCCATGTCGAAGGATCCTGGTCTCCCTTTGAGCGGTTGGTGCTGGCAGACACGGCAATCAGCTGCGGGCCGCTAAGATCATTGGCAAAGCTCTGACGTTTGGATGTGGTCCAGCTGCTCGCGCCAGAACGCCATGCCTCGGCCAATGGAACAACATGGTCGATGTCGAGATCAGACGGAGAGGTCAAAGTGACGCCATCATAGTAGCTGTACCACTTACCGGACGTTACAGGACAATCCCCGCTGTAGGAATCAGCATCCCGCTTGAGCACCACCTGTCGGGTGTCACAGCCGCCGCCTTGGCTGATCCAATGAGGGAAAAGATCACGCGTATAGCCAGTCATAGACCCCTCGGCCTTCACAGTCAGCGAGTTTAATTCAGATTGGGCGGTGGACTTGGAAGGAATTCCGTTCGGCAGCGCCGATGCTGTCGACATGTCAAATTGAAAAACAGCAAACGACAGGACTACCGCAAAGACAAACATCATTGATTTCTTCAGCATGTTAATGCCTCCTATGTATTTTTTTCTACTAACATCTTGTTTTATTGAATGAGATGTTTATAGTTGAAACCAAATGGAGTGCAGAAAAAAACGTGATAGAAATTGATATTAGCAGGCAGATTAATGGAGTAAGTCTCCGCTTACCATGATATTACATTGCTTATTTTCTTTAAAGTTAAAATATTGTAAATATTATAAAAATAAATAATTTGGAGTCCTTATCTTTTATTTATGTAGATCTTTTCTCATAGCTTTATAGGTTATCCAGGCTATGATTACGTCATCCCTAAAAAACCAACACCTCAAATGTATTTTTACACTATTTTATGCCAATATTCCTATTGGAGTAAGAATCAGAGTCTATTAAGATAGAAATAGAATAAATTGGAATTTACAAAGCGGAGCTGATTCTGTTGAAGGTTTTAGAAGCAGATTCCTTGCTTGAAGGAATCGACGAGACGAGTAATCAATTAATGATCTTGAAAGAACAGGTAAGCCAAGTTCAGGCATCCATCCAGGAGCTGGTGTCTCTTGAAGATGCCTTTAAAGGACAGGGTGGCCAGGCTATACGTGCGTTCTACCAGGAATGCCATCTGCCTTTCCTGCAATTCCTGAAAACCTGGATTGATGAGTATCAATCCTACTTAAAAAGTTTTATAGGTTCATTGAAAGCTCTTGAACCCTCTCCTTCAGGCTTTATCCGTCAAGAATTCCTTGAGCATGAACTCACACAAGGGCTGAAAAACACTCTTCAGATCACAGCTGAACTGACACAGGAAGCGAATGGAATCATGAAGTCCGTTAGCGACATTGTTACCCTTCCACGGCTGGAGGATGACCGCTTTATCCAGGCATCCAAGCGGGCAGAGGATTCAAGCCGCGAAACCGTCGAGAAACTGGAGGACTTCGACCATCGGGAAACAGCTGCGCTGGACCCGCTTCTTCGGGATCTGTCTCTCATGAACCAATACATCCAAAAATTGGCCGGTGTGTTCCAAAGCAGCAGCTTATCATTGGCTCAATACCAGCCTAAATCTCTCAGCTGGAAGGATTTCCACGAGGAAGTATCGAATCCAAATCCACAAAGCGAGCAAAATATTCTTCAAGATATAGCTGAAGGCGTCATTGAGGGGGCATCCAAAGCTGTAGGGGATACATGGGATGGGCTGAAGTCAACCTATGAGCTGGGCAGAATCATCATGGGTCCATTTAGTCCATTGTTTTTGGGCAGTGAAATGCTGTTTAACCGTGACCAGCTGCTCGAAAACCAAAGGAAGCACCGGGAATTTTACTTAGGCATCATAAATGACCCTTTAGGAAAAGTGCGCCAAGTTCTGGATATGCCGAAATATATCTGGTCTGCAGTAACCGAAGCCTGGGATCGGGATGTCGTAAATGGAGATGTCAAAAGCAGGACTGCTTTCTTTACCTATGGCCTCACTTCCCTGGGAATTGGTATTATTGGGGATAAGGGGATTGGGAAAGCAGGAACTATTGCCAAGATGGTTCGCCAGGCTGGTAAAGGGGAGAAGGCATTCCCGATTTACACTCCGGTTCAGGCACCGGCCATGGCAGGTGGTGGACTGACCGGGGGGCCATTGCCTTATAATGTTCTTAGTGATCCGTTGACGAAGATAAAGACGATGACGGATGATGTGTATGGGGTTAAGGGTTCGGGTAATAAGATAGATTCAGACCTAATAAAAAAGTATATTAGAGATGTAGAAGGACGAACGGGAAGAGAGCTACCAAAAAATCAAATAGAGAAATTGAAGGAAGCATTAAGAAATAGAGAATATAGGAAGTTATCGCCTATCGAAACAAGAAAACACCGAAGAGTATTCAATAAAGTAAAAGATAAGCTAATTGAGGAGTGGGAGATAAAAACAAGTCAAAATTGGCCAACTTATGCTGAAGACGTAATTTCTGAGAAGACTGGTGAACCAGCTCGAAGAAAAGGAGATAAATACGACGCTCATCATATAATTGAGAATAATTTCCAAGGGGAACATGAATGGTGGAATATACATCCTGCCAAATTTCCAAATGAACATCAGTCAGGAATCCATGGTAAGGGCTCGCCTGCCAATGAATTATTTAAAGGAGGAAAGTGATTTTATGAGATTTGACTTTATTAAAAATCAAGTTGGTAATCAGTTTTTCCCTGTAAGTGAAAAAGAAATTGAAGAAGTTGAGTCAGCCTTAGGGTTAAGATTCCCATATGATTTAAGAGAATTCCTTTTAGAGGTTGGTTATGGTTTTCTTAGAAAATCTGAATATAATATAAATCGGATTTTGGGACCAAATTCTATAAAAGATGCCAGATTAAAAGTTAATGATTTTGAATATTATCCTGATATAGAAGTGTATGAAGAACTTGAAGATGGTAAATTAATTTTTTTTGAAGCAAATGAAAGTGCATTATTATTAATTGACTTGAGTGAGGAAAAAAATAATTCTATTTATTACGACGAGATAAAAATAGCCGACTCTTTAGAAGAGTTTTTAAGGAAAGTTATGGACAACGATAAATATTATATTGATATGGAGTAATAAATATAGTTAGTATTGCTTTAAACCTCTGAATAGGCATAGCGCCTTTTAAGGGGTTTTTTGTGTGGGCTTTTAATGACGAATAAGATTTAAGTTATAATAGGATCCGGTAACCAATAAACATAGAGTGGCATCAGCTGAAACAGTTAATGAAATGATCCTAGAAGAATGGCATAAATTTATTTTTATACCCAAATATCAGAAAATGAGGGGGGAAATTCCTTTAATAAATATAATTATCGGGAGTGAAGCTAATGGAAAAGATAAAGCAATTGCTCACACAAATAAACACTTTACCACATTGTCGTGTCTTCGAGCCTTCTGGATTACCCATTATTGATGAAGGCAAGCATATTTTACCTAGTGATTTAAAAGAGTTTTATAATCTTTGTGGGGGATTAGTTTTATTTGAAAATGAGGAATATCCAATTTATCTTGTGTCTCCTGATAAGTTTGTATTGGCAAATCCAATAATTGTAGGAGAATTATGTGAAGAAGATATTTCATCTAACTGGTATATTGTTTGTAATGATGGAACGGATGAATACTTAACGATTGACCTCAATGAAGGTAGACTAGGTAGATGCTACGATAGTTTTTTTGACCGCCATGGGCTTGTTGGTGAATCCCAGATTATTGCTACTTCTTTTACTGATTTACTTGAACGACTTGTAAAAAATAAAGGGCAATATTGGTATTGGCTAAGAAGTGATTTTATCTCCCTAGGTGATGCATATGATGATATTAAGTAATAATCATTTTTATAGAATAAGATGACCTTGATTGGCTGTATGCCTTTCAAGGTTTCTTTTTTGTGTGGGCTTTCAATGACGAGTTAGATATAAGTAATCATAGGATTTGGTAACGGTTAAACATAGAGTTGTATCAATGCGCTCCGTGGAATCAAGCCGTGAAAGATTTATACTGCACATTTATTTTTGTTAATTCATGGTTAAAGAGACGACCATCGGGAAACAGCTGAGCTGGACCCACTACTTCAGGATCGGTCTCTCATGAACCAATACATCCAAAAATTGGCCGGTGTGTTCCAAAGCAGCAGCTTATCATTGGCTCAATACCAGCCTAAATCTCTCAGCTGGAAGGATTTCCACGAGGAAGTATCGAATCCAAATCCAGAAAGCGCGCAAAATATTCTTCAAAATATAGCTGAAGGCGTCATTGAGGGGGCATCCAAAGCTGTAGGGGATACATGGGATGGGCTGAAGTCAACCTATGAGCTGGGCAGAACCATCATGGGCCCATTTAGCCCATTGTTTTTGGGCAGTGAAATGCTGTTTAACCGTGACCAGCTGCTCGAAAACCAAAGGAAGCACCAGGAATTTTACTTAGGCATCATAAATGACCCTATAGGAAAAGTGCGCCAAGTTCTGGATATGCCGAAATATATCTGGTCGGCGGTTACCGATGCCTGGGATCGGGATGTCGTAAATGGAGATGCCCAAAGCAGGACTGCTTTCTTTACCTATGGCCTCACTTCCCTTGGAATTGGCATTATAGGAGATAAGGGAATCGGGAAAGCAGGAACTATTGCCAAGACGGTTCGCCAGGCTGGTAAAGGGGAGAAGGCATTCCCGATTTACACTCCGGTTCAGGCACCGGCCATGGCAGGTAGTGGACTGACTCGGGGGCCTGTTCCTTAAATGTTCTTAATGATCCGTTGATGAAGATTAAGACGATGGCGGATGGTGTGTTTGGGGTTAAGGGTTCGGGTAATAAGATAGATTCAGACCTAATAAAAAAGTATATTAGAGATGTAAAAGGACGAACGGGAAGAGAGCTACCAAAAAATCAAATAGAGAAATTGAAGGAAGCATTAAGAAATAGAGAATATAGGAAGTTATCGCCTATCGAAACAAGAAAACATCGAAGAGCATTCAATAAAGTAAAAGATAAGCTAATTGAGGAGTGGGAGATAAAAACAAGTCAAAAGTGGCCTACTTATGCTGAAGACGTAATTTCTGAGAAGACTGGTGAACCAGCTCGAAGAAAAGGAGATAAATACGACGCTCATCATATAATTGAGAATAGTTTCCAAGGGGAACATGAATGGTGGAATATACATCCTGCCAAATTTCCAAATGAACATCAGTCAGGAATCCTTGGTACGGGATCGCCTGCCAATGAATTATTTAAAGGAGGAAAGTGATTTTATGAGATTTGACTTTATTAAAAATCAAGTTGGTAATCAGTTTTTCCCTGTAAGTGAAAAAGAAATTAAAGAAGTTGAGTCAGCCTTAGGGTTAAGATTCCCATATGATTTAAGAGAATTCCTTTTAGAAGTTGGTTATGGTTTTCTTAGAAAATCTGAATATAATATAAATCGGATTTTGGGACCAAATTCTATAAAAGATGCCAGATTAAAAGTTAATGATTTTGAATTTTATCCTGATATAGAAGTGTATGAAGAACTTGAAGATGGTAAATTAATTTTTTTTGAAGCAAATGAAAGTGCATTATTATTAATTGACTTGAGTGAGGATAAAAATAATTCTATTTATTACGACGAGATAAAAATTGCCGACTCTTTAGAAGAGTTTTTAAGGAAAGTTATGGACAACGATAAATATTATATTGATATGGAGTAATAAATATAGTTAGTATTGCTTTAAACCTCTGAATAGGCATAGCGCCTTTTAAGGGGTTTTTTGTGTGGGCTTTTAATGACGAATAAGATTTAAGTTATAATAGGATCCGGTAACCAATAAACATAGAGTGGCATCAAAGCAACGTGACAAAATGTATGAGCGTCAATTAGACAAGATGCGCTTCACAATCCAGATCAAATTGCAGGAGGAAGACCAGATTCATTTAAAGTAACTTATGAAATTGAAGAGTTTCTTTGTTGAGAGAGTTACCTAGTGTCGTGTGAACTATTAATTATTTTTAGACTGGAGATATACCTTGAAACATCTCTATGATGTATTAAAAAACTCTTAAGTACATATAACAATTTAATAATCATCTTTAAATGATTGTTTATTGAGTTTCATAGCTCACGAAGGTTGTTCCATCATGATGTAGTGTTGTAATACTTGAATAGTGTGACGTTATTTTACTTTACAAAGTTTGTATAAAACAATGAATGTTACACGTGAAACAAAAAATTTACGAGAGAAAAGTGATTCTTTTATATAGACAGAAGCACTATTTAACTTTACTCTGCATACAAAAAGACTCACCAGGGTAAACCCAAAATAAAAAGGGTGACAGATATGGCTTTTGATTACGATTTAGACTTCGATAACATAGATTTCCGCAAAAATCCCGAACTGTATAGGGTTGGCAGGGGAGAGCAGGGTGTGCTGCTGGTGGAGCCTTATAAGAGCGAAATCCTGAGGCATTGGCGATTCAAGAATCCGAAAATTGCTAAAGAATCATCGGATAAAATCTATCAAATGTTTCTCGATTATAAGGAGAAAGATGATTTTGTCGGTATGGACATGGCAAGGAAATTTCTGCAGATGGGTTACACAAGAGCTCGCCGGTATACGAATTACAAAGGCGGAAGGAAATATGATGAGGATGGCGATGTAAAAGAAAGACAGAATGATCCGGTGAAGGCAGAATCAGCCGCTATCTTTATGGAAAAATGGAAGCTCGCCCGTGAGGATAAAGATTATCTTAATCGAAAGAAAGAGCATCAAAAAAAATATGGCTGAATCCGCATATACTAAATAAACAAACAGCACCCACTATATGGATAGAGAGGTGCTGTATGTGTATACCATTGTTCGTTTTTCGCTTAAGAGAAAGATCAATACTCCCCTTTAATAACAAAAAACGAACCCCGAATAATTCCCGCCAGCTTAGATTTCCGTTTGGCAAACTTGAATTTCCCCTCTAATTCCTTTGGTACTTCCATCCCCTCAGAAAGCTTGAAGCCTACCGCGCGTTTCTTAGGGTCGTCTACTGTATACATGACATTAACACTTAGGCCATCTTCATAAAAGACGTAGGTCCATTTGATGTTTTCAACTTGAAACTGCGCTGTTTCTAAAGGTTTGGCTGCAAATTCTATATCGCGTTCTTTCAAAATCCGGTTCACATAATCTAGGGTCTCCCGGCTTTCGCTGGCTGGTACTACCGTAAACTCATGTTTGTATTTGGTTTTAAAGTACCTGGCTTCATTTGCGCGCAAACCAGCAAGGGCTTCCGCTGCCGGGGAAGACTCTAAGCCAATCGCAGACACGTTTTTAAAATCAACTGTATAGGACATTGCCATCCCGCCTTTATTATTTGTTATTTCTTAACAACAGGAATCCACATTTCACCAAATACCAGGCCATTACGCTCGCCCATTTGAACAGCTGCATTAGGCCCTCCAACATAAGCAACATTCTCTGCTTCCGGCAGGACCTGACCAAAAGCGATGCCGGTAACTAAGTTGCTTAACTCTTCTCCTGTCTCGGCTTCCCCTTTGACAACGATGTATTCTCCCTTAGGGAATTGGATCAGTCTTGATGCTTCCGGCAGCGACTCCTCTGTCATAACACCAGCATAATGCATCATTTTGTTATTCACCGCTTCATTCACAGTAAAAATGTAATCATTTGAGGCAATGGCTTTTAGTTTATCAAGCCTTCCGTCCTGTTCGATTGCCTGCCAAAAATCCGCTTTTTCCTTTTGGATGCCCGCATAATCTGTGTAATGGCTCTTTAGTTCAGTTCCAATGCCTAAAACGGTAAAGCCTTCTTTTTCTTCCAGAGTATAATCTGCCATATTCAAAACCTTCCTTCTCGATAAATTGATCAAATGATTTCTTCTTTCACTTGATGAGTTTATAATATCCTTAAATCATGTCAAAAAGTGATACTGTTTAGGAGGCCAAATGAAAAAAGTTGAGCGGATTAATGTAATGATGCGGTATATCAATAATCGTGCCCACTTTACTATTTCTGAAATCATGCGGGAATTTAACATCTCCCGTTCGACAGCGATTAGAGATATTCGGGAGATTGAAGCCATGGGAATGCCGCTTGTCGCTGAAGTGGGAAGAGACGGAGGCTATTTTGTGATGAACAATTCTGTTTTGCCTGCTGTCCGCTTTACTGACAATGAGATCAAGGCGTTGTTCCTTGCCTTTATGGCTACAAGAAATCAGCAGCTTCCTTATCTGAAAAGCCGTCAGTCATTAGCAGAAAAATTGCTCGGCCTCATCTCGGAAAACCAGCAGGAAGACCTTGTTCTTTTAAATCAGATCCTGCTTTTTGAAGGGACTAACCCTAATAATCCCGACCTGCTTGAACTGTCAGATCTGCCTCATCCGATGCTGGAAAAACTCATTCAATCCCTGCTTCAGGATAACTATTTATTGATTTCTATCAACGAAGAGTCCTATCCCATTTACCTATTGCATCTTTATCGTGAAAAAAGCAATTGGCTGATTGAAGGCTTTGACTTAAAGGAGGAAAAGAAGAAAATCTTCCCCGTGGACAATCTCACCAGTGTTGAACGATATCCTGTGAAAAAAAGAGTAAGCAGGAAAGGTATTTTAGAAAAAATAAGCAAGCAGAGGGAAGTAAACAATCTGATCCTTGAACTCGGACCGGAGGCTATTGCCCAGTTCAAAAAATACCATCCTTTAAAAGTATCCATTTCTTATACAAATCCTTACCAAACGACAGCCGTTTTAAAGACCTTTATTAATGTCCATAATTCTGAAGAGCTGAAGGAAATGATTAACTGGCTGCTTTTCCTCGGAGGGGATATCAAGGCTAGGGAGATGCCGGAAGAAATCTTGGAAGGTTTGCAGGAGAGGCTACGTTCATTCTGCCCATAAGACGAGGAGATAAAACCTTGCATTCTGCAGTCACAATATAAAAAGGATGATGCTTCACTTATAGCATCATCCTTTCTTATTTTTATATAACTCCCTGTGTGATCATAGCATCAGCGACTTTTACAAATCCTGCGATATTGGCGCCGGCCACCAGATTGCCTGGATGCCCATACTCATCGGCAGCTTTGACACTGCTCTGGTAGATGTTCTTCATAATTTGCTGCAGTTTTGCATCGACTTCCTCGAATGTCCAGGATAATCTTGAGCTGTTTTGAGCCATTTCTAATGCAGAAACGGCAACACCCCCTGCATTGGCCGCTTTTGCGGGGCCAAAGAGAATGTTGTTTCTCAAGAATACTTCAATCGCCTCAGATGTGGTTGGCATATTGGCCCCTTCACCAACGGCTTTGACTCCATTGGAAACGAGCATTTCTGCTGCTTCCTCCCCGATTTCATTTTGCGTCGCACACGGAAGGGCGATATCACATGGGATGGACCAGATGCTTGAACATCCATCAAAGTATTGGGCACTTGGATGTTCCTTCACATATTCCCGGATCCGTTTTCTCTCTACTTCTTTCAGCCTTTTTACGGTCTCAAGGCTGATGCCATTTGGATCATAAATATAGCCGTCAGAATCACTGCAGGCCACAACCTTCGCGCCCAGCTGTTCCGCTTTTTCGATTGCATAGGTAGAGACATTTCCTGAGCCGGATACTACAACGGTGCTTCCTGTAAAGGAAAGGCCTTTTTCTTTCAGCATTTCCTGTACAAAATAAACCGTACCATAACCCGTAGCTTCTTTGCGGGCTAAGCTTCCTCCGTAGCCCAGTCCTTTTCCGGTCAGTACTCCTGCTTCATATCCTCCCCGGATTCTTTTATACTGTCCAAATAGATAGCCTATTTCTCTGGCGCCAACCCCAATATCTCCAGCCGGAACATCTATATCCTGTCCGATGTGCCTGCTTAGCTCCAGCATGAAGCTCTGTGTGAATCTCATGATTTCTCCATCGGATTTCTCCTTAGGATCAAAGTCAGCTCCGCCTTTTCCTCCTCCGATTGGCAGGCCTGTTAGGGCATTTTTGAAAATTTGTTCAAAGCCCAGAAATTTGATGATACTCGCATTGACAGAAGGATGGAAGCGCAAGCCGCCTTTATAGGGGCCGATTGCGCTATTGAATTGTACGCGGAAACCGCGGTTTACCTTTACTTTTCCCTGGTCATCGACCCATGGGACCCGAAAAGTGATCACTCTTTCGGGTTCAGCTATCCGTTCAAGTATATTTTGCTCCATGTAAACCGGGTTCTTTGCAAATACTGGTACCAGTGAATCAAACACTTCTTTCGCAACCTGATGAAATTCACTTTCATTCGGATTGCGCCTTTTGACTGTTTCGAACACCTCTTCAACATAATTTTTCGCCTGTAATGTTTGCGTCTCTTTAATTTCTGTTAATGCAGTCATGCTGCCGGTAACCCTCCCTTATCAGAACCAAATTAATAAATAATTAAAAAGTGTTAAACGATTTTAAAAATTGTATGATTCTCTCATTTTATAGTTGAAAATCAATCTAAACAATATGAAAATTAGATAATAATGATGCTGAAATTAGATGAATGGAAGAAGGAAGAGCCCTTGGAATTAAGACAGATTAAATACTTTATAGAAGTGGCGAAAAGAGAACATGTAACAGATGCAGCTGTGGCGTTGCATGTAGCACAATCCGCTGTCAGCAGACAGATTTTCAACCTTGAATCTGAGCTGGGTGTGAACCTGTTTATCCGTGAAGGAAGGAACGTGAAATTAACGCCTATCGGAAAGATCTTTTTAGAGCAGATGGAAGAAGCCATCAAGGTCATCGATAATGCCAAACGGCAAGTCAAGGAATTTCTGGATCCGGAGCAAGGCAGAATACGATTCGGCTTTCCAAGCAGTCTGGCACTCTATACCCTGCCCTCTATCATATCTTCTTTCCGAGGGCGCTATCCGCAAGTGAAGTTTGAACTGAAACAGAGCAGTTACCGTGATTTAATCAGCGGGGTGGCGGAAGGGGAAATCGATATGGCGTTGATTGGCCCGCTTCCAAAGAAGGAGAAGAAGGTTAAGGGGGATATTTTATTTACGGAGAAAATGGTCGCTTTGCTTCCTGCTGGCCACCAGTTAACGGATAAATCTTCATTGAATCTGAACCAGCTGAAAGACGAATCCTTTATTTTGTTTCCTAAGGGATATGTTTTGCGCGAACTATTCGATGATGCCTGCAGTCAGCTTGGCTTTCAGCCTAAGGTGTCATTTGAAGGGGATGATATTGATACGATTAAAGGCCTGGTCTCAGCAGGTCTGGGCCTGACGCTTATTCCGGAGTCTACATTGGTTGACAGCCTGCCCCGTTCGACAGTAAGGCTGCCGGTCATGCCGGAGATTACCCGTGCAGTAGGAATCATTATTTCCAGTGAACGACAGCTGCTGCCCACAGAGAAAATATTCTATCATTTTATCCGCGACTTCTTTGCTGTATTGGATCAATTTCAAAACTGAAAAAAAGATGCCTTTTATATATCATTATTTAAAGGATTTCCCTGCTGGTTTAGCGATTTGGACTCCGATGGTGAATTGGCAGGCATGTACCTGAAAACAGGGCGGGTGACCTGTCTTTCCAAAGAGAAGAGGGATCATGTGATTGAATTCAGAGAAATAGACCGGCACAATTTTTTTGAGGTCATTGACTTGAAAGTAGCAGAAGAACAGAAGCATTTTGTGGCGCCGAATGTGTTTTCGCTTGCACAGGCGAAGGCTTTTCCGGAATGTATTTGCTTAGCGATTTATCATGGTGATGTGTTAGTGGGTTTTACCATGTATTGCATGGATTATGACGATAAGGAATACTGGATTTACCGCCTGATGATTGACGCGAAGCATCAGTCAAAAGGGTACGGAAAAGCAGCAATGGAAAAGCTGATTGAGCGGATTAAGCAGGATCAGGAGCATAAGGTGATTTATTTGAGCTTTGAGCCTGAGAACAATCCGGCGAAGGGGCTATATAAAAAACTCGGTTTTGAAGCCGATGGCCGGGTGATTGATGGGGAAATCGTATATAAACTGGTGTATTAATCAAAAGAGCTCCTGCTGCGGGAGCTCTTTCTATGAAAGGAGGACGAAAGATGTTTAAGAAAAAAATAGTGCCTATCCTGGTGCTTCTTTTGCTGATTGCAGGTGTGCTGGATCTGAAGTTTGAAGGACTGTTCTTTCAACTGCTGCCGGAGTCCATTCAAGCAAAGGTGGTTCAACTTTTTTAAGCGGCTGCCGGACATGCCAGGAATAGCTCTTAACTGTTAACCTGCCAACTTGCCAGCAGCGGCTTCCTTCCGATGGGCAAGCTTTCTGTAAATAAGCGCCAGGACCAAGGCTGGTACAGTACAAACCACCATCCCAATAAATGCATACCTTGGTTCAATTTCATACAGATACCCGCCAAAGATAGTGAAAAGGGCCGTACTCCAGCTGAGTGCGAGCGCTGAGTATACACCTTGAGTAATCGGCACCTGTTCATGTGGAACATGCTTGATTAAGTATTTCATAAAAGCGTAGTGCGCCATCGCAAATGAGAAGGCATGCAGAGTCTGAGCAATGCTGAACATGATGACATGTGGAAAGGCAAATACAAGTATCCAGCGTGCGGTCGACCCGAGTGCTGCCAGAGCCAGTAAGGAGCCGATAGAAAATCTCTTAAACGTCCGGTCGGCAATGAAAAAGAATAGGATTTCTGCTATCACACCTATGTTAATGATGGCGCCAATGAGATATTTGGGTGCCTGGATTTCCTGCAGATAAATGTAGCCATAGTTGTAATAAGAAGCATGGGCAGCCTGCAGCAAAATGACAATGACAAGCACCAGGCCAAAATGCCGGATGCTGAATAATTTCATGATAGCGCCTTTTGCCTGGCCGGCTTTTGGTTTTTCAGACAGAACTTCAGGCGTGTTCATAAAACCGAGGCACAGAACGGCAGCCATGCCGAGCAATAGCGCCCAGAAAATAGCTTTATCTCCGATTGACCCTGTGAAAAAGGTCAGAATCATGCCGGATACCACAAACCCGATCGACCCCCAGGAGCGGCTTTTCCCGTAATCCTTTAGCTGCTTATTCTGTACAAGAATGCCCGCCGCACTATCCAGTGCCGGCATCAGTGCAGGGTAAAAGAAATGCAGAAGCAGTGTCACCGCAAGCAGGCTGACGAAGGAGTTGGCCGGGATATAGCAGAGGATGGCAATCAGTGTGCCGATTGACATCCCGTTCAGCAGCGTTCGGCTGCTGAATTTTCCTGATAAATAGGGGAAAGCAAAAAGTGTGGCAAGCCCTCGAATAACCAGCCCTAAGCTCATGATTAAACTCGCCTGTGAAACGGTCATTCCTTTTATATGGATCAGCCATCCTGTCCAGTAGGGAAGAAAAACGCCCCATGTCAGGAAGAAACTGAAAAACTGTCTGCTCATCCAGCTTTGTGTATTCATGATAGATCCCTCCGATATTTGCATGATAGCAGGAAGCTTCGTACAATAATATGAGATATCTCATATTTTGGGGTGAATCATGGAAATTTTTAAAGGGGAAAAAAGGCAGCACTATTTAGATGAGCACTCCATCTCGCATTTATTTTCTTTTTCGATCGAAGAGTTTATGGAGGTTCGCGAATATAAGCGGGATGAATGGATTATTCGGGAGGGCATGAGGCCAGATTACTTGTATTATGTCATCGAGGGAAAAGCGAAGATTTATGTGACCTATCAAAATGGCAAGGTTTCTTTGATTAATTTCATTAACTCCCATGATTATATTGGGGAAATGGAGCTTTTACACGAAGTGTACTATACAAAAGGAATTCAGGCTTCTACAAAAACTATCTGTTTTACGATTCCTTTGCATCACTATCGCACAAGACTCCTGGAAGATACGACATTTCTCCGGGAGTTAACTAAGTTTTTAAGTGTGAAAGCGACAAAAATGGCTGAAAAGTATTCCCAAGGCCTTTCCTTTCCCCTTGAAAACCGGCTGGCAGATTTCATCCTTCAAACCGCTGATGGGGAAGTCTATAAGGAGAAACATGTAACAGTCTGTGACTTTTTAGGAGTGTCCTACCGTCATCTATTGCATGTTCTTGTGCAGTTTTGCGATAAAGGCTATTTGCAGAAGGAAGGACGCCATTATCATATTCGGAAGCCGGAAGAACTGCACCGGTTTGCGGCTGTGCTGAGAAATGGGCTGGAGTAAATACTCGAGCGGATTTTTTCTGTTCATGTTAAGAGGTTTCTGCTTTGGGGTGCAAAGAATGTCCTGTGAATTGGCGCAGGACATTTTGTTTTTATCTGAAGGGCTTTTCCTCTGACATGGTGTTATTGCCAGAAAAATATAAAGGTGATCTTGAATAATTTTTATTCATTGCCAATGAGAGTGTAAATTATTCTTTTAAAAGGTAATGACAGGAGGCGGACGCTGATAAAACCATGCCCATCGAAAAGAAAGGAATTACCTTTTGCTTACTTCTCCTTTTTACCATTGCTTATTCCCCTATTCCGGATTATAGTGTATACGAAGGACAAGCCAATACAAAACCTATATATTACTGAAAGGTTTATATAAAGGAGTAGACGTATATGCTAGCAGCTAAGAACAGCTACAGAATTGAAAAAGATTTTCTAGGCTCTAAGGAGGTTCCTGCTGATGCTTATTATGGCGTTCAGACGCTTCGTGCAGTAGAGAATTTCCCGATTACCGGCTACCGGATCCATCCGGAGTTAATCAAGGCAATGGCCATCGTGAAAAAGGCAGCGGCCATGGCGAATATGGAAGTTAAGCGCCTATACCCGGGCATTGGAGACCCGATCGTACAGGCAGCAGATGAAATGATTGAAGGACTATGGCATGATCAGGTGATTGTTGACCCGATTCAGGGCGGTGCCGGAACGTCCATTAATATGAATATCAATGAAATCCTTGCGAACCGTGCAATAGAAATTATGGGCCATGAGAAGGGGGATTATTCCCATTGCAGCCCAAATACTCATGTTAATATGTCGCAGTCAACAAATGATGCTTTCCCGACAGCGATGCATATCTCAGTATTAAATCTGCTGGATCAGCTGATCCTGACAATGGAACAGATGCATTCTGTTTTCCTTGAGAAGTCCAAAGAATTCAACCATGTGATTAAAATGGGACGGACTCATCTGCAGGATGCGGTTCCGATCAGGCTTGGCCAGGAATTCGAAGCTTACAGCCGTGTGATTGCGCGTGATATTAAGCGCATTCAGCAATCCAAGCAGCACCTTTATGAGCTGAATATGGGGGCAACAGCAGTTGGTACGGGACTGAATGCCATTCCTAAATATATTAACTTAGTGGTGAAGCATATTGCTGATATCAGCGGACTGCCATTTACAGGGGCAGAGCATCTTGTAGATGCTACGCAAAATACGGATTCTTATACAGAAGTTTCCGCAGCGCTGAAAATCTGCATGACCAATATGTCCAAAATTGCAAATGACCTGCGCCTAATGGCTTCCGGCCCAAGAGCGGGACTAGGGGAAATTTCCCTTCCGGCAAGACAGCCAGGTTCATCCATTATGCCGGGTAAAGTAAACCCTGTTCTGCCTGAGCTTATTAACCAGGTGGCATTCCAGGTTATCGGAAACGACCATACGATTTCTCTTGCTTCAGAAGCAGGGCAGCTTGAGCTCAACGTTATGGAGCCAGTCCTGATCTTTAACCTTTTGCAGTCGATCAGCATTATGAACAATGCGTTCAATACGTTTACTGAGCATTGTGTAAAAGGAATCGAAGCTAATGAAGAAAGATTAAAAGAATATGTTGAAAAGAGTGTCGGCATCATTACAGCCGTCAATCCCCACCTTGGGTATGAAGTTGTATCAAGAATCGCCAGGGAAGCAATTTTAACCGGCCGTTCCATCAGGGACCTGTGCCTGAAATATGATGTTCTGACAGAAGAAGAACTCGATTTAATCCTCGATCCATATGAAATGACAGATCCTGGCATTGCAGGTGCTGCACTGCTGGAAAGAGATTAAGGAAACAGAAAAAAACGCTTGTCCCTTTTGAGGGGCAAGCGTTTTTTGCCGTTTTATTCATTCCAGTTAGTGTGGAAAGTCCCTTCCATATCAGTCCGCTCATACGTATGGGCACCGAAGTAATCACGCTGTGCCTGCAGCAGGCTGGCATTTGACCTTCCATTCCGGTAGCTGTCGTAGTAGGAAAGAGAAGAGCTTAAGCAAGGCAATGCGATGCCGGATTGAATGCCTTCGCAGACAATTTTGCGCAAGCCCGTCTGATAGTCTCTGATCCTTTCGGCAAAGTAAGGAGAGACGAGCAGGTTTGCCAGGTTCGGCTGCTCCTGATAGGCTTCGCTGATGACATTTAAGAATTCCGCACGAATGATGCAGCCATCGCGGAAAATAAGGGCAATATCCTTCAGAGGGAGATTCCAGTCATTTTGCTCAGACGACATTTTATATTGAGTGAATCCTTGTGCATAGGCGCATACTTTCCCCATATATAATGCCTGTCTGATATATTCGATCCAGGCGTCCTTATCAAGGCTGATTTCATCCTTCTCCGGGCCTGTTAAAAGGGGTTCTGCCGCCACGCGCTCATCTTTTAATGCGGAAATATAGCGTGCGAATAAAGATTCTGTAATGATCGAAGTTGGAATCCCATTATCGATGGCCTGCAGGCTGGTCCATTTTCCGGTTCCTTTTTGGCCTGCTTTATCCAGAATGACATCAATTTGCGGCAAGCCTGTGCGCTCATCCTTTTTTCTTAAAATAGCTGCTGTGATCTCAATCAAATAGCTCTTCAGCTCGCCTTGATTCCATGTTTCAAAGATATCCGCGATTTCTTCAACTGATAATCCTAATTTTTCTCTTAAAAATGTGTAGGCCTCAGCAATCAGCTGCATATCTGCATACTCGATGCCGTTATGTACCATTTTGACAAAGTGGCCTGCCCCTTTAGGTCCGATATAGACACAGCAAGGCATTCCGTCAACCTTTGCAGCAATCTTTGTAAGAATTGGAGACGCTTTTTCATAGACGTCCTGATCTCCGCCCGGCATGATGGAAGGCCCTGTTAAAGCACCCACTTCACCGCCTGAAATGCCGATCCCCAGATAGCCGATCCCTTTTGCTCTCAGATCATCATATCTTTTTTCCGTATCTTCGTAATGGGAGTTGCCGCCATCCATGATAACGTCGCCTTCTTCAAGGAAGGGGATTAAGCTTGCAATGACAGAATCTATGGCTTTGCCGGCTGTCACCATTAAAAAGATTTTGCGCGGTTTTTCTAAAGACTGGACAAATTTCTCTACTTCATAATAGGGGTTTATGGATTGGCCTTCCAGCTTTTGTACAAGCTGATCGGTTAAATCCCTAGTGTAGTTATATACTGCTACTTTCTCGCCGTTATTGGCCATATTTAAAGCGATATTGCTCCCCATTACTCCGAGACCAATAACACCAATTGTATTAGACATAGTTTCTGCTCCTTCAGTTCAGATTAATAGGCAATGAACCCCTCTTATGAATAGGGTTTCATTGCCTTAAAGTGTTTATACAAATAAGCTTAACAATAAAATAAATCCTAATCCAGCAACAGATATTATGGTTTCAAGCAGTGTCCATGTTGCAAACGTTTCCTTCATGCTTAAACCAAAGTATTCTTTGAACATCCAGAAGCCGGCATCATTAACGTGAGAAGCGATTAGGCTTCCCGCCCCTGTTGCAAGCACCACTAAGGCAAGATTGGCATCCGACTGGCCCAGCAGAGGGATAACTAAACCAGCTGTAGTTAATGCGGCCACTGTGGCAGATCCTAAAGAAATCCTCAGGATGGCTGCAATAATCCATGCCAGTAAAATAGGGGACAGGCTTGTTCCTTTGAAAAGCTCGGCTACATAGTCACCAACACCGCCATCAATTAATACCTGTTTGAAGGCGCCGCCTCCGCCGATAATCAGGAGCATCATCCCGATCTGGGTGATGGCGGTTGTGCAGGAATCCATCACATTTTTGATTGGAATTTTCCTTGCAAGCCCCATAGTATAAATGGCAACCAATAAGGAGATCAGCATTGCAGTGCCGGCATCGCCTATAAAACGGATGGCAGCCAAAAGGCTATTATCTGCAAATCCCATTGTTTTTTGAAGCAATGTAATAATCGTTGCGATTGACATTAAAATAACAGGTAGCAAAGCCGTAAATACACTGATTCCAAAGCCTGGTGTATCTTCAAGCTTAAAGGTTTTCTGTTCTCCCAGAGAAGCGATGCTTCCGCTTTTTGTGAATGAAGCCGGAACGAGCTTTTTAGCAATTTTCGTAAATACCGGTCCAGCTAAAAAAACAGTTGGAACCGCAATGATAAAACCATAAAGCAATACTTCACCAATGTTTGCACCGTATTCACCGGCAATAACGGTTGGACCCGGGTGAGGAGGGAGGAATCCATGTGTGACAGATAAAGCTGCTGTCATCGGAATACCAAGAAACAAAATGGAAATCTTTAACTCCCTTGAAATGGCAAATACGATCGGGATTAATAATACAAGTCCCACTTCAAAGAATAAGGCGACACCGATAATAAAGGATGCAGCCACTACCGCCCATTGGATATTCTTTTCACCGAATTTATTGACAAGAGTCATGGCAATTCGCTGGGCGCCGCCTGAATCGGCGATCAGTTTGCCCAGCATGGCGCCAAGACCGAAGATGAGCGCCAAGTGGCCAAGTGTTCCGCCTAATCCAGCTTCAATGGTTTTGACAATTTGGTCGAGCGGCATTCCGAGTGCCAGCGCAACACCAAAAGAAACGATAATCAATGAAATAAAGGTATTTAATTTCAAGCCCATTATCAGAATTAATAAGGCAACGATACCAATTGCTACTATTAACAGCGGCATTGTCATTTCCCCCTAGTTTTGTTGTATTAAGCTTCTTTGATAGCTTGCGATCGAAGAATATTCATCTTCCAGCGCTCTTGATAATTTGATAAAGATCGGCAGCAGCTGTCTATATTCTTTTGCCGCCTCTTCTTTCGGTGTGTGCTTATAAGTATCGCCCACCATGTCTGAAACGGCTTCAAAGGAGTCGATTTTTCCTGTGGCATATAAACCTAAAATACAGGCGCCGAGACATGAACTTTCATAGCTTTCAGGTATGACGACCTCCGATTCAAAAATATCGGACATCATTTGCCGCCAAACCTCAGATCTGGCGAAGCCTCCTGTTGCCTGAATCCGACTTACCGGGCCATCCATACATTCGACTAATGCTAAATAAACGGTGTACAGATTATAAATGACGCCTTCCAGCGCTGCCCGAATCATATGCTCCTTCTTATGGGACATCGTTAATCCGAAGAAGGATCCGCGCACATCCGGGTTCCATAAAGGAGCGCGTTCACCTGCGAGATACGGATGGAACAGCAGGCCATCTGCCCCCGGTCTTACGCGGTCGGCAATTTTGGTTAATACTTCGTACGGATCAATGCCCAATCTCTTGGCCGTTTCGGCTTCAGATGAGGCAAATTCATCCCGGATCCAGCGGAGGACCATTCCCCCATTGTTCACCGGACCGCCAATCACCCAATGATTTTCCGTTAAGGCGTAGCAGAAAATTCTCCCTTTTTCATCGGTCTGCGGCTTATCAATAATGGTCCGGATCGCGCCGCTTGTCCCAATGGTAATCGCAATTTCGCCTTTTCTGATCGCGTTCACACCCAAGTTGGAAAGAACTCCATCACTTGCGCCGATCACAAAAGGAGTCTTAGGATCGATGCCCATTTGTTTGGCTAAAATAGGATCGCAGTTCTGGAACATCTTTGTAGTAGGGACAAGGTTGGATAGCTGTGAGCGGTTGATGCCCGCAATCGCTAATGCTTCCTCATCCCAGTCCAATGTCTTGAGATTCATCATTCCCATGCAGGAAGCAAGTGAATAATCGACAGCATATTCATTAAAGAGCTTTTTGAAAATATATTCTTTAATGCCGATATATTTCTTTGTCCTGCTGGCGATCTCCGGACGATCCTTCACAAGCCAGGTGATCTTGCTTAATGGGGACATCGGATGAATTGGTGTTCCGGTCCGTTTATAGACTTCATGTCCATTCCATTCTTCTTTAATTTTGCGTGCCCATGCTTCGCTGCGGTTATCGGCCCAGGTAATCACTGGGGTAAGCGGCAGGTCATTCTCATCCATCGCAATCACACTGTGCATCGCACTGCTGAACGAGACAAAGCTCAGGTTTTTATCATGGTGGTTTTTCATAATGTTCGCTATGGCTTGAACGACGGCAGAGAAAATCTCCTCCGGATTCTGCTCGGCAGTTGAGATATCAGGCGTGTACAGAGGATAACCAATGTTCTCCTGCTGAATCACATCGCCTTTTTCACTGAATAACACGGCTTTTGTACTGGTGGTCCCTATATCAATCCCTAACATATAGCTAGTCATCTTGTTGTTTAACCCCTTTAGATAGCATTTGTTGTGATCTCCATAAGTCGTCTACTTTCCCTTGAACATCATCAAAATTTTCGTGTAAGGACTTAATCATGAGGTTTCTATCCTTAGATTTGATTGCATCAATATACAGTTCATGATTTTTCACAATCCGATCAAGGTCTTCATAATTTTCCTTAAATCGCACGCGCATGGATAAAAGAATGAAGCCTTCCATCACGGGCTTTAAATTATTCCAGATCAGCTGGATGTAAGAATGGCCAATGGATCCGATGATAATTTCGTGGAACAGAATATCCTGATACGCAAACTCATCAGCATCCTGATATTTAACTGCTACTTTCATCATTTCTAAAACCTTGCTGAGCTCCATGGTCAATTCATTTGTGTCCATATTGGTAAGTCGTTCAAACACAAATGTTTCAATCATGAGACGAACATCGTAAATTTCTTCTATTTCTTTTTCGGTCAAACCGGCAACAACCGCACCATTTCGTCCTAAGCGGATAATATTTTCAGATGCCAGTGTCCGTAAGGCTTCACGAACAGGAGAACGGCTCACCGCGAAATCAGCTGCCAGCTTATTTTCAGAAAGTGTGGTACCGCTTTCAATCAAACCTGCAATAATGCGCATCCTAAGCTCATATGCGACACGATCGCCAGAGGAAGCCTTAGAAAGCCATTTTTGAGGATATAGAAATTCTGTGGAATTATTCATAACATCACCTTTATAAAATGACATTTGAGTATACGTGTATACTTGTATACAAGTATTATAATGCAAATAAAATAAAATGCAAACGCTTTACATCTTATTTTATTTGGATTTGCTGGTTGAATTTGGGTTCAAAGGGAAGAAACCCGGTAACTAGAGTCGGATCCCGGGTCAACTTCTGACATAAAAAGGAGGAACCCCCGGAACTAGAGTCAGAACCGGGTCCAACTTCTGACACAAAGAGAAGAAACCCGGTAACTAGAGTCAGAACCGGGTCCAACTTCTGACACAAAGAGAGGCCCTCCCGGAACTAGAGTCAGATCCGGGGTCAACTTCTGACACAAGAGAGGCCCTCCCGGAACTAGAGTCAGACCCGGGGTCAACTTCTGACACAAAGGGAAGAAACCCGGTAACTAGAGTCAGACCCCGGGTCAACTTCTGACACAAAGAGAGGCCCTCCCGGAACTAGAGTCAGAACTCAGGTCAACTTCTGACACAAAGAGAGGCCCTCCCGGAACTAGAGTCAGACCCGGGTCCAACTTCTGACACAAAGAGAGGTCCCCCCGGAACTAGAGTCAGAACTCAGGTTAACTTCTGACACAAAGGGAAGAAACCCGGTAACTAGAGTCAGAACCCGGGTTAACTTCTGACACAAAGAGAGGCCCCCCCGGAACTAGAGTCAGAACCGGGTCCAACTTCTGACACAAAGAGAAGAAACCCGGTAACTAGAGTCAGAACCTGGGTCACCTTCTGACACAAGAGAGGCCCCCCCCCGGAACTAACGTCAAAACCTGCCCAAACTAAAGTAAAGAAATCTAGCACCCAAAGTCTAAACCCGTGATTACTTCCGTACCAAGAACCTAAACTCTCTGCCAAACCCAATCCTCTCACTCAAAATAGGTATTACTGGTGCTGCCCCACATCGAATAATTTTTCTTTAATACCCTGGAGAAAGTTCTTTTGCTAATATCAGCATTACACCATTCATAAATGCTTTGGGTCGTCAGCTTTCTCCCGGGAAAAAGGAGTTTAAATTCCTTTATATTCCGCAGAATGCCCTGTTCTATTTTTTCATGCCTGCCGCATTCTCCGCATACAAGGTCCTTGTTTATACGGTTGAGAAGAGACTGACAAACCTTGCAGTACATCCCTTTTTTCAGCTGGTCAAAGTGATACTCAGGCAACATGGTGTAAGGATTTTTGGTTTGATGGAGTGAAAGTAATTGCTGTGCCAGTTTTCGGTGACCCTCATTTAATTTGGACGGGATATGGTTCAAGTCTTTCAGGAAGCGGTTTATTTGGGTGGGCAAAATAATGGGCTGATCCATGGGGGCTTGGTATAAGGTGAATTCAGGGTTGATAAAAATAACGGAGGCTTCAACAGGGACGTTAGATTGAAGGGTTTGAAGAAGCTGGCGGAATAAGGCAGCACTTCTTTTTAATTGGTATACAGGATTCTTATATTCCCGGCCGGTATTTACGGCATATAACTTGTCTGATTCCAGGTGCCAGTCTCCCTGGAAATTTTTAATTTCTGCTAAATGGATTATTCCTTCTGAAATGATTAAGGAGTCAATTTGAAAATAGGAGTTGTTTACTTCCAGTAAAAGGTCATGAATCACCAGTCTTTCTTCGGTCAGGTTTTCTGCGAGAAGGTCAAATTTTAACTCTCCTTCATAACCTTTTTCAAGGTTTGACCAATGCTGCTTTTCTCTTTCAGTTAACTCCATTCGGGTGTTTAAATATCGCATGGACCTTAATTCATCTGACGGAAATCTTCTTTTTACTAACATTCTCCACTTCCTTTCTTTACCACTATTTTAAAGCAAATTTAAAAAATAACAATTCATATTGCATCCAGCCCAGAGCCCGCTATTTCCTTTTTCCTTCATTTGTGTAAAATGATAATAGACTATTTTGCCCGGGAGGATTTAGATGATTACCATTAAGGAAATAGCAGAAAGGGCGAAGGTTTCTCGGACAACTGTTTCAAGGGTTTTGAATAATTCCGGTTATGTGAGTGAGGACGCGAGGAAAAGGGTCCTTCATGTAATAGAGGAGACCGGTTATGTCCCAAGTGCCCATGCGAAGTCGCTCCGCACGAAAAAAACTAAGGTTATCGGGGTTATTCTCCCAAAGATCAGCACTGAAACGTCAAGCCGTCTGGTTAATGGAATTGATGAAGTATTGGCCGGAGAAGGCTATCAAATTCTGCTTGCTAATACAAATCTTCACGCCGAAAAAGAGATTGAATATATACGGCTTCTTAAAAGCAGGAATGTGGACGGCATGATTCTGTCAGCTACAAACGTGGAGCCGGAATTGATTCGGGAGATCCGTCAACTGAACATCCCATTTATCATGGTGGGGCAGCATGCGGAAGAATTGACGAGTGTCATTTTTGATGAATATCAGGCTGCGCGGGATATGGCAGGCCTGCTAATCCGAAAGGGATATAAAAAAATTGCTTTTATTGGAGTGGATGAGGCTGACCGTGCGGTGGGTTACCTGCGGAAACAAGGGTACCTAGATGCCATGAAGGAGCATCAGCTATCCGTTGAATCGGCCTGGCTTCAGAAGGGGATTTTTGATATTGATTCCGGGTTTAATGGCATGAAGAATATTATGGAATCTGCAGAAGATAAACCGCAGGCAGTCGTGGCTGTGACAGACCGTCTGGCGATTGGCGCCTTACGGTATCTAAGGCAAAATGGCTATTCTGTTCCCGGTGATGTGGCGATTGCAGGTATGGGTGGATCTGAGCTGTCTAAATATATCACCCCGGCCTTAACAACTATTGATTTTTCCTTTGAAGATGCAGGGAGGGAAGCAGCTTTGCTGATTCTGCAAAAAATCAATGGGGAGCATAGCCTGGAAAAAACGCGGAAAATTAATTATAGACTTGTAGAGAGAGAAAGTATATAATGGTCGTGTAATCGATTTCATACGAAAGATTTAATCGATTACACTTTTATTTTCGCTTTTATGGAATCGATTTCACAAAGGGACGTTCCGTTATTTTTTAACCATTATGGAATCGATTCCACAAGACTATAAAAATAGGGGTGAAGAGGATGTCGGAGTATCGTAAAATTGCGGAAGATTTAATAGAAGCAGTCGGCGGCAGGGAAAATATTCAGTCAGTGGCCCACTGCGCAACCAGGCTGCGGCTAATGGTGAATGATCAGGAAAAAATTGATCAGGAAAGAGTTGAAAGCATCAATAAGGTAAAAGGGGCTTTCTTCAATTCGGGCCAATATCAGATTATTTTTGGCACTGGAACCGTTAATAAAGTCTATGAAGAAGTATCCGGCCTGGATATAGATTCCATGTCAGCATCAGAGCAGAAAAAAGAAGCTGTTAAAAGCGGCTCGGCTTTCCAAAGGGCGATCCGGAAATTTGGGGATGTATTTGTGCCGATTATTCCAGTCCTTGTCGCGACAGGGCTCTTTATGGGGCTGCGCGGGCTGGTGATGCAGGAGGAAATCCTTGCTTTATTTGGCATGACAGAAGCTGATGTATCAGAAAATTTCATCTTATTTACTCAGGTACTGACGGATACGGCGTTTATTTTCCTTCCGGCTCTTGTCGCCTGGTCAACCTTTAGAGTGTTTGGCGGGACCCCAATCATTGGTTTAATCCTGGGGTTGATGCTTGTCAGTCCTTCCCTCCCAAATGCATGGGATGTAGCAGGCGGAGGAGTTGAACCGATTTACTTCTTTGGGTTTATTCCGATTGTCGGCTATCAGGCCTCTGTCCTTCCAGCCTTTATTGCCGGGATTATTGGGGCAAAACTGGAGAGGGCTATTCGAAAACGGGTGCCGGATGCGCTGGATTTAATTATTACCCCGTTCTTAACCCTCCTGATCATGATTGGATTAGCGCTTCTGGTCATTGGGCCTATATTCCATATAGTGGAGCAAAGCATACTGGATGTTACCATCACAGTGCTCTCATGGCCGTTCGGAATCAGCGGAATCTTGATTGGAGGACTTAATCAGCTAATCGTTATCACTGGTGTTCATCATATTTTCAACATGCTGGAGATACAGCTGCTGGCTCAATATAAAAGCAACCCATACAACGCAATTATTACATGTTCCGTTGCAGCCCAAGGCGGTGCAACGTTAGCAGTTGCTTTAAAAACAAAATCAGCCAAGTTAAAGGCACTGGCTTTCCCATCCGCTATATCTGCGTTTTTGGGAATAACCGAGCCGGCATTGTTCGGTGTCAATCTGCGCTACGGCAAGCCGTTTCTTATGGGACTGATTGGCGGAGCTGCCGGAGGTTTCGTTGCCTCCCTGCTGCAGCTGAAAGCGACAGGAATGGCTGTGACCGTTATTCCTGGTACCCTCCTTTACTTGAACGGCCAGGTTCTCCTGTACATTTTAGTCAATGTGATTGCCCTCGCAGTAGCCTTCGCTCTGACATGGATGTTTGGATTCTCGGATAAAGCAAAGAAAGAAGTGGAACAGGGACAGTAACAGAAATATCAACAGCAAGGATGTTCTAATATGACGGATATAGATTTATTCAAGAAAGCCCGCATGGAGGCAGAAAAAAACAGTCACTTGGTCAATCAGGATCCCTGCCGGCTGAAGTATCATCTCATGCCGCCTGTCGGATTACTGAATGATCCGAATGGCTTAATACAATTCAAGGGTGTTTATCATGTGTTTTATCAATGGAACCCGTTTGAGACTGCCCATGGTGCAAAGTATTGGGGACATTACTCATCCAGGGATCTCATCCACTGGCAGGAGGAGCCGATCGCGCTCGCTCCTGATCAGTGGTATGACCGGAATGGCTGCTATTCTGGAAGTGCGATAGAGCATGATGGAAAGCTGTATCTCTTTTATACAGGAAATGTGAAAACGGAGGATGGCAAGCGGGAAACGTATCAGTGTCTTGCTGTTTCTGAGGATGGTGTCCATTTTGAAAAGAAAGGGCCAGTCCTGGAGCTGCCAAAAGGGTATACAGCTCATTTCCGGGATCCAAAGGTCTGGGAAAAGGATGGGCACTTCTATATGGTAGTTGGAGCGCAGACCCTTGAGCAGAAGGGGGCTGCTGTCCTCTTTGCATCAAAGGATTTACACCATTGGCAGGAAAAAGGGAAGATTGCCGGCGCAAAAATGAATGGACTTGAAGAGTTTGGCTATATGTGGGAATGCCCGGATTTATTTGAGCTTGATGGACAGGAGATACTCCTTGTCTCACCGCAGGGACTTGAGCCCAGCGGATATGAGTACCATAATCTCTTTCAATCGGGATATTTTTCCGGAAAGCTCGATTACGAAAAAGCGAAGTTTACACATGGTTCTTTTACTGAGCTGGATCGCGGCTTTGATTTTTATGCTCCGCAAACCTTTAAAGATGATTCAGGAAGAAGGATTCTTTATGGGTGGATGGGCATTACAGATGAAGCTGAATCCAGCCAGCCGACGGTCCGTTATCGCTGGGTCCATGCATTGACCATGCCAAGAGTGCTGAATATGAAAAACGGAAGGCTCATACAGACTCCTGTGGAAGAATTTAAAAAGCTCCGCAAAGATAAAACGGAGCTCCATGACGTGGAGATAAAAGGTGAAAGGCTGCAGCTGGAGGGCATAAGCGGAAAAACGGCTGAGCTTATGCTGAACTTACCTATGCACATAAGGGGTATGTTCAAAGTGGATTTCCGCAATGAGGTTTCTCTTATTTATTATCCGGACCAAAAGGTAATCCAGCTGCAAAGAAGAAATGTAAAATCAGGAATGCAGGAGTCAAGAACCTGCAAGATTTCAAGTCTATCCAGCCTGCATGTATTTATGGACCACTCTTCACTGGAGATCTTCGTAAATGGAGGAGAGGAAGTATTTACCGCACGGTATTTTCCTGATTCTGACGATGAAACGATTTTCTTTAGCGGGGATGCGGGCGTTTCGGTATCCTTGTGGGAGATGGGGGGAAAATAACTTTTTTATGAGGTGTGCTATGAAAGGAGTTCTATGTTTAGGGGAAGCTCTGATAGACTTTATCCCCCTTGATTTTGAAAATACTGCTTATCAAAAGGCTCCAGGCGGGGCACCGGCCAATGTTTCGGTTGGAGTCTCGAAGCTTGGAGGAAAGGCTGCCTTTATTGGGAAAGTCGGCAACGATGTGCTTGGGCATTTTCTTAAGGAGACCCTGGAGGGATATGGGGTTCATACCCAATATATGAAATTGACGGATGTGGCGCGGACAGGCCTTACGTTTGTGACATTAGAGCCCACTGGTGAACGGGATTTTAGTTTTTACATTAACCCAAGCGCAGATCGGTTCCTGAATAAAGACGAGATTGATTGGAACATTTTCGAAGAATACAGGATTTTTCACTTTGGCTCGATTTCACTCATTCATGAGCCTTCAAGAACTGCAGCCCTTCAAGCAGTGAAGAGGGCTAAGGAAATGGATATGCTTATTTCCTATGATCCCAATCTCCGCATAGGATTATGGGATTCCGAGGAAAGGGCAAAAGCAGAAATACTGGGTGCGCTTCCCTATGCCGATATTGTAAAAATTTCAGAGGAGGAGCTCACCTTTTTAACCGGATGCAATCATATGGAAGAGGGAATATCCCGGTTTCCTGAAAATAAGCTGACAATCGTTACATTGGGCGGCGATGGCTGCATCTTCCGCTATAAAGATGAGATCGGGAGAATTCCAGCCTTGCCCTACAAGGTGGTGGATACCACGGGTGCCGGAGATGCATTCGTTTCCGGACTTCTCTATTGCATAAATGAATCATCTAAAGCTTTTGAGGATCATTCGCTGGATGAGATGGCTTCCATGATTCGCTTTGCAAATGTGTCAGGAGGACTCGCCGTAACCAAAAAAGGCGCTATGACTGGTCTTCCCAGCCTGAGTGAAGTGCAGGAAATTCTAAAAAAGGCATAAAGGTACCAAACAGCAGACAAAACTTCCAATACTGGAATCGTTTTATCTGCTGTTTTTGTTCCTCCATACTCCGCCCTCTTTCTAATTTGTCTAAAATAGTATATAATTATCAGATAATGCTAGCTATCTTACCCTAACAATTATTATAATAGAATAGAATGTGTATTTTGTGTGACGGAAAAGGTGCGTCCTTAGGTGATGCCTTTCAAGTGGTGATGCCTGAGTAAAGCGCCTGCAGTTTTTGGCAAAATTCTGGGATAAGGAAGGGTTTATAATGAGCAGCGTACAGAACAAAACAGACGTTATCTTAATTGGTGCCGGAATCATGAGCGCGACTTTGGGGTCTTTACTGAAAGAATTAGCACCTGAATGGGAAATCAAAGTGTTTGAAAAGCTCGCTAGCGCAGGAGAAGAAAGCTCTAACGAATGGAATAATGCAGGGACGGGACATGCTGCATTGTGCGAGCTTAACTATACATCCGAAAAATCTGATGGGTCAATAGATATCGCTAAAGCGATTAATGTAAATGAACAATTTCAGCTTTCCAGACAGTTTTGGTCATATCTGGTAGAAAACAACCTGATTACTAATCCGCAGGACTTTATTATGCCAATTCCTCATATGAGCTTTGTTCAGGGGGAAAAAAATGTTTCGTTTTTGAAAAAACGATTGGAAGCGCTGTCAGCTAATCCGCTGTTTCAGGGCATGGAATTTTCCGATGATCCAAAGAAGCTTAAGGAATGGATCCCGGTGATGATGGAAGGCCGTGAGTCGGATGAGCCGATTGCAGCCACAAAAATCGACTCTGGAACGGATGTCAACTTCGGTGCGTTAACGCGCATGCTGTTTGACCATTTAAAGAATAAAAATGTTAATGTCCATTACAAGCATAGCGTTGAGGATTTGAAGCGTGGCGGCAATGCATCATGGAATGTAAAAGTGAAAAATATAGAGAGCGGCACAATTGAAAACCATGAGGCGAAGTTTGTCTTTATCGGCGGAGGCGGTGGAAGCCTGCATCTGCTTCAGAAGACGGGCATCCCTGAATCCAAGCATATTGGCGGATTCCCGGTAAGTGGACTGTTCCTTGTCTGCAATAATCCGGAAATCGTCGAGAAGCATCATGCGAAGGTGTACGGAAAAGCCAAAGTAGGTGCTCCTCCAATGTCTGTGCCGCATCTGGATACAAGATTTATTGATAACAAAAAATCCTTGCTGTTTGGCCCGTTTGCCGGCTTTTCGCCGAAGTTCTTGAAAGCAGGCTCCAATATGGACCTGATCAAGTCCGTTAAGCCAAATAATGTCATCACCATGCTGGCTGCAGGTGCAAAGGAAATGGCGCTGACAAAATACCTGATTCAGCAGGTCATGCTTTCGCATGAACAGCGCGTAGAGGAACTGCGTGAGTTCATTCCAAACGCAAAGAGTGAAGACTGGAGTGTCGTTGTGGCAGGCCAGCGTGTACAGGTCATCAAGGATACACCAGCTGGAAAAGGAACCCTGCAGTTTGGCACAGAGGTAGTCAGTGCGTCTGACGGCACGGTTGCTGCTCTGCTCGGAGCTTCACCGGGTGCTTCAACAGCCGTGAATGTCATGCTTGAGGTATTGCAGAAGTGCTTCCCTGAGAAAATGGACGAGTGGCACTTTAAAATTAAGAAAATGATTCCGTCCTACGGCATGTCACTATCTGAACACCCTGAGCTGTTCCGTGAGATTCATGAATCCACAGGGCAGGTGCTGGGTCTAAGCGAAAAGGAAAAACAGCAGGAGCTTGCTTATAGCTAAAAGTTGGAGAACCTTGATCCGAAGGATGAAGGTTCTTTTTTTGTGGGAGACTGGATGATTATTTTCCCATAAAAAGCCCCATATCACTTTTGATATGCTACATTAAAGAAAAATAATTTGATGAGGTATTCCCCCTTGAAATCGGAATTGACAGCTTATATTACGCTTATTTGTACATCTGGCGTGTTTAATTTGTGCTTATGTGCTTATGTTTTTGCCAAACAGCATCAGTATACTCATATCGCCCGGCTATTTATGATTTATACGGCATCCATTACGATTTATTGCTTTGCTTCTGCATTCGGCCTGATGTCGTCGACTCTTGAGGAAATTAAGTTCTGGACCACTGCACTCTATACAGGGATGGCCTTTTCTCCGCCTTTGGGACTGTTGTTCATCATGCAGTATCTGGGATTTAGAATAACGTTAAGACGCTGTATGGCTCTGCTTATTCTCCCCTTTATTACGCTTCTTATGGTTGCTGCTAATGATTGGCATCATCTTCATTATCGGGTTTTTGAGATCGATCCGCTGCTGGGTGCGCCTTATGTTTATCAGGAAATTGGCAGATGGTATATGATTCATGGCGTGTATACCTTCTCCTGCATGTTTGTGGCATTTCTGCTGGTTCTCTCTCATTGGAAAGAAACTGCGAAAATCTATCGCCCGCAGCTGATCGCCATCGCGTTCGGACAGCTGGTTCCTATGGTGACTGCATTTATCTATCTAGTCGGATTCACGCCTCCAGGAATCGACCCGGTTCCAATGATCCTATGGCTATCTTCACTTCTATATTTCTGGTCGATCAGCTCATCACGGCTATTTACCGTTATGCCCTTTGCCAAAGATGCAATTTTTAACAGCATTAATGATGGTGTTATTGTACTGGATGAGTCCAACAGAATTATTGAGTCCAATCAGGCGTGCAAAAGAATGTTTCCGCCATTGGACAGACTTATGTATGGACAGGATTTTGAAAAGATGTGGCCGAAGATGGCAGACATCGCATTCCCTTTTAGACTAGAGGAAGCTGACAATACTCAGGAAATTGAGCTGGATGCTTCGGGTCCTGTCAAACGGACTTATCAGGTCCGCATCTCGTCTTTACAGCATGTCCATAAGAGAAAGGGACTGCTCATTATTTTTACAGATATTACGGAGTTAAAAAGCTTACAGCTTCAGCTGGAGCATCAAGCCTATTATGATGAACTTACCCGGATTTATAACCGCCGGGCCTTTTTTCAGCAAAGCACCCGTCAGTTCGCTGAGGCTATAAAGACGGCTGCCCCTTTTTCCGTTATTCTTTTGGATATTGATCATTTTAAACATGTTAATGATACGTATGGACATTCCGTTGGTGACCAGGTTCTGGTGCATGCCGCAGCTGTTTGCCAATCCCAGCTGAAGAAGGAGGAACTGTTTGCCCGTTATGGCGGCGAGGAGTTTGTACTGGCCGTAGCAGGATGCACAGAGTCTGAAGCCGCAGAAGTGGCTGAACGGCTGCGCAGCTGTCTCCAATCACATCCGCTCGTGACAGAGACTAAAACCATTCCGGTCACGCTGAGCCTGGGTGTGGCCCAGGCAGATAAAGAGTCGGAGGAGACTCTATACCAGCTTCTGAACCGTGCGGACAAAGCATTATATGCGGCCAAGCAGGCAGGACGCAATTGCGTGCATGTCTATACGAAATTATGATGGCATTAAGGCTCCCGTGCATAGGATGGGAGCCTATTTATGTCTCTTTTCAGCGAGTAATGCGGGCTTTAAGATAAATGGAAAAAAGGCGTAAAAACCCCGCCGGAAAGCCATGCAACCCCTGCGTGCGCCCCCCAGCAACCATTCCTATCTTTACTTTTGACCCAAAAAATTACCATAATGAGATGATCGACTTTGAGAAAGGTGATAGCGAATATGATTTTTGCGGAAAAGCTGAAAAAGGAGAGGAAAGAGAAAGGCTGGTCACAGGAGGAACTGGCTGAAAAGCTGTTTGTGAGCCGCCAGTCTGTTTCAAAATGGGAAAATGGCCAGAACTACCCCAGCATTGAAATCATTATTAAACTGAGTGATCTATTTGGAGTTACAATTGATGAATTATTAAGGAGTGACGGGGAATTGACAGAGAAAGTGATAAAGGACAGCAGGCAGCTTGCTTATCCAAGAATGAAAGTGTTTTTTGAAATTTTATTTATGATCGGGCTGGCTATGCTGCTCATTAAACTGGGCATTTTAGGACTTAATCATTTTACAGATTTGGAAATCCCTCTGCGCGGATCGTTTTTCTGGAATTTTGGACCGCTGGTACTCATGCTCGGCGGGGGAATTGTCTCTGACACGTTAAAAAAGAAATATAAAAAGGAATAACAATCCTGCATTTCCGTGCATGTATTGTCGGGTTCACACCAGCGGCTCCTGCTAATCTATAGATACAAGGAGGTCATCGATATGGATTTGCTGCAAAATATGAATCGAGCGATGAGGTATATTGAAGAGCATTTAATGGATGAGATCGACTTCAAAGAAGCAGCAAGGATTTCGTGTTGCTCAGAATACCATTTTAAGCGAATGTTTTCGTTTCTCGCCGGGGTAACGCTTGCCGAGTATATCCGGAGGAGGCGGCTGACTTTGGCTGCCTTTGATCTGAAGGATAAGAATGCCAAGATCATTGATGTAGCGCTCCAATATGGATATAGCTCGCCGGATTCGTTTACGAGGGCATTCCAGCAGCTTCATGGCATTACTCCTTCAGAAGCGAGGAGCAATGGCCATGCCCTTAAGGCTTATCCTCCGATGACTTTCCATTTATCTATTAAGGGAGGAACTGAAATGAATTATCGTATAGAAGAAAAAAAGGCCTTTAGGATTGTGGGTTTAAAAAAACGGGTACCGATTATTTTTAACGGGGTGAATCCGGAGATTGCAGCCATGTGGAAGAGCCTGGATGAAAAAATGATTCAAAAGCTCAAAGGGTTATCTGATACAGAGCCATTTGGCCTGATCAGTGCTTCAGCCAATTTTTCGGAAGGAAGAATGGAGGAAAAGGGTGAGCTTGACCACTTTATCGGAGCTGCCACCGTTCAGGAATGTCCGGAGGGAATGTCATCACTTGAGGTTCCAGCCTGTTCATGGGCTGTCTTTGAAGCAGTGGGGCCGTTTCCGGAAACGCTTCAGAATGTTTGGGGAAGAATCTACTCAGAATGGTTCCCTTCATCCTCTTACCAGCAAGTAGAAGGGCCGGAAATTCTATGGAATGAAAGCAAAGATACCGCTTCTCCCACCTTCCGCAGTGAAATCTGGATTCCGGTTGCGAAAAAGTAGGTCCCTTTTTAGAGCGCCTGACCATAGTTTTGGTCAAGGCGCTTTCGCTTTTCTATTCTTTCAGCCGATCCGGCAATCCCTGGATTGAGGACACGACCACATCAAGCTTGGCTTCAATCCGGCTCAGCAGAAAAAGCGTGACCACAATCGGGAAGCCGAGTTCGCTGATCAGGGTGACCATTTGTTCCATTAGGCATGCTCCTTTCTTTATAGCTTAAAAAGGCCGGTTTCTAAGAATCCGGCCTCATTTCCTTACACTAACTCATAATCTTTTACATTGCGTTCTATTAATCTGGCATCCTTAATAGAAACAAAGTCCCCGCCATTGCCGTCAAATGCATTAGCTGCAATGATCTGTTCCATCGCTGCCTTAACCGCAGCTGGATTAATCGGCTCCTTCGGGCTGTCAACCGATAATTTGGTTTCCTTGCCCAGTTCCGTTACAAATGTCATTTCAAGTGTCTTTGCCATTCCTTTCACCTCCCACATCGTTATTTCCAACCGGGATTAGCCTAAAATATTGAAGCTGTCATTTCTGTTCAGCTCTGACAGCGGGTAGCTGGATAATCCGGCGATTGCCTGTCCCACTGTGAAAAGCTGGTCCGCGGTAGCGGATTGCTTCACGCTGTTATAGGTTTTTGATTTATAGACAGGTTTGCCCTGTCCGTTCAATCCTGTTTCAAAAACCAGGCGAAGCTTAGAAGTAGTGATGATTGCCTGTGCCATTTCTGCTCACCTCCTTTTCACCTATATAATCGAAATGAAGGCTGAAAAAAGACATGGTGCCCGATAAAAATTTTTAGTTTTGCGGAATAGTAGTCCTAAGTTTTATCAGGGCTCCTTTTTTCCAGGCTTTTACCGCTGAAACAGTTACTCCCTGCTGTGCAGCGATCTCTTTGGTTGACAAATCAAGGAGGAAAGTCGAAAGCACCCATATGGTCTGGTTTTGGGTGAGGCTGCTGCAGTAAGAAAGAAGCTTCTCTTTTTCGAGAGGCTGGAATGTATAGACAGATTCCACTGATGACCAGAATTCCTCACTAAGGGTGACAGCGCTGTTTTTCTGCATCCTGGTTTTTCTCAACTCATCAATGAGTCCCTGTTTAACGATGGAATAAGCAAACGTCAAAAAGTTTCCCCTTGAAGGATCAAATAGTTTCCACGCCTCCCAAAGACGAATCAGGCCAATTTGAAAATAGTCTTCCTGATTTTGATAAATGTTTAAAGACCGTATAATCTGGTGAATCATCGGTTCAAATTGCACTGCCACTTGCTCAAAGCTTTCCATGCTGGATTCCCTTCAGGAAAGCGCGCTTTCAAAGTATTCCCGGGTAGCTCAAATATAGGTTTTTTATCCTATTTTTGCGAATTGGGCAAAAGCCGTAAATCGGCCGTTTAGACCCCTTAACTCAGGAATTAAGGGGTCTAATTCCGGAGTTAGGGGGTCTAACTTGAGAATTACGGGCATTAAGCAAGTTTTTTTTATTTTTTATAAAAAAATTCCGCGAAAACATCTTTTTCATACGCTGAAAAGCCCATTTCGTATAATTCTTCGTAGTATTGTTCTTCAAATTTTTTCGTTACAATCCCATAGAAATACGCGATAGGACGGGCTATTGAAGAGGTTTTCATTTTCCGGATCAGCTGTTGAAAAGCCTGAATCGCTAAATCCTGTACAACGTTCACATTTTGTTCACAATTATGTTTATAGGCAGCAATGGCTGTCATTTTCCAGAATTCCTCGATCTGCTTTGCTTCCGGGAAAAAGTATTGGACAAGCTCGGTGAATGCTCTTGGAACACGATCACTGGTAAAGCGGTAATCAAGTTCGGTTTCGTTACGTTTAGTAATCTTTTGATGGTTATTAGTTTTAGAAAGATTGATAGTTTTAGGGTGGTCCATTTTTTCCTTTTTGGGTGGCCCACTTTGGGGAAAACGATTAAATACATATAAGTTGCTGGATTGCGAGCCATTTTTTCTTTCTGTTTCATGAACAGTGAAAATGCCGAGACTTATGGCTTTTGCAATCATTCTTTTAAAAGTAGAGCGTGAAATGCCATTGCCGCTGTATTCAGCATGAATGGCTTTTAAAACGGTCCCGATCTTTGCATTGGAAACACCGGGAACCTTCGCGGCAAAACGGATAAGCCGTTTCAGCCCAACAAGTTCTCCTTTTGAAAACTTAATTTTATATACGGCCAGCCACATTTCCAGATGGGCATTAAATTCCTGAAGGTCTTTAAACTGAGAAAACTGTTCAAACTGGTTCACACTGCCTGATTTAAGATTCATATCTTTGCACCGCCCTTTCATCACTGATAATCGAAATGAAAGGGGGAAAACGACAGGGGGATTAGAGAGAGTTGTGACAGAATGGTGAAAACTACAACCGAATTATTGATATAAAAATATCTTCAAAGTTCCTTTGCTGTCCAGGGTAGCTAACAGAACATTATTTATTTCCGTCTGATAAAAACGCTGTAGATGGGCGATTAGCCATCCTTCATCCTTTTGCATGGTTTGCAGTGTTTGTTTATCCACTTTACCTTCTTTAATAATCGTTCTTGGCAAATCAAATGGTTCCGCACTCCTTTGAAGGTATGCAGGTGTAATAGGTTCATATTTGGGATCTAAAAAGAACGAAATATTCCCGCTCGGTTCCCACAGAGCCAGCGCCACCTTTTTGACATCTTCCACTTTTTTCTCCCGCAGTTCCTCCAGAAGCACATCAATAGAAATCCTTGCTTTGTTTAAGCCTTTGTATAGGATTTCGCCATTCTGCACGACGGTGATGGGCTTGCTATTCACCAGATTTCTGACTGCCGGCCATTTCAGTACACTGAATAAACTGATCAGGTAAAGTATTACCAGCACAATCGTTGTAATCATGGAGCCTTTTAATCCAAGCTCCTCATCTGATAAGGGATGGGCAATAATGTTGCCTATGACGAAAGCCATTACTAAATCAAGGAGCCTTAATTGGGAAATAGCACGCTGCCCCAGCACCCGGACGACAATAACTAAGAAGAAATAAGAGATGACAGCCCTGAGTCCCCACTCCAAAGCAGAAAGCGAGTGCTGACTGTGTATAAAATCCATCTGTGGCACATCCTTTAATCTGAGTAAAAAAATAGTATAGCCTTATACAAGTGTTTTCCTATCCGGGTGCAAATATTCAAAAGGGAGGAAGGCGGCGAATTAGTAAACATACATAGAAGAGGGGTCTTTTAGAAAAACTAGCCAAAAGGAGGTTACTTATATGAAAAAATTATTATTGATGCTTTTACTATCGCTTTCTTTCGTAACGTTAACGGGCTGCGGAAACGATGAAAAGCCTGAGGAAGACGAACAGGTTGAAGACGTAGAAGAAGAGGATGAAATCGGTGATGGGGAAATTGATGATGAGTAATAAGCTGCTTGGTTTGGACTAAAAAAAGCAGGGGAGGCCGGGGGTAGAGTCGGGACCAGGTCCACCTTCGGACATAAAAGGAGAGAAAACGCGAGATAGAGTCGGAACTTGGTCCACCTTCGGACACAAAAGGTGGGAACCCGCGAGATAAAGTCGGAACTTGGTCCAGCTTCAGACACAAAAGGTGGGAATCCGCGAGATAGAGTCGGAACTTGGTCCACCTTCGGACACAAAAGGCAGGGTATCGCGAGATAGAGTCGGAACTTGGTCTACCTTTGGACACAAAAGGGATGGAACCACGGATTAGAGTCGGAACTTGGTCCACCTTCGGACACAAAAGGCAGAAAACTCCGGTTTAGAGTCGGAACCTGGTCCAACCTACGGACACCAAGCAACACCCAGAGTCCGAACCCGCCCAATCCAAAACAGCCAAGGCCCCAATCACCAGATTGGGCCCTATTTCTATTGCGCCGCGAAATAACTGCATGCTTTCTTAAATGGAGGATAAACATAAAACAACAATTTTATATGGTGTGGTCTGGGCAGGGATGCTTTTGGTAGAAGGACCATAGGCCACAACCAGGTCTCTGTTAGCGGGACTGCCGGTAAAGGCCTGCCCATTGGTCAGCACCATCCGGGTATACGGCGAGACGTTTAATTGCAGCTGGCCATCGCTGCTGATGAGCTGGCTATTAAAATGGTCCGTTTTTACATTTTGATGGGAAGTATGTTTTACGACCACAAGCGCGCGATATTGAGGGGGATATATCATGGGTACAGGAGCATTGCCGTCATAATATCCGGTAATGATGTCCCCTGCAGACAGCATGGTTTGATCTAAAACATACGTAGAAGGAGATACGATGAAGTGGACGGTTCCTCCCATACCGTTCTCAATGGAAATCATCTTAAGGCAGCCTTCGGTGTTAAAATCAGTGATTTGCCTGATAGTCCCTGTAAAATATTGAAAATTGGTCATGTTATTCCTCCGTTCTAAAAAATAAAGCCTCGGATTTAACCAATATATTAAAATAGCCTAGTATACGTTCCTGAAGAGCACGGAGGTCAATCCGCTGTTCAAAAAAATAAACCAGGCATTAACAGCCTGGTTCATTTCTTTATTACTTTAATCCATACGCCTTGATAATCTCCTGCTTCACGCGATTGCCTGCATCATCCCATGCGCTGGCACGCAGGGAGACAGAGGCCCCCTTCTTATTTGGATGCTTGATTTCAGCAGACCATCCATTGCCTTTAGTTACTAACTTTGCCGCTTCCCATGTCTTTCCTTCATCAAAGGACACTTCGAGGCTGGCTCCTGATATTTTGCCGTTTTCAGGAGCATCGGCTATTTGAACAGCTGATAAATCAAGCTTAATCTTCTTACCGGCCAGGGAATTGCCGGCCATGTCCGTATCCACTTTATAATCCAGGGAAATCAGTGGAAGTGTGTTCTGGTATCCTTCCTGCTTCCCGGACCAGAATGTCCACTCCGTATGTGTACGGACTGATGTGTTCCAGCGCTCTGCATCACGGGCAGCATCACTTATAAGTTTATACTGGGTTTTCTCTGCCGGAAACTCATTAAATAAGTAGAGGGCCTGGCCCGCTCCCTCTTTAACCAGCTTATCCCCCTGATATAGCTTTAATGTCTGGTCGCCAGGGTAATTCATGTCAGCACCTGTATGTCCAGGGCCAGAGTCAGCCCAGGCAGGAACATTGAGGATCAAATAATTGCCGGAACGGTATGGAGCCCAAAAGCCGGCGCCAAAACGAGGGCGGACTACAGGCGAAAACCATTCTTCATTCAATGTTTGACCTGGTTTGTATTCCACTTTTGGCTGTCTTACTTCCCACTGGGCATCAAGGACTCCAGCCTGATGATACCAGGAAGTTCCTTTTTGAGCCGATACCCACTCTGTTCTCACGGACGGGAGTGAAAGTTTCTGCAGGAAGCCAACTCCGGCAAAGCTGTGTTCCAGGATATCGTACCGGAACTCGGCACCAGGTGCAGGGCGATCTGATTTATATTCAGAGTTGATTTGGACAAGTTCCTTCTTTTTCGGTGAATAGTCCACTTTTTGAGGAACTGCCTGATGATGCATGTCCACCAAGTCATATAAGTAGTCCGAATCAGGAGTACCCTCGACTTTTAAGGTCAATTTTCCGGACTTGGCCGCTTCAATCAGTTCTTTGCCTTCAGTGCCGCTGATGCCTGCAACTGGAAGAGGGCTATCGGATAGTGAGAAATCTTCATTTTCTACTCCTACCCATTCACTTAGCTCCTCTGGCCCATCATTGACAGTAATTAATAGCTTTGCCCCTGCTGCTAAAGCTGCTGCCGCACGTTCGGATCCGGTTAATTCATCACTGCGCTGCACAATGACGGCTTTTCCTTTTACATCGAGACCTTTATAATCATCCGGTGATCCATTCCCTGCATAGACAGCCTTCAAATTATCCTTTCCGTTTATAAGCGTGCTTCCTGCCTGCGGGATATCATCCAGTTCCTTTCCTTTATAACCGATTGTCAGCAGTGGTTCTGCCAGGCGCCAGCGCGTTGCCTGTGTGAATTCGCCACCTTTTACTTTCTCTGTTGGGGCAGCATACATTTTGTCCACCACTGCTGGGACGATGTAAATGTCATTCACTTCGTTACCTTCAATGCTGCGGAAATACTCCATTTTCCGGTAATTGGCTTCTGTTTTCTTCGGAACATCTACTGTAATCTCATTGGCTTTGCGTGCATCAAGCATAACGGTCTGAGGGCCCTCCAGATTAATTTCCGGGTCGCCGACAAGTGCCACTCCAGCATGATCTGTATCTGTATCCACATCCATCATCGACATAACCGAATACGTTCCTTTCGGCAGTCTAAGCTCTTTTGTCCCTTCCACTGACATAAACTGTGGTTCGCCAGTTGGTCCTAAAAGATAGAAGTATGCAGAGGCAGCTTCACCGTCCCGGTCGATTGCCTTGATAGTCAGCGGGTATCTTTCATCTTCTTTGATCATGCCCAGTGAAGTATGAACAACGCTCTGCGCCTCTGATGAAGCGCTGATATGTCCCTGATATCGGGTGCCAAAATCACCGGCATTCGGGTCAAGTGTAACGGTGACATCGGTACTTCCCTTTGCAGGAACAGTCACTTTTTCAGCCGATAGCTTTACCATTCCAGAAGGTGCATCAGTGCCATTCACATCTTTGACAGACACTGACAGATCCAATGTCACATCCTGGTCGCCATCATTTGTATACGTAATGGTCTTCTCAGCCGGAACATCATTCTCATGCGGCCAGTCATAGAATCCGAAATCAAGGGAACCTGTAGCTCTTACTTCACCAAGTGCAGCGACTGTATCAAGACGGCCTGTCCCGCCTTCAAAAGGTTTAATGTCCTCAATCTTCTTGGTCGTGCTCATCAAAGCTTCCTTAAGCTGTTCTCCGGTCCAGTCGGGGTGACGCTGGGAAAGAATAGCTGCAGCGCCTGCAACATGAGGAGAGGCCATTGAGGTGCCATCCATGCTCATATAAAAGCCGCTTCCCTTGTCCGTATGCTGTGAACGGGCTGCTATGATTCCGACTCCTGGAGCGGTGAGATCAGGCTTTAATCCAGCACTTCCAAAGCTGGGTCCTTTGGACGAAAACCAGGCTAAATTGTCTGACTTGTCCACTGCGCCGACAGTAAGGGCTGCTTCAGCGGCTCCTGGTGATCCAATCCCTTCCATGCCAGTGTTACCGGCAGCAATGACGAACAGGGAGCCTGTTTCTTTACTGAGATTGTTTACAGCCTGAGCCATCGGATCCGTTCCATCGCTTGGTTCAGGACTGCCCAGGCTCATGTTGACGACTTTGGCATTTTCAGCAGCCCATTCCATTCCATCGATAATCCAGGAATCCTGGCCAAAGCCGTCGTCACTTAGTACTTTTCCTACAAGGAGGCGTGCACCTGGTGCCACACCCTTATTCCGTCCTTCTGATGCTTCTCCAGTCCCAAGCACTGTGGAGGCCACATGGGTTCCATGTGCATGCATATCGGTTACTTCTTCTCCCGGAACAAAGCTCACAGCCTCATCCAGCTGGCCAGCCAGGTCCGGATGCGCAGAATCAATTCCTGTATCCAGAACAGCCACCTTTACGCCTGATCCATCATAGCCGGATTCCCAGGCTGAAGGAGCTCCAATTTGCGGGACACTTTGTTCAAGAGATGCTTCGACCCGGCCATCCAGCCAGATCTTTTCAATGCCGGGAGCCAGTGCAGCCTTAGACTTTTTAGCAGCTTTATTTCCTTTGGTAATCTCTGACCAGAATTCCTTTGTTTCCTTCTTATCAGCAGAGACTGCCACACTATCGATACTTTCAAGTACATGGGTTTTCTTTGAGCCTTTTGGGGCTGGAAGAACATTAGCAGAACGGCCCTTGGACTCGGAGTATTGGATGATGACAGGTAATTCCTTTTGATTCTCATCATCATAGCCATCTTTAATTAAAGCCGTAATATTGAATAAGTCCTGGTCCAAAAATCCAGATGCCAGATAAGGCATAGCCTGATCAGGAATGACATACGTTTCCTTGTTGGCCGTCAAAATACGCGCTCCGCTGGCGGAAGGGTCTGCCGGTTCAACATGAATGATATTCTTTCCATCTGCAAATTCCGTTACAGTCACGACATCACCTGTAATAAGAGTGATGACATGCTTGCCTTTGCTTGCTTTTGCATTCAGCCCTTGCAGATCTGTTACGGACGCTTTGCCATCTGCTCCTTTTAAGATGCTTTTCCCTGAGTCATCGGCAGAAGCCTGGAGGGGCGGAACAGCCAGCATTGCTGCAGCCATGGCAGCGGTTACATATTTTTTAAGCCTGAAATCTCTCATTCTTGCACATTCTCCTCTACAAAAAAATAGTGGTATAACCAAACTCATAGTTTCTATTAAAAAGTATAGATAAGAAAGAACATTCTGTTAATCGGGGGAATTAGGGGGCTGTTTATATGGCGAAAGCACTACGAAAGAATTAAAATTCAGTAAACCATGGAAGTTTTAGGGAGGATTATAGGTAAATATAACAATAAAATTTGGGGTTATTTAAGAAGGAAACAAAATAGGATTTCCATTTACTACAATAAATCTTATTAAACTCATTTTAGTTCAGGGGGGAGTCTTTCGTGTTAGCTGGAGAAATAATTAAATTTCACCGCCAAAAGGCAGGACTTACACAAGAGGAATTGGGAAGGGGCATTTGCTCGATTACACACGTGAGCAAAATCGAACGTGGACAGACGCCATTTTCCTATGAGATTATCCAGCTTTTTTCAGAGCGTCTGAACTTGGATATAGATTTGGAGATTAACCGATTTGCTAATTTAGAAGAACGGCTTCACCAATGGCATAAGGCAATCATTATGAAAAATACGAAGGTAACTGAGGAAATCAAAAAAGAGCTTGATGGCATTCCTATCAGTCTTTCCTCCAGCCATGCCGCTTTTTACGACCTGCTTCTTTCGAGATATTATTTAAAAAAAATGGATTTAGATAAGGCTAAAGAGATTTTGTTCCATATACAAAACGACTACACCGATCTTCCTCCTTATGAAGAAAATATGTTGAAACACGTATGGGGAATCTATTACATATTGCAGTATAGAGACTCCAAAACCAGGAATTTTCAAAAAGCGATAAACTTTTTAAAGGACATAAATGTGAATGAATATGGGAATCAGGAATACTTTTACCACTTGGCAGCAGCTTATCATTGGACCAATTCCAAGGTAGTGGCTTACGCATACGCCAAAAAGGCACTTTTACACTTCAAGGAAACGGATAATTATATGGGTGCGATTTCGGCTGAAGCCTTGATGCTGGTTCAGGCTGGAAATGATTTGCAGGTTGATTTTAAAGATTTGGAGGCATCCTATCAAAGATTAATCCATAACAGTGAACTGCTGAATTTACCTAATACAAAGTCGCTGCTCTTAAACAATTTAGGCTATGAGTATATCAGAAGGAAAGAATACCGAAAGGCTAATAAGGTTTTAGAAGAGGCTTTAAGCTTAGTGGCCAGGCCCTCTGTGCTGTATCTTCAGCGTTTGCATAACTATACTAATGCCTGTCTGGAAGGGAAGCTAATGCGGAAAACAATGCTGTTGAAAAGAGCCAGGGAAGGAATGTCTATGGCGAGGGAATTGGAGAACCGGTTCTATAAAATGATATTCAAGCTCCTTATTCTGCGGATAGAAGACCAAAGTGAGCAATATTATAGTTATATAGAAAAAGAGGCACTTCCCTATTTCCTTTCCATCAGTAACGCCATGTTTACCAACCGGTTTGGCAAGCAATTGTACCAATATTACGTGGAGACGGAGCAATATGAGAAGGCAGTCCAGGTTTCGAATATCTTTATTGAATCGATTCCGTGTGAATGAACCCGTTATAAGTCAAAAGCCATGCCCCTTTCAAACTGGTTCATGGCTTTTGATTTTGGTTCTTAGTTTACACCTACAGAAGCATAAGCATCCATAACAGCTTGGGTTTCTTTAGACGGAGCACCGTTTTTATCAGGATACAGGTCGCGGGCAGCATTGATGGCTGCTTCCCGCATGTCATGGAATCCGGAGGAAGATGTCAAATAAAGTGTCAAAGCACGATAGTAGATTTTTTCCGTTTTTGAAGTGCCAATCCCCGTTACCGTTATATCATTGTTTGTGCCGCCCTGACTGATTAAGTAAGCAGCCTTATTATTAATTCCGCTGTTGATATGAACGCCGCCATTGTCTTCTGTACCCAGATAGCGGTCATCATAATGATCCGGATAGTGACCTGAAGGCATGAGACTTGTCTTCTTGGAAGCTGGATCACTCATGGACCGCAGCCCTCCATCACCAGGAATATTAGGGGTGGTGATATCCTCTCCCAGCTCCCATTCAACTTCTTTCGTCGTATATATTTCCGAGAAATTCCCCAGAATATCTGCTAATGATTCATTGATTGCTCCCGATTCACTTTCGTAAACGAGGTCAGCTGTGTGTTCAATCACGCCATGAGTCATTTCGTGTCCAGCTACATCCAGTCCGCCGGAAAGGGAGCTGTATTTAATGCCGTCCCCGTCTCCGTACATCATTTGAATTCCATTCCAGGCAGCGTTATTCCACTTTGTGCCTATGTGGGCTGTGCTGATCAATTTCATTCCCTTATCATCCAAGCTGTTTCGCTTATGAACAGCTTGATAGTATCGGTTTACTTTATCCGAGTTGTAGTGTGCTGAAATGGCAGCCGGATCATGGAAAAAGTTACTTCCGCTGTTCGTTGTGACTTCAAATCCTGTAAATCCTAGTAAGACACTGCCCAAGTTAAATATAAGCGGGTCCATTGCTTTAGCATTAAATGTTGCCATTGGAACCGAGTTAGATGACCAGACAGAAGGTCCATACAAATAGCTGGTTCCTGTCGCTGTGTCCTTTGCCGCATTAAATGACAGCAAGTTTCCATGCACATCCAGCCCTCTTCCCGTTATCGGAGTAAGTGTCTCCTCATCTACCGTGTGTATTTTATTAAAGTTTTCTATGACTTCTCCGCTCATTGCATCCACAAAATAATGGAAGTAGCCAGGCTCTGGAAAGGATGTGGAGGCTTTAACCAAGTAAGCGAGATAGTTTTTTCCCTTATGCGGGTAAATCAGCAATTGAGATTGTATACCATCGTAATTTTTTACTTCGCCAATCTGTGATTCAACACTTTCTTTTACTATGCTGACCGCTTCCTCTTCTGAAATGGATGCCTCAGTTGGAATAATGGAGCGAGCCAGGTTTTGAGTGACTTTGCCAAGAGAAGCATATACGTTATGGCTGGAATCCAGTGCAACAGTTTGTCCGGAACCGTAAATCGGGATTCCTTTATATTGCTCAACAGTACGCACATGGTATGTACCTGTTTCGGAATCTTCCTGTTCGCTCACAATTTTAAATTGCTCCCCGGGATCTGCAAGCTTCACTTTTGGAGATTGAACCTTTGATTGCAGATAAGCTTTTACCACTTCATGCTTGCTTAATCCTTCTGCCTTAAATAGCACAGTTGCCGTGTTTGCCGACTCGGCAGCTAATGCTGAGGATGTTGGCAAAAGCCCTCCAAAAGCCACGGATAAGGCTAATACAGCTGGAATGGCTGCTTTTCTGCTTATCTTTTTCTTTTGACGCTTCTTTTTCATAAAACCCTCTCCTTCTACCAAATAATAAAGTGTGACAATTCGTATTATTAGGAAAATGATTGAGGAAATCAATCTATTTCAGTAAATCTCGCATTGGGTTAATTTTTCATAGATTCATTGAGAAGTTCAAATTAAATCGCCATAAATTTACAATTATCGACCTGTTTTTAGATAAGAATTAACCCAATTTAAAACTTCTGAAAATTTTGTATAATGTTTCCCAGATGGACAGAAAGGAGGGGGCCGATTGAAAAAGTCGATGCCAAAGCGAATCGTTTTTCCATGCTTATGCTGCTTGTCTTTTTATGCAGGGCATCTGATTGTCGGGGAAACAGAAGCTTTATTTTCAAGCGGCGTAAAATTGGAGCCGATAACAATAACGTCTGCATTTGTTTTTCCGGTAACGGTTCAAACTTTAGAGGATCAAGCCGACGGGATATCCAGCAGCATGAGACAGAATTTTAAACGGGCCATGGAGATTTCCTGGAATACAGAATCGAAGCAGGAATTACAAGAAAGACTGCATCAGCTGGCAGAATTGGAAGAGCAGCTAAGGAAACAAATGGACAGGCTGGTCAGTATTGCTGAGGAGCTGTCTGAGTACGAACAGCAGGCCAAAAGCATTCATACCGGGAATCGTTCTTTCGCTTATATTCATGAAGGATATCAGAATACAAATCTATTGTTGAGTGAAGTAAAGGCAGAAATAGATTTTCAGAGGGTAAAAGAGGCGGACAGTGCCATCCGGCTGAGGATGAAGGAGTTAGATGTGGAAGAAGAGGCTGCGGCAGCTGACAAGCCAGTTGAACAGGACTTGCCCTCTGATTCTGGTGCTGCATTAAGCCAGGAAAAACCTGCTGATAGTGAGGGAGAAAAGGAACAGACTCTTGAAGAGCCGCTGCCTGACGCGCATGCACCAGGCAATCAGGATCCTTCTGAAGCGGAGTCCATAGAGATTACAGACCAGGAGCTGGTGAACGATGAAGAAAAAACTCTTGAAAATAGTGAGTAATATAACGGTTACCCTTTTCATGATTGGAATCGGACTGATCGCATTTGTGGTTCTTTCATCCAGAATTTCGGGAGGGGAGCCAGCACTGAATGGGCATCAGTTTAAAGCGGTTCTCTCAGGATCCATGGAGCCAACATTTCAAACAGGCTCGGTTATTGCTATTAAGTTAAGTGATAACCAGTCTTCATATAAAAAAGGGGACGTTATCACGTTCCGCATGGAAGAGAAGTTAATTACCCATAGAATTACCGAGGTACTGGAACAAAATGGACAAGCAGCATTCAAGACTAAAGGGGATAACAACGATAGTGAAGATCCATGGACTGTATATCCTCATCATGTGGTTGGCAAGTATTACGGCTTTTCTATTCCATACGCCGGGTATGCATTGAATTTTGCCAGTTCCAAGACAGGTTCTGCCCTTTTATTGATTGTGCCGGGAGTATTATTATTAATTTCCGCAATCAGCACCATTATTGGAGCAAAAAGGGAGATTGAATCAAGTCAGGCATAAGTGGTTAGATCTCCTATGTATCTGCAAACGTACATAAGAGTTTAATAAATTATCTATTACAATTTTAGGGGGAATGTAAGAATGAGTTTTACAAAGAAGATCAGTCAGGGTGTTTTGAGTGCTGCAATGGGATTGTCATTAATCGGCGGAGGAACATTTGCCTATTTTAGCGACACAGTTGAAACCCAAAACACATTTGCTTCAGGAACATTGGATTTGGGAATGAATCCAAGCGCGGTTGTGAATATCGATAACATTAAACCAGGCGATGAAGTTTACCGTGAATTTACACTGGAAAATAATGGTACATTGGACATTCATAAAGTCCTTTTGAACACCAATTACAGTGTGGCTGATGCAAAAGGGGATAATACAGATGACTTTGCCAAGCATATTAAAGTAACGATCATGTACAATACCAGCAGTGCAACAAATGCTGTAGTTGAAACGACTCTGTATGAGCTTCAAAATCAGCAGCCGGACCTGACGGAGCTTAATACATCGGGCTATCCAAAACCGGACGGCATTCCAGCTGGTGAAAAGGAGAAAATCTTTGTTCTGTTTGAGTTTGTGGAAAATGGACAAGACCAAAACCAGTTCCAGGGTGACACGCTGGAAGTCAATTGGACATTTAATGCGGAGCAGGCAGCCGGCTCCTACCATGACGATACAGATGAGAGCAGCAACTAATTTCAGCAGGACTGGCGGAAGCACGCCAGTCCTGTTTTACTCATCAAAAAATATTCTCATAAACCCTTGTCAAATCATCACGAAGCTTCTCAACCGGTATGAACCGCGCTTCCCTCAATATTTCTCTTCCATCCAGATATAAGGCAATCACAGGCACTGTAAAGGCCATCAGGTACCCGGCAATTTCAGTTACTTTACCGGCATTTACAAGCCGTGAATCAATACGGGGAAAATCGTTTAACACTTCCTCAACCTGAGGAAGCAGGCCATGACAGACAATTCAGCTGTCAGTCAGCACATAAATTAGCCCAAGCTCAGTGCTTTGTATAAACTGATGCACCTCTTCGATCGCGGACAGCTCTTTCATCTTTATCCTCCTCCTGCTTCTATTATACAATTTCCATAACAAGGGACACTTCATCCAGACTATCCCGCAAAAGCAGAAAAAGGAGGCAAGGAAGCCCCCTTTTTAAGATGAAAATGAACGGGTTCTGCTCACCTTGGCAGCATACACGCGATACAGTATGAATGCCAATCCGGAAAGAAGGATTCCCGATAGATAAGGCGCACCGATGCTGATGGTGAACAGCCATCCTCCGAGCGGAGGGCCGATAATGCGCCCCAGGGAATCAAAGGATGAAAGCAGGCCGGTCGTACTGCCATGACCGGTTTGAGATGTCTTTGTCAGCAGGGAAGAAACACTCGGGCGGATAAACCCGTTCCCTATCCCGAAAATCGTCAGGAAAATCGCTGCCGTCGTAAAGCTGTCAACCAGAAGAATAAGCCCAAAGCCAATGGCAGAGACGATAATCCCCAGCTGAATCACAGATCCTTCGCCGTACTTCTTCGTCATTCTTCCTACCAGACCGCCCTGCACAAGGGCTCCTCCAAATCCCATGATCATAAAAATATAGCCAAGCTCAACTGTGCCAAGCCCCGCCTTATCAGCCGCAAAGTAAGCGAAAGTAGCTTCAAGTCCTGCCAGTGACAATGAAACAAACAGCTGAAGGATAAACAGGATGCCCCCGTTTCCATTTAAAGTGGTCAGCAGGCCAGGGCGCTTAGCCGTTCCCTGGCTGCGCTGCTCAGGTGACAGAGATTCCTTCAGCACCAGCATGACAAGGAAAAATGTGATAAACGAGGAAGTTCCTGCCGCATAGAAGGGGAGGTTCAAACTTTCCCGGGAAAAGATGCCGCCGATTGCCGGACCAAAAATAAACCCTAAGCCCACTGCAGCTCCAATGATGCCCATCCCTTTTCCGCGGTCTTCTTCTGATGTAATATCCGCTACATAAGCCATGACTGTCGGCATATTGGCAGACGACAGAAAGCCGCCAATAATTCTGGCCGCAAACAGCATCCAAAGCTCAGTGGACAAGGCCATCATGAAAAAAGACAGGCCAAGGCCAAAAATGCCAATCATAATGACAGGCTTGCGTCCAATTTTATCGGAAATGCGCCCCCACATAGGCGCAAACAGCAGCTGCATCAGCGAATAAACGGCCATTAACAGGCCCAGTTCAGTGGGTGATGCCCCTAATTCTTCCGCATAAAAGGGGATGACTGGAATGATGATTCCAAACCCCACCATTACAAGAAACATAACAGCGAATAAAAGAGGCAATGCTTTTTTAGTATTCAACGTGTTCACTCCAGTTAAAGTCAAATTCCATCTAAGTATTATGATTATAACAAAAACATTCCCATACTTTCATCTTAGGGATTTGGCAGGTAAATAAGTTCTATTTATCAGCCAATTTTAAAAATTTATTGAAATATCAAAATAATATAAACTATGATGAACTTGTACATTTTTTCAGTCGTGAGAGGGGGAGATGGAATGGAAAAGAAATTAGAAAAGAAAGTACTGATTGCAAGCCTGATCGGAAGCTCCATCGAATGGTTTGATTACTTTTTATATGGAACGGTTGCTGCTCTTGTATTTAATCAAATGTTTTTTCACAGTGACGATCCGGCCGTCGGTTTAATGCTGGCGTATGCTTCTTTCGCACTGGCCTTCTTCATCCGTCCGCTAGGCGGCGTTATTTTCAGCCATATCGGCGATAAAATCGGCAGAAAGAAAACCCTTGTCCTCACACTTTCCCTTATGGGCGGTGCCACAGTCCTCATGGGCTTTTTGCCTACCTACGACAATATAGGTGTGGCGGCGCCAATTCTTCTGATCATTTTAAGACTGATACAGGGAATTGGCCTCGGAGGAGAATGGGGTGGTGCATTGCTGCTAGCCGTTGAATATGCCCCCAAAAATCGGCGGGGCTTTTTTGGAAGCATTCCGCAGATGGGTGTCACCATCGGTATGCTCCTCGGAACGCTTGCCTTATCCGTCATGACGCTATTGCCGGAGGAAGCCTTTTTATCATGGGGATGGCGTGTGCCATTCATTCTAAGTGCCCTGCTTGTCTTTTTTGGCTTATGGATCCGCAAAGGCATTGATGAAACACCATCCTTTAAAAAGGCCCAGGAAAAAGGCGAAATTGCCAAGATTCCGTTCGTGGAAACGATGCGCAGCCATTGGAAGGAAGTATTGATTGCGGTTGGCGCAAAAGTGGTGGAGACAGCTCCATTTTACATCTTTGGAACCTTTATTGTTTCCTATGCGACAACCCAGCTTGGGTTCTCGCGTACCGTTACCCTGAATGCCGTGACGATTGCAACCGTGATTACTACTATTCTGATCCCAATCATGGGAAAACTGTCGGATAAAATTGGCCGGAAAAAGCTTTATGTCGGCGGAACGGTCCTGATGATGCTTTATGCCTTTCCATACTTTTGGCTCCTTCACCAGGGGTCGGCTGCACTGCTGATTGTCGCTACCATATTGGGTCTCGGGATTATCTGGGCTCCCATCACCGCTGTTCTTGGAACGATGTTTTCTGAAATATTTAAGTCAAATGTCCGTTATACCGGCATTACTCTGGGCTATCAAATAGGGGCCGCATTGGCAGGCGGGACTGCTCCTCTCGTTGCAACAGCCCTGCTGAATGCCTATAACAATTCCTATGTTCCAGTTGCGTTATACATCATGCTTGCAGCTGCGATCTCTTTGATTGCGATTGCATCTGTCCGTGACCGCAGCAATCAGGACCTGGATTCTGATCCGCCGGAAGATTTCCGTACTGGCTTCGGACAAACCCATAAAGCTTAGAAAGGTAGAGTTTATGCTTTTATTATCTGAAAAAGAAATCAAATCCATCTATACGATGGAATCAGCCATTAAAGATCTTGAAAATACCCTGGTGCATAATCTGGAAGGGAAAATTCAGAATCCCCACAGAACCGTACTGGACTTTCCTGAGAAGAACGCTTCCGCCCTTTACATGCCAAGTGCTATGCCTCCAATCGGAAAAACGGCTGTGAAGGTGGTCACCATTTTTCCAGAGAACCCTGCAATCGGCAAAAAAACCACTCAGGGAGTCATTTTATTAAGTGATACGGATACAGGGGAGCATCTGGCATGCTTGAATGCCTCTTACCTGACAAGACTCCGGACCGGGGCCGCAAGCGGCATTGCCACTAAGCACCTGGCGAAAAAATCGGCAAGATCAGTGGCCGTGATTGGCTGCGGGGCCATGGCGGAGGAGCAGCTTCAGGCTGTATTGGAGGTCCGTGAAATAGAGGAAATATTCCTTTACAACCGTACAACTGGAAAAGCACATGAGTTTGCTGGGAAATTTCACAGCTTCCCTGGGGAGATAACCATCCTGGAAAGTGCGGATGAAGCTGTATCCCGGGCGGATATCGTGATCTGCAGCACCCGTTCGGATAAGCCGGTATTCTCCGGCAAGGCTCTCCGGCCGGGCACGCATATTAACGGGGTAGGCTCTTATCTTCCGCATATGCAGGAAGTTGACCCGGAAACGCTGCTGCGAAGCTCTAAGATTGTCGCAGATACAATAGAAGGGGTCAAAGATGAAGCCGGTGATTTTATTATTCCTGCTACAGAAGGCATCTGGAGCTTTTCGGACCTTCATGGCGAAGTCGGGCAATTATCAGCCGGGATGATTCCGGGCAGAGAAAACGATGAAGAGATTACCTTTTTCAAGTCCGTCGGCATTGCCTACTTTGACCTCGCTGTCGCTGCAGCTGTTTATGAAAAGGCAATTCTTGAAGGCATCGGAATAAAGGTGGAACTGTAAAAAGGTGAATAGTGCCTGAAGCTTTGGAAAATCTATAGCTATACTTCTAAAATAAAGGAGAGATAGAGATGCCAAAGCAGCCAAATAAGGTAACCGAAGAACAGCAGATCATCGCCGCCCAAAACCAGGCAGATCAATTTAAAAAGGGAATGGACACCGAATTTGCCCTTGAAGAAAACGTCCAGGATGCGGCAGCTAAAAGCCAGCAGTATGAGGCCAGCAACCAGCAGCCGACCTATGAACCGAATAAGCCGTTTTAATGAACTGCATGATGGGTTTTGCGCCCGTCACGCAGTTTTTTTGCCTATTGGCCCATGAAAAGAGGCCACTTTCCTTCACCGCTGCAGTGAAAGTAAATCAAACTGGATGACCTAGAGCAAAATTGAACACCGTCCCCATCTCTTGTAAAATAAGAGCCAAACCAGATCGTAAAAAGGAGTCATTATGAAAAGTCATATCGTAATTGGAGCAGGAATACTGGGGGCTTCGGCTGCCTACCATTTGGCAAAGGCGGGTGCAAAGGTCACTGTTATCGACCGCAAAGATCCAGGACAGGCAACCAATGCAGCGGCCGGAATCATATGCCCATGGCTGTCACAGCGGCGGAATAAGGCATGGTATGCCCTCGCCAAAGGGGGAGCGGCCTATTATCGTACACTGATCAAAGAGCTTGAAAATGACGGCGAGACAGAGACAGGCTACCAGCAGGCAGGCGCCATAAGTCTTCATACAGATCCTGCCAAGCTTGAAAAAATGGAAGAACGGGCCATGAAAAGGCGCGGAGATGCTCCTGAAATGGGGGAGATTACACCGGTTTCCCCGGAACAGACCTCGCAGCTTTTTCCGCCAGTGGCGAAGGAATATGCATCTGTACATGTAAGCGGTGCGGCTCGCGTCAACGGCCGCGCACTGAGGGACGCCCTGCTGCGGGCAGCTGAAAAACATGGTGCAGTACTGGTGCAGGGTTCAGCAGAACTTGTATCCCATGGTGATAAGGTTACAGCAATAAAAGCCAACGGTGAGCAATATGAAGCGGAAACAGTGATTGCAGCGGCCGGAGCATGGGCAGGAGAGCTTTTTAAGCCGCTTGGAATCCAGCTGGATGTGAAGCCGCAAAAAGCGCAAATTGTCCATCTTCAGCTTGAAGAAGAGGATACTGGAAGCTGGCCGGTTGTCATTCCTCCCAATAATCAATACATCCTTGCATTTGAAGGAGGGCGCATCGTCGTTGGTGCCACCCATGAAGATGACATGGGCTATGATTTAAGAGTAACTGCAGGCGGATTGAATGAAATTTTTGAAAAAGCTTTAGAAATCGCCCCGGGATTATCGGATGGAATGTTCACAGAAGCACAGGTGGGATTTCGCCCCTATACACCCGGTTTTCTGCCCATTATAGGTCAAATTCCGGGTCTTGAAGGACTTTACATAGCAAATGGACTTGGCGCCTCAGGGCTGACCGCAGGGCCGTTTCTGGGTGCCCAGCTGGCCAGGCTTGCTCTCGGTCAAGAGGTTGATATCGACCTTAGCCTCTATGACCCGGCTGGAGCGATAAAGAATGGATAGATCTCAAAGTGCCTGTTCGAAAGCAGGCACTTATTTTTGTATTTGATCCGTTAATAAATCGCTTCATTTCGGGTATACACTAATGAAAGTGATGTTCATTAGGAGGCTGAATCATGAAGTGGAAAGGCAGAAGAGCGAGTTCTAATATAGAGGACCGGAGAGGCATGGGCGGCGGAGGAAAAACCCTGATTGGCGGCGGCCTCGGCGGAATAATTATAGTATTGTTATTTACCTTTCTTGGAGGTGACCCGGGAGAGCTTTTAGGCAATATGACAGGATCAGACTCCGGTACAGCTGTGCCGTATGAAGAGTCAGAGCAGGAAAAAGAGCTTGCTGACTTTGTCTCAGTTGTGCTTGCGGATACAGAAGAGGTCTGGACGGAAATTTTTGAAGAGCAGGGGTTGCAGTATAAAGAGCCGACCCTTGTTCTATACTCAGGGAGCGTCCAATCTGCATGCGGGGCAGCGTCCTCTTCTGTTGGGCCTTTCTATTGTCCGGGCGACCAAAAACTGTATATCGATTTAAGCTTTTACGAAGACTTGCAAAGGAAATTCAAAGCTCCCGGTGATTTTGCCATGGCTTATGTGATGCCCATGAGGTTGGGCATCACGTGCAGACACTGCTGGGAACGACTGAGGAAATCATGCCTCTCCGCCAGAGGATGAGTGAAGAGAAATTTAATAAATATCTTGTCCGGTTTGAATTGCAGGCTGACTATTATTCAGGCGTTTGGGCTCACCATGCCCAGGGAATGGGATATCTAGAGGAAGGCGATCTGGAAGAAGCCCTGAATGCTGCCACCGCAGTAGGGGATGACACCCTTCAAAAACGGGCGCAGGGCTATGTCGTGCCGGAAAGCTTTACACATGGCACTTCAGAACAAAGGAAGTCATGGTTTCACAAAGGATTCCAGAAAGGAACTATTAAAGGCGGAGATACGTTTAAGCAAAGCAGTTTTTGATGAGAAAGGAGCGGACTGAATGGATAGCCAGATTCAATTGATTCTGCTGAACGATGATGGACAAATTCCCAATAATCCCGTGTTCCCTGTGATCATTTACAAAGGTGTCTTTAAGGGAGAGCCCGGAGAAATAGCGTCGGCTTTCAGCAGGCATCAATGGACCGGAAGCTGGACGGGAGGAGTGTATGATTATCATCACTATCACTCGAATACTCACGAGGTACTGGGAGTCAAAGCGGGGCAGGCCACCGTCCTTATCGGCGGTGATGAGGGAGAGCGCTTGGAGGTCAGCGAAGGCGACGTCATTCTCCTTCCTGCAGGCACGGGGCATCAGAAGATTGAAAGCAGCCCTGACTTCGAAGTCGTAGGTGCCTACCCCGGCGGAACAAGCCCGAATATGAAGAAAAAGGACCCATCAGATCGCGTACAGGCACTAGCAGAAATAAAAAATGTCCCGGTTCCGAAGGAGGATCCCGTTTATGGGGAAGAAGGACCGATGCTTGCGGAATGGAAGGGATAAGGGCAGGGGTTTACCGGCCAATCAAACAGATTCCTTGAAAATGCGCACAAAAAAAGCCAGAAGAGTTTATGCTCTTCTGGCTTCCGCTTTTCTATTATCGTACACCCTTCATATATTTTTGAATCTTAGGACTCAAAATGAATAAGATGATGGAAAGTACAATCGCAGCTACACCAATTACTCCGAAATAGACCATTTCCGTTTCAGGTGTGTAGAACTTAACAATCTGTGCATTGATTGCCTGTGCTGCCGCATTTGATAGGAACCAAAGGCTCATCGTTTGCGCGGAGAAAGCAGCAGGCGCTAATTTGGTAGTGGCTGAAAGTCCTACTGGAGATAAACAAAGCTCTCCAAGAACCACAATGAAGTAGCTGAGAACCAGCCATAATGGGCTTACCAGGGAATCTGTTCCGCCAAAATAGGCTGGCAGAAGAATTACAAGGAAAGATAAGCCGGCAAATAAAAGACCCAGTGAGAACTTCTTCGGCACTGAAGGCTGGCGATCGCCAAGTTTCACCCACAGCCAGGCAAATACTGGCGCAAAGATAATGATAAACAATGGGTTAAGTGATTGGAACCACGCCGGTGAAATGTCAAGTCCCATAAAATCAAGCTGTGTGCGCTTGTCTGCATAATTGGCAAGAATCGTCGAACCTTGCTCCTGGATAGCCCAGAACATAACAGCTGCAATAAATAATGGAATGTAGGCAATGACGCGTGAACGTTCCACATCTGTTGTTTTCGGGCTGCGGTACATCACAGTAAAGTAAATGATCGGCAGACCGATACCGAGAATACCAACAAGGGCAATAAACGAATCAAATGTCAAAAGTCCAGTTGGGATGCCAACAGCGACTAAAATGGCAATAATAACAGCACCAAGGCCAATTCTTGTATAAACCTTTGTTTTTTCATCTGGAGATAAAGGATTAGCTACATAAGTACCAGCTAGTCCTAGATTTTTCTTCTTTGTAAAGATAAACACCAATAAGCCAAAGAACATACCAACCGCAGCAATCGCGAAACCAAGATGGAAATTATATTTCATTCCAACTGTTCCGACAATTAAAGGCGCAAGGAATCCGCCAAGGTTGATGCCCATATAGAAGATACTGAAACCTGCATCGCGGCGATTATCTTCAGGACTGTAAATGTCTCCAACTACGCTTGATACATTTGGCTTTAATAAACCTGTACCTAAAACGATGAGAACCATGGAAATAAAGAACATAGCCACGCTTCCTGGAATAGAAAGGGCAATATGACCGAGCATGATTAATATTCCGCCGTAGAATACCGCTCTCGAAGTTCCAAGTAATCTGTCAGCTATCCATCCGCCGATGATTCCGGACATGTACACCAATGAACCATAAATGGACATAATCGCTAAAGCAGTAGGTTCATCAAGGCCTAATCCGCCTTTTGAAACCTCATAATACATATAGTAAACAAGGATTGCTCTCATTCCATAGTAAGAAAAGCGCTCCCAAAATTCAGTGAAGAAAAGTGTGAATAAGCCTTTAGGATGTCCAAAGAAACCTTTTTGAGGCACACTTTCAACAATTTTCTGCCTATTAAAATCTGACATGTTTCATCCTCCTTTTAGCTATTCTATAATATCTTTCATAGTTGCTAATTGTCAAAAAAAAATTTATGTAACGGTGGTTATTATTGGCTTCTGAGTAGGGATAAATATACTTTCCCAGGAAGTCTAATTAAAGTTTATTTTTTCAGAATAATAATAGTATTATTAATTTTATAAAAAAATAGGTAATCTGCCCATAAAAAAGCCGCCCAAACCGGCGGCTATGAGTATCTATGCGTTTGTCAAAAGTGCTTCTGCCGGTCTGTGCGGATAGGCAGTCTCTTCCCTGCCCGTCAGTCTGTTTTTTCCCATTTCCTTGGACTGGAGAAGGAGCTGATCTGCGTAAACATAAGCTTTTTCAATAGATAGCAGTTCGTTCACTTTATAGTAAAAAAGACCGAAGGATGCAGTTATGGAAAGAGAGATGGATTGCTCTTTAAAATCAGCTTGAAAAGGGCTGTTTTCAACCCCTTTGCGTATTTTCTGAGCTAAATTCAAACACTCATTATATGTCCTGAACCTCATAATAATCGTAAATTCCTCTCCTCCGCTCCTGAATAAATAATCATCTTTGGAGAGGTGGCTTTTTAAAGTATCGGCAAAGTGTCTGATTGCCTGGTCACCAACTGCGTGATTATAGCTATCATTAATCCTCTTGAATTTATCAATATCAGCAACAACTATACCAATGCATTCCTCTGAATGATTGAGCTCCGTCATCTTTTTATCCATATAGGCACGGTTAAAAACACCAGTTAGAAAGTCAGTATAGGCCATCTGCTCAAACTTATCCCGTTCGATTTTATTCTGAAGCATCTGTGATTTCGACAAGAAGGACCTGCTCACAAGATAATTAAGGATAAACAGGCTTATTAGGATTTCCCATTTTCCCTCCTTTAGGAATAACAGCAAAAGGCCATTCGTAAAGGCAATCTTCCCCATGTCCAGTACACTTCTTGTTTTGATAAAATCAATTGCTTCCTGCTTCGTTTTAATGTCTCCTGTCAGTTTAAAAACAATGATCAGAAATAGATCTGAAAGCAAAGAAATTACGGTAATCAGCATCACCATAACGATCCAAAAACCAAAAGGCAGTCCCTGAAAGAGGGGAGATAACAGATGGAACAAATAGAATGCGATAGAGTTGCTCATCACAAAGGAACCGATGTTATAAAACGTATGGAAAAATTCATCTGGATCCTCTGTTTTTGTATTCTTTTTATATAAGTACACACAGAAACGGTAGATGACTTCAAAAATCAACAGACCTAATGGCCCTGTAAACAGTCCAAATGAAAGGCTGTAATTAATCCCATAATCGATCGATGTATTTCCATTTCTGCTAATGATCCGCAAATGATAATACAGGCATGCAAATAGCAGGTATATGCTCAGTGCTTTTATATATACAGAGCTCTCTACAATGATGCCTTCTGAGAAAAAGGCAGTGCATACGGAAATGATAAAAAGAGATACCATAAATACTCTGGAGCCTTGCATCTTTCGAAACTCCTTTTCCTATTTTTATACTCCTATTTTATAGGAATTTTTACCATGAAAGTAGATTAATTTAATTTATTTTCTAAATTTTTTAATATTATCAAATTTGATTGTTTCTACTTATAGAAGTTAAGGATATAATTTCTTTCCTAAACTATCAAATTTTAATAAAAACACCGGAAAAACCAGTTGTAAACAAATTTGATTACATGTATACAATAATGTTTACAATTGTATACGTAAATGTAAACAAGTGTGCAAAAGTGTGTGCGCGTTGATATATAAGGATGTGTGCACTTTTGTTTACAAGTATACGGAAAGTGTATACAATGTAGGTATATGTTTACATTTTGTTTACGTTTTTACGCTTTGATTACTTTTTATTTCCTCTCATTGATTAATCTCTCAATCTGAATTACTCTTAAAATAGCAGCTCTATATTTTGGAGAATGAAAGGATTGAATGAATTTGACAAATTCACGTATTGCAGCAGTTGACGTAGGAAACGATTCTATTAAAGCAATCTTTGGAAAATTGGATTCAGAATTAAATATACCGAATGTAATTGCGAGAGATGTTGAGGACCGCCCGGTTATCGGGATTGAAGACCTGGACAGCAAGAATCCGCTTGAAGGCATACATATTAGAGTCCACTCCCCTGCCCTGAAAGAAAACAATTCGATTTACCGTGTAGGACACCTTGCAACAAAAAGCGACAACGCTACTGAATTGGATCCGGGCAGCAGCAAGTCTGAAGAAGACCAGACATTAGTTATGCTTTTCACTGCTTTGGCTTTGGATGCTGTTCAGAACGGCGGTACCACTGGCTTTAAAAAGTCTGGTAATGTGATTGATGCAAACTACACACTGGGCACAGGACTTCCGCTTCGTGAAGTAAAGGAAGGTAAGGATGCGGGCTACCGTTCCAAGCTGCTGGGCTCTGTCCATCAGGTTGAGTTCCTTGTAACACCGAAGTACCAGGGGCAAAAAGTAAATATCAAGTTTGAAGAAATCAAGGTTTACCCTGAAGGATTTGCTGCTTATATCAATCTTGTAATGGATAATAACTTAAACATCATCAATAAGGATTTAATTGATAAGCGCATTCTAATCCAGGATATCGGTGGATTATCTACGGATATCGCTGTGATTAAAAACCGCAATGTAGATGATGATAAGGCGCAGGGCTTCAACCTTGGCGTGTCTGAAGCGCTTGAGTCCATCCGTGAAGAAATTCGTTCTAAGCATGGCGTTGAGCTAGACAGCCGCACAGACGTCGTGGAAATCATCACGAAGAAAAATGACCGCAATCATATTATGGTTAAAGGAAGCCGCACAAGCGTACATGATATTACTGACCGTATATTGCTTGACCTGGCGAAGAAGCAGTATCGCCTGCTCCGCAACGTTTGGCAGAAAAACTCCCAGACAGAAATCTGCTATTTCGTCGGCGGAGGCTCCATTGTTTTAAAAGATTATCTAAAAACATTAAATAACAATCTGGATGGCTATAACATTGACTTTTTCGAGGATGAAAAGGAAAGCATCTGGATGATGGCAAATGCTTATTACAAGCTAATCTCTGATTTTTCAAGAAGAACGAATAAAGATAAGGCAGCCCAGGACAAGAAACCTGTAAAAGCCAACTAGGGTGATTTTTCATGAGTAAAGCTTCCTCTTCTGAAATTAAGAGAGGACAATCCATATCCTTTCGTGTACCATCTGACACTCCTGATCACATTCTGAAGCATTTACAGAAGCTCAAGGAAACCGAAAAGCGGAATTTCTCGAGCAAAATGGCTGAATTTGTGATGCAGGGAGTGAGCAGTGCTCAATCAAAAGACCGGGAAACCATCACCATTCCCCTTCCGAAGGGGCTAAGCAAAGTCCAGCGCGACTGGCTGAAGCATGAACACTCAGAAGCATTGCTTGGCAGCATCATTTATCAGCTGATCACGGACCCGGTGCGGGCAACCTCCCTGCTGGCGTCCTTGAACAGCCGCTCTTCTGATATAGATGAAGCACTATATCTGCAGGAGGTGCCGGCGAAGCCTGCTGTGAATCACTATGATGCAGCAGCTGCTGCTTTAGAAGATGATGAAATGGCTGAGGCAGATTTGGATATGGAAGATGATCTGCTTGACTTTGATTGGGACAAAGCTAAACAGGAACAGCAAGAAGAAACTGAAGAGGAAGGCGAAGAAGACCTCGATACTCTTCTTGGCGGCTTTCTTGCACATATGAATAAATGAATTTGAGGGGTTTCAGGGATGAGACCCCTCTTTTTTGTGTTGGGGGAAGAGGTTTTTGGGAAATAATGTATTTTGGTCTGGGGTTGATATGTTTTATTCGATAAAAGGAGAAGGAATCGGCGTCAAAGCTCTGTGTAGATACCATATATTTGATAAATTCCAAGAAACAGCGTCATAAATGCGAATAGAAGCCGCTTAATCGACAAAATGATTAAGAAATTGTGTAAAACTCCTGAATAGCCCCGCATGTTCGACAAAATCCAAAGACCCAAACTTCACCAACAAACCAAATCCCCCGCACCTCAATCAGCAGCTCCCCCTCCCCAATACAAAACCATCCCATTTTACAAAATAAGTGTATTTGGAACCTGATTTTCTGGGTAATTTACACCTATAGCCTATATTGGCGCGAAAAGGAGGAAATACATTGGATTATGATTGTCTGATTGTTGGAGGAGGGATTGCGGGGCTCCAGGCTGCCATTCAGCTGGGCAGGTATAAACATAAGGTGCTGGTGCTGGATTCCAATGATGGTCGTTCCACGATATGCAAAAGTTATCATAATATCTTAGGTTATCCTGATGGTGTGAGCGGACCGGAGCTTCGTGAGGCTGGGAGGAAGCATGCGGAAAGTCTTGGAGTGGAGTTTGTGAATGAAAAAGTGGAGCAGGCTGAAAAAGCAGATGAGGGGTTTGTGGTTTCGTCCGAAGGGGGCAATAAGTATTCCGGCAAACGGATCCTGCTGGCTACGGGCGTCATGGACCGTATTCCGCCATTCCCCGAGCTGATGCCATGTCTTGGCATATCTGTCTATGTCTGTCCCGACTGTGATGGGTATGAGGTTAAAGATAAACGCACCCTTGTGCTTGGCTCTGGGAATGCCGGTGCTAATATGGCTTTAACCTTGTCTTATTGGACAAATGACCTTGTTTTTATCAACCACGAAAAAAAGTCGGCGGATGAGAAACTATTGGAGAAAATGAAAGAAAAAAAGATTGAATACCTTGAACAAGCGATAAGCAGGGTGCTTGCAGAGGGCGAAGAATTCACTGGAGTACAGCTTGAAAATGGTAAAAAAATTACAGGTGAAAGAGGATTTATTGCGTTTGGCGGAAATGAGATAAAATCCGGCCTGGCGAAGCAGCTGGGTGCAGAGCGGCTTGAAAATAAGCATATCCTCACAGATCCGCGCTCGAAAATGACAAGTGTCAGAAATGTTTGGGCAGCGGGCGATGTGGCTGCACATTCGGAACAAGTAACCATTGCGATGGGGGAGGGCGCTCAGGCTGCCATTTGGATCCATAAATCGCTGTTGCAGGAAAATAATTAAGGAATTTAGGTTTACCTGTCAGAATAAAGGGTATATATTGGTTTATTTCTGTACTCTTTTCTCATATAATAGCCTATAAGCTATTAAACAGAGAAAGGTGTATGCATTGAAGAAAGAAAGCTTGGATCTAGTCGTTCAGGAGTTATTGGGGAGATCGGGGAGTCAGGCGGACATTAAATTAGAGAAACATTTTCCGGGAAATCGTATAGCAGGCGGAAAATACAGCATGGGGACACATACAGTAACCCTTTATGTGGAGGAGATTAAGAACCAATGCCAGCAGCTGTTTGCTTCTGCTGAACGTTTTCTGGACTATTTTACCGTTGTATTTGCTCATGAGTTAGGCCATGCAGAAGATGCGGAGCTGGAGCAATTGGCCAGCCATCTTGATGTCTGCTTAACAGAGCAGGAACGCTGTATTACAGCATTAAAAATTGAAGAAAATGCCTGGGCATTTGCTGAAAAGCTCCTGCCGGACATGGATAAGGCATTCATGCAGAAAATTATCTATCATTCATTAAAACCATACCGGGATCAGCTTCAAATGGAGCCGGCCTGATCATATCGGAAGCCGCAGCACTGCCAGCTGCGGCTGTTTTAATTCATTTAGGGTATTGAAAAAATGGATTGTAAGCGTTACACTTACTGTAGCAGTATGCAAATGCTTAAAAGCAGGCAGCTTTTTTTATGCAACTTAATGCAAACGTTTGCGCATCAAAAGGATGATTATATTATATATAATGAGGGTGTTAACATGAAAAAGGTTTGGTGGAAAGAGGCAGTAGGATATCAAATTTATCCCCGCAGTTTCCAGGATTCGAACGGAGATGGAATTGGCGATCTTCAGGGTATTATTCAGCGGCTGGATTATATTAAAGGGTTAGGCATTGATGTGATCTGGATTTGCCCAATGTACAAATCTCCTAATGACGATAATGGCTATGATATTTCAGATTACCAGGATATCATGGAGGACTTCGGCACCATGGAGGATTTCAATCAGCTGATGGATGAAGTCCATAAGCGCGATATGAAGCTGATCCTGGATCTTGTCCTGAACCATACTAGTGATGAGCATCCGTGGTTCATTGAATCCAGGTCCTCCAAAGAGAAAGAGAAGAGAGACTGGTATATTTGGAGAGATGGCAAGAATGGCCAGGAGCCAAATAACTGGGAAAGTATTTTCGGCGGATCGGCTTGGGAATACGATGAGAAGACGGAACAGTATTACCTTCATGTTTTTTCAACGAAGCAGCCTGATTTAAATTGGGAAAATAAAGAGGTCCGCGAGGCCTTGTATGATACCGTGAACTGGTGGCTGGATAAAGGAATTGACGGGTTCCGCATTGATGCTATCAGTCATATTAAAAAGCGTGCCGGCCTGCCTGATATGCCAAATCCGAAGAAGAAAAAGTATGTGTCTTCCTTCGACATGCATATGAATCAGGAAGGCATCCACGAGTACTTAAAGGAATTTAAAGACCGCACCTATGCGAACTATGATGTAATGACAGTCGGCGAAGCCAACGGTGTGACCGTGGATGAAGCTGATCTGTGGGTCGGTGAAGAACAGGGTAAAATGGATATGATTTTCCAATTTGAGCACCTTGGTCTTTGGGACGCGGAGACAAACCCTGAGGTTGATATTGTCGAGCTGAAAAAGGTTCTGACCCGCTGGCAGAAAGGCCTGGAAGCGGACGGATGGAACGCGTTATTCATCGAGAACCATGATAAGCCGCGCGTCGTATCTACATGGGGGAATGATGAAGAATACTGGCAGCAAAGCGCAACGGCCATGGGTTCTATGTACTTCCTGATGCAGGGGACGCCATTCATTTATCAGGGACAGGAAATCGGCATGACCAATGTCCAATTCCCATCCATAGATGATTATGATGACGTCGCCGTGAAAAATCTGTACCGCCTGAAGAAAGAGGAAGGCAACTCCCATCAGGACATCATGGACATCATCTGGGCTTCTTCCCGTGACAACAGCCGTACGCCAATGCAGTGGTCCTCTAAAACTAATGCAGGATTTACAACAGGCCAGCCGTGGATGAAGGTCAATCCGAACTATAAGGAGATCAATGTGGAGGTCCAATCGCAGGACGGGGATTCTATCCTTTCTTTCTATAAAAAAATGATCCGATTAAAGAAGGAAAATGAGGTCTTTACCTATGGCCAATATGATTTACTGCTGGAAGAAGATCCGCAGATCTATGCCTATACCCGTACCTCTGATGATGACAAGGCAGTTGTGATTACTAATCTTTCTACAGAGGAAGCGTCTTTTGAAGCTGAATTTACACTATCCTTTGATCAGCTTTTATTGAATAACTATCCGGTTGAAACCCATAATGATATGGATTCATTTACACTTAAGCCATATGAAGCCCGTGTGTACCGATTGAAATAATTGAACTGTCAGCAGGATTCTCTTTTTGAGGAATCCTGCTGTTCTTATTTCTGTACCTTTTTAAAACAGGCTAAAAATGTTAAAATGAGGAAAATTAACAATGGAGGCGCAGGCAATGGCAAAGGGTAAAACAAATGCGATGCGCATGCTCGATGCTCAGAAGGTCTTTTATGAATTGATTACATATGACAGCCAGGACGGGAAGATTGATGGTGTTTCGGTTGCAGAGAAAATCGGCAGAGATGCTAAAGCCGTGTATAAAACATTGGTCGCCCAGGGCGTCAGCAAGCAGGTCTTCGTGTACATTATTCCTGTGACAGAGGAGCTCGACCTGAAAAAGGCCGCGAAAGCTGCAGGAGAAAAGAAAGTGGAAATGATCCCGGTCAAAGATATCCAGAAGCTGACCGGCTATATCCGCGGCGGCTGCTCACCGGTAGGAATGAAAAAGCAGTATCCCTCTTTCATTGACGCAAAGGCGCAAGAGCTTGATCTGATCATAGTCAGCGGCGGCAAAATTGGCATGCAGATGGAGCTCAAAGTGGAAGACCTGCAGATGGCCATTGGTGCTGAGCTGACTGATTTAATTAAATAATTGAAGCAAGAGTGCTGAATCACCTGATTCAGCACTTTTTTATGAAAAAATTTGAACGTCATAATTGTCCAGCTGCAGCACCTAACCCCTCAAGGGGGTATGCAGGCGTTGCCACATGACTGGCATTCTTAGTCTGCGTTCATTCGTGGGCAAGGCGCTTCCGCTTTTCTAAATAGGCTTTCACCCATTCGGCCCCATTTGCATACTGTAAGGTGAAAATGCATTTCGAAAGGAAGTGTAGGAGTGGCTGGGAAAATATTAAAATACTTCGCCGGCGGGAATACGGCCCGGGGGTTCCACAATTTATTCGAATCAAACCTGGCAGGGCTTGACCGTTTGTTTATTTTAAAAGGCGGACCGGGAACAGGCAAATCATCCCTGATGAAAGCAATCGGGACGGAACTGTCTGAAAAAGGCTATGACCTGGAATATATTTATTGCTCATCTGACAGTCAATCTCTCGATGGCGTCATCATTCCTTCTTTAAAAGCAGGCATTGTCGATGGAACAGCGCCGCATGTAATCGAACCAAAAGCACCTGGCGCGGTAGAGGAATATATCAATCTCGGAGAAGCCTGGGATTCAAGGGCACTGGCTGCGAGTAAAGATGAAATCACGACACTGTCAGGCCAGATCAGCAATTCCTTTGCAGCGGCATATGACACATTTGCCGAAGCATTGAGGATTCATGATGAATGGGAAGAAATCTATATAGAAAATATGAATTTCCAGAAGGCGGATGAACTGACGAAGAAGCTCATTTCCACTTTTTACGGAAATACAAAATTAAATAAAACACCAACTGTGAAACATCGTTATTTAGGGGCAGCCACTCCAATCGGAGCGGTGGATTTTGTGCCAAATCTTACGGAGAATATTCAAAAAAGGTACTTTATAAAAGGGCGTCCGGGTTCAGGGAAGTCAACCATGCTGAAGAAGCTGGCAGCAGAAGCTGAGAGCCGTGGATTTGATATTGAAATTTATCATTGCGGCTTTGATCCGCACAGCCTGGATATGATCATTGTACGCGAACTGGGCCTCGCTATTTTTGACAGCACGGCCCCGCATGAATATTTCCCTGATCGTGATGGGGATGAAATTGTAGATATGTACGAAATTACAATCAACTCAGGCACGGATGAAATTTACGCTGAACAGATAAAGGATATCAGCACCCGTTATAAAAATAAAATGACCGAAGCCATATCTTATCTGGCACGGGCAAAAACCCAGAGGGACACACTCGAGAATATCTATGTAAATGCTATGGATTTTTCAGTGGTTGACCGGATTAAAGACCAGGTCCGCTCTGAGCTGCTGATGATTGCAGAGAAGGTCTAAATCAGAGATTCGAAGGGAGTATCGAGATGGATTATTCAAACTATCCGTTTTATCCATATATGTATGACCACAATGAACATGGCCGCATTTTCCCAGGCGGGGGATCAGGAGGCGGGATTAGCATTCCGGGGCTTCCGACATTTAATCTTCCCGGATTTCCGCCAGGAGGGCCAGGATTTGGACCTCCGGGACCGCCGCCAGGTTTCCCGGGAGGCGGAGGCGGCCCTGGAGGACAGGATGGACCGCCATCTTCTCCTCCGCCAAGCTTCACACCTCAAATGCAGCAGGTCAGCACGTTTGCTATTGATCCTGGAGCCATAAGAGGCTGCTTATTCCGCAATACCTTTGTATGGCTGCAAAACGGAAACAGCTTCTGGTTTTTCCCGACTTTTGTCGGCAGGACTTCTGTAGCGGGCTGGCGCTGGAGAACCTGGCGCTGGACGTATTACGGAACAGACTTGAGGAGAATTCGATCCTTTCAATGCTTTTAAACAAAAGAGAGGTATCCCGCAAAAGGATACCTCTTTCCGTATGTTAAAAAAGAAAATGAGCAGCAAGTACAATCACCGGAAGCGTAATAAGCGTACGCTGTATAAAGATAATAACAAGATCCCAGAAAGATACAGGTATTTTGGAGCCAAGCAGAAGTCCGCCGACCTCTGACATATAAATCAGCTGGGTGACAGATACAGCAGCCACAATAAATCGGGTCATTTCGCTTTCGATGCCTGCTCCGATCACGGATGGCAGGAACATATCGGCAAACCCGACCACAAGTGTTTCAGAAGCGGCTCTTGCTTCCGGCACCTGCATCAATTCAAGCAGCGGAATGAACGGCATTCCCAGAAAAGTGAAAACCGGCGTGTATTCGGCAACAATCAGAGCTAAGGTTCCCATAGCCATGACGATCGGAGCTACACCCATCCACATATCCAGAATGTTTTTGGCGCCATCCTGGAAGAAGGCTTTCAGACTGTGATTGGTGCGTGCCTTTTCTAAGCCCTGCTTAAGCCCCCAGCTGAATGGAGTGTATCCTTCAGGAATGCTTTCATCAAGCTCCGTTTCCTGGCCGTTATAATACGTATCAGGCTTTCTTGACAGAGGCCAGATTCTCGGGCTGATAATGGCGCAAATGAAACCTGCTGCTGTGATGGTCAGATAAAAGGGCACAAACATATGGCCAAGATTCACCTGTGAAATAACCACAAGGCTGAAGGTAATGGATACAACAGAAAAGGTCGTCCCAATAATGGCCGCTTCCCTTTTTGTATAATAGCCTTCCTCATACTGCTTGCTAGTCAGAAGAACACCGATGGTCCCGTCACCTAGCCAGGAAGCTACACAGTCAATTGATGACCTTCCAGGCAGCTTGAATACAGGACGCATGATTTTGGTTAAAAGTGAGCCGAAGAATTCAAGCAATCCAAAGTTTAATAACAATGGCAGAAACAGCCCAGCAAATAAAAAGACCGAAAACAGAATCGGCAGAAGGTCATTTAAGAGAAGTCCGCCCGTGTTTTCAGACCAGATCTGTTCAGGCCCGAGCTGAAATAGGGTGATTACAGCAAAAACAGCGCCTATAAATCTCGCTGCGGCCCAGATATATGGAACATCAAATAAGTTTTTGAAAAAAGGGCTTTTCTCTATGAAAGCAGGCTTGGCAAATTTCGCAAGCAGCGTGCCTAATAGTGTAATTACAATAATAAAGGCCATAATTTCAGGGAGATAGTCTGTAAGCAGGTTTTGAATCCAGCCTGAAAAAATGGCGATGGGAATCGTAATATCCCCCTGATATTTGATTGGAACCATGAATAAGCTGATTCCAATTAAAGACGGTATGAGAAATTTTATCAGGTCGGAAGAAGAATGCTTCTTTCTGGATGCATCAATCAATATCATTCACCTTTTTCTTATATTTATAAACCATATGTAATTTTAATTCATAACCACTGAAAAAGCCAATTCTTTCTCTTAAATTCCACCGTTTTCCTTCTTTTTAAACTTCTTATTTTTTGCCTCCCATATTATGTTAAAATATGAAATAATCAAAAAAATCAAAAAGCTGGTGTGCGGATGTTCAGGTTTCGGCTATATTGGACTTTCACAAAGAAGGCCTTTTTGAGATCAGCCGTTTATCGGTTTGATGTATGGTCACGGCTCGGCTCAAACCTCATTTTTCTGCTGATGTGGGGTTCAATCTGGACTGCCTTATATGCCGGAAGGGAAGAGGCAGGCGGAGTCAGCTTTGAGTCCATGCTGACATATATTGTGGTCAGCCAATTTTTAACGGGAGTAAATGGGGCGGGAACTCCGCTGTGGGAAATTCAGGAGAAGGTCCGGACAGGCGATATTTCCCTGGAATTAATGAGGCCCTTCGATGTGCCGCTCCGCTACCTTTTTGCTGATTTTGGCAGTGTCGCCTTTTACATAATGACTGCGCTTCTCCCTTTATATACCGTCATGTTCATTTTTATGGATCTGACACTCCCTTCAGGCTGGGGGACCTGGGCTCTATTCATCGTATCAGCCTTTATTGGATTTCTGATCCGTTATTGCATTGAAATGTCCTTTGGGCTGCTTTCTTTTTTTCTTGTTGAAACGGGGGGCATTGTCGATGTCTTTTACTTCGCCATGTCACTTCTGTCAGGCTCTGTCATTCCGCTGTGGTTTTTCCCGGGCTGGCTGGGAACGATGGCGCTTTACCTGCCCTTTCAGGGAATCTATTACATTCCCAATGCCATTTTTATAGGAAAAATCTCTGGAACGGAGATTCTGCTTTCCCTGGGTGTCCAATTATTTTGGGCTGCAGCGAGTTATTTGCTGTTAAGGTTTGTCTGGAATCGAGCATCCCAAAAAGTAGTGGTGCAGGGGGGATAAAGTGTGAGTATCGCCAAATATTTTGATTTGTATTTTAAGCTTATTTCAGCAGGGGTGAGGGCCCAGCTGCAGTACCGGTTTGCCTTTGTCATGAGGATTGTCGGCCTCATTACTTCCTATACAGGCACCGCTGTCACAATGTGGATTATGCTATACCAGTTTCAGGAACTCGGCTCATGGACCTTTTACGAGATGCTGTTTCTATTTGCAGTCGCTGTTTTATCCTGGGGGTTCTGCATCATTCTCTTTTTTCATTTCAGGGGGCTGGACACCTATATTCTAAATGGCACATTTGACCGCTTTCTTGTCAGGCCGATCAATCCGTTTTTTCATTTCATGGCGATGAAGTTTGATGTTGCCTCTTTTGGCCAGTTCATCTTCAGCATCGGCATCTTTATATGGGTCAGCTTTGAGCTGCAGCTGGCTTGGACCATCGGAAAAAGTTTGTTTCTGCTGTTATCTGTGATTGGGGGCATCCTCATCCAGGGCGGCCTTCTTGTCATGATATCTGCCCTCGCATTCTGGACGACGAAATCAGAGCAATTTTACTGGGTGGCCATGTATCCGGCCCGGAATCTGACCAATTACCCTCTGGTCATTTATCCGAAAGTCGTCCAATGGTTTACAGCTTTTGTGATTCCATTCGGTTTTGTGAACTATTTTCCCGCCGCTGTCATCCTCGAAAAAGAAACGCCTTTTTTCCCGGAGACTATCGGGTATTATTCGCCGCTTGTCGGCATCGTCTTTTTTACCATTGCTTATTGGGTTTGGATGCTGGGTTTAAAGCGATATAAAAGTACAGGTTCATAGGAGGGCTGGAAATGCCGGCTATAGAGGTGGAGCATTTAATGAAGGACTTTATGATCGCCAAGCGGGAGACAGGCTTCCTTGGCGCAGTAAAGAGCCTCGTAAAAAGAGAGCATATAAAAAAAGAAGCTGTAAAAAACATCAGCTTTTCGATCAATGAAGGGGAAATGGTCGGCTATATCGGACCGAATGGCGCCGGAAAATCCACCACCATCAAAATGCTGACGGGCATTCTAGTCCCCACTTCAGGGTGTGTAAAGGTAAATGGCATCATTCCCTATGAAAACAGGCAGGAAAATGCCAAGAATATCGGAGTGGTCTTTGGGCAGAGGACACAGCTCTGGTGGGATCTTCCTACAATAGAATCGTTTGAACTGCTGAAGGAAATTTATCGGGTTTCGAATAAACGGTATAAGAAAAATATGGACACTTTTACCGAGATATTAGGACTCGATGAATTCCTGAACACACCGGTCCGCCAGCTCTCTCTAGGACAAAGAATGAGGGCTGACATTGCCGCGTCCCTGCTGCATGACCCGCCCATTCTGTTTCTGGATGAGCCGACGATTGGCCTGGATGTCGTCGCAAAGGAAAAGATGAGGACTTTTATAAAGGAGATCAATCTGGAGCGTAATATTACCGTTATTTTAACTACCCATGATATGGAGGATATTGAGAAGCTCTGTGAGCGGATGATCCTCATCGACCATGGGCAAAAGGTGTATGATGGGGAAATTGCAGTCGTCAAAGAGCGTTTCGGCAAAACGAGGACACTCATCGTGGACCTGGAGGAATCATCCCACAGCCTCAGGCTTAAGGGGGGAGAGGTGTTTAAAAAAGAAGCAAGCCGCTTCTGGATCCGATTTAACCGTGATGAAATGTCAGCCTCAGGCCTCATTGCACAAATTACCGAAACACATAATATCAAAGATCTGACAGTGGAAGAGCCTGCCATCGAATCGATTATCAGCCGCATTTATCAGGAGGGCTATCAGGATCTGCCGGAGACTGTTAAAGTGTAGCATCATAGAAAAATAGGCTTGGTTAATATATCAATATTTTCTGAAAATCCGATATAATAGAGTGAGGTGATCATATTGATTCTATATTTGCTGGGCTTTTGTGCCGTATTACTGGGAGCAGGAATGTTTGTGGACTGGTGGCATAAAAAGCATGGAATAGATGATTTTAATCCTGAGGAAAACGAAAAGCATGTGTCTGAGTCAGAGAGAGCCAATATGGAATCCAATATGCATAATATGAAAAACGATCATCATAATGGAATGTCATAAAATAAGCTTGAGGGTCCTGCCCATCTGATGAGGCAGGTGTCCATAATAAGAGAGCATGGCGGATGCCATGCTCTCTTCCTTTTAGAAAAATAAAAATCCCGCGGAAATGATCACACCGCTGACCAGGAGAGTCAGGACGCAGAATCCCATGATGTCTTTCGCTTTTAACCCTGCAATGGCGAGTGCCGGCAGCGCCCAGAAAGGCTGAATTAAGTTGGTCCAGGCATCACCCCATGCGACCGCCATGGCCGTTTTGGGAATGGAAGCACCCATTGACTGAGCCGCTTCAAGCATAATCGGAGCCTGAACAGCCCACTGGCCTCCCCCTGAAGGAACGAAGAAGTTCACAACCCCTGCGCTTAAGAAGGCGAAGAAATGGAACGTGTAATCATTGGAAATGCTGACAAAGGCTTCGGACATCACTGCAGCCAGCCCTGAGGCAGTCATCATCCCCATAATTCCGGCATAGAACGGGAACTGGATAATGATGCCGCTTGCTCCTTTTACCGCATTCAGAACCGCTTCGAGAAACTGCTTAGGCGTTCCATGGAAAAGAATGCCGAGGAACAAGAACAAGAAGTTCACAATATCAAGATTGAGCTTAAAGCCATTTGCTGCGAAATAATAAAATAAGAAAACTAGTCCAAGAATCCCTGCAAGCATGGAAATAAGGCGGCTATTTTCCAGGCGTTCAGCTGGAGTCAACGCCCCTTTTTCAAGCGTCGCTGCCTGAATGTCGTCTTGAAGAAGAACGGGATCCACCACAACCGTTTCCTCTTTTGACGGCATCATAAAGCGGTTTACAAAGGGCAAAACCAGTAAAAGTGCAATCACAATAAAGATATTAAAGCCGGCGAAAATCGTCTGGTCTGTAGAAATGACGCCTATCATATCCTCAGAGAAATGGCCGGGAGTCGCGATCGTCAATGGAATCGATCCGGAAATTCCCCCGTGCCAGACAACGAAGCCTGCGTAAGCGCTTGCAATTAACAGGCGGTAATCCACATTTTTCACTTTTTTGGCAAGCTCTTTCGCAAATAAAGCGCCGATCACGAGACCGAATCCCCAGTTAATTAAGCTGGCAATCATGGACACGAATGACACTATCAGAATAGCCTGGCCGGGTGACTTGGCTAATGATGCCAAAGCACCTAACCCCTTTTTAAAGATCGTACTGCTGGCCAACACGTGCCCTGTAACTAAGACCAGCACCATTTGCATGGAAAAACTCAAAAGGCCCCAGAACCCATTTCCCCAATGCTGGACCATCTGGTAAGGTCCATTATCTGTAAAAATTAAGCCCAAACCAAAAACTGCAAAAGTTAGGATAATGACAAATAAAAATGGATCCGGCAAATACCGCTGCATAATGCGGTTAAAGAAAGATACCAGTACCCTCATGCTGCAACCCCCTAAAGATTTTTTCTTTGACTTAATATACTTTCTTTAAAATTCAGTTTATTCCTTCTTTTCTGAAATAATACTTGTCTGGGGATTGGAAAACGGGGCTATAGTGATGGATCCAATGGGATTTCGGACACATTTAGGGGGAAAGCGGAAGTTAGAGTCCGAACCGGGTCCAACTTCGGACACAAAAAGCAGAAACCTGCCAATTAGAGTCCGAACCAGCCCCGTTTTTTTCTAATCACTCACTGAATTTGTAAAGTACAGATAAAACTCTATAAAATGGAATTAAATAAAAGTGGAAGAGCTATACGAAAACGGAATAAGCATAACCGGAACATGATGACATAAACCCGCTTTCGACAAGAAGGAGTGCATTTATGAATATCCAACTATTAATCGAGCTTTTTGAAGAAAACCGGGACACAGAAAAAGCGGTCCCCATGCAAAACTATATGAAAAACCACTTTCCCTTCCTCGGGATCAAGTCACCTGAAAGAAGAGTTTTGTTAAAGGAATATTTTAATAAAACAGGGCTCCTGAAGCAGGAATTTAATCCGCAGTTTGTGAAGACCTTATGGGACATGGACGAGCGTGAATACCAGGCTGCTGCCCTAGATTACATAGGGAAGTACACCAGGAAATTGGACAAAAGCCATCTGTCATTAATCGAAAAGCTGATTACAGCAAAATCCTGGTGGGATACGGTTGACATGCTGGCCAGCCATGCAGTAGGTGCCATTGCAGCCAAAAATCCGGAGGTCATCCCCGAAAAAATAGAGGGATGGGCGACCAGTGAAAATATGTGGCTTCGCCGAACGGCTATCCTCTTTCAGCTGAAATACAAAGCCAGCACAGATGAAGAGCTGCTATACCGCTACATCCTCCTGAATAATGACAGCAAAGAATTCTTCATTCAAAAAGCCATTGGCTGGGCTCTTAGGGAATACTCGAAAACAAATCCCGAGTCCGTTAAGAGGTTTATTGAATCAAACACACTTGCTAAATTGAGTGTCAGGGAAGGCAGTAAGTATGTCTAAGAAGAGCAATTATTTAACCTAACGGAAAGAACATGATAGAATGGCAGATAAGTTTTTCAGAAAAAATACTACAGCCAGAAGGTGAATCTAATGATTAAATGCATTGCCAGTGATATGGACGGAACGCTTTTAACCGCCACACAAAAAGTCACACCTGAAAATATAGAAGCCATTAAAGCTGCACAGGAAAAAGGAGTTGAAGTGGTCATAGCGACAGGCCGCTCCTACTTCGAAGCAAGCTTTGTTCTCGATGAAGCCGGCATTTCCTGTCCCATTATTTGTGCAAACGGGGCAGAAGTGAGAGCCTCAGATGGAAAGGTCGTATCCTCCAATCCGCTTGATAAGGACCTTGCCAAAAAGGCAGCTTATATCCTTGTTAAGAACAATGTTTATTTCGAGGTATACACCAACCAGGGTACATATACCATTGATGAAGACCGCGGTGTGTCCATTATCGTCGATATCTTTTTAAGCGGGAATCCTGAAGCGGATATTGATGAAGTAACCAAAGCAGCGGAAGAGCGCTTTACAAAAGGGCTTGTCCGTAAAGTGAACAGCTATGATGAGCTATTCAACAGTGAAGAGCATCAAATCTACAAGCTGCTGGCTTTTTCCTTTGAACCGGATTTTCTTGTTTCTGCTAAAGAAGACCTGCTTAAGCTTGAAGGCATGGCCGTAAGCTCATCAGGGGATGAGAATCTTGAGCTGACAAGTGTGAACGCCCAAAAGGGTATTGCCCTTGAAGCTTTTGTAAAAGAAAAAGGAATCTCGCTTTTGGAAACGATGGCCATTGGCGATAATTATAATGATTTGTCCATGTTCAAACGTGCAGGAAGATCAGTTGCCATGGGAAATGCCGATGACATCATTAAAGCGCAGTGTGATGCAGTAACATCCGCAAATGAAGAAAGCGGTGTAGCCGAGGCAATCTGGGAAGTACTGAAGTAGAATTTCGAGGAGGCAGAAGGCTCGATGAAAAAGGTGTTAGGTTTAGGGCTGTTCGTGTTGGGCCTTGTGGCCGGGTGCTCAAGTGCAGGGGAGGATGATAGCAGGAAGCAGGTCGAGGATCAGGTGGCCAGTCTGCCTGCTGGTGCAGAGCCGGAGGTACTCGCAGATGAGCTCGATATTCCCTGGTCCATTGCCAAAACGGGCGAAACCTTTTATATGACGGAAAGACAGGGAAGTATTGTAGAAGTGGCGGACGGCAGGAAAGAACGCCAAAAGGTGGAGCTTGAGAAAAAGCTGTCTACAGCTTCTGAAGCCGGCTTGCTCGGCTTTGTGCTGGCTCCCGATTTTTTGCAATCAAATGAAGCGTATGCCTATTACACCTATGAAAACACCTCAGGACAGTTTAACCGTATAGTAACCCTCCGGCTTCAGGATGGAACGTGGAAAGAAGAGAGGCTTTTGCTCGATCAAATCCCGAGCGGGCAGTTCCACCACGGCGGCCGGCTTGAAATAGGACCTGACGGAAAGCTTTATGCGACTGCAGGCGATGCTGCCGCTAATCCGGAAATTGCCCAGGATGTGAATTCCCTTGGAGGGAAAATACTCCGAATAAATCTCGATGGCAGTGTGCCGGAGGATAATCCGTTCAGCGGCTCTTATGTTTATAGCTATGGCCACCGCAATCCGCAGGGGCTTGCCTGGGCTGAGGATGGGACATTATATGAAAGTGAGCACGGCCCATCTGCCAATGATGAAATCAATAGGATCCTTCCAGGGGAAAATTACGGGTGGCCCGTTATAAAAGGGACCGAGAAGAAGGAAGGCATGGAATTGCCGCTGTTTACCTCAGGAGATAACGAAACCTGGGCTCCTTCCGGGATGGACTATTATCAAGGCAGGCTATATGTTGCCGCCTTAAGGGGAAGTGCCGTTCTGGAGTTTGATCTGGAAACAAAGGATGTCAAAAAGATCGTGTCTAACTTAGGCAGGATCCGCGATGTCTTCATTGAAGGGGATGTGCTTTATTTTATCAGCAACAATACAGACGGACGCGGCAATCCGCTGCAGAAGGATGACAAGCTTTATAAAATTCAGCTTTCGGATATATAAAAAAAGCCTGGCAGGTGTGCCAGGCTTTAGTCTTTGGCTGAAAGTCCATGCATGATGAATTGTATGGTCCGCTCGATTTCTTTTTCATCATCCCATTCGGCTTCAGGCAAAACTAAATACCTGACGACGAGAAAACCAAATATCGAGGTAAAGGTCATGCGGACGGCACTGTAGGGCGGAATCTCAATGATCTGGCCTTTTTTCTGATAGTGTTCAGCCAAATTGGCAAAACGGTCGAATACCTTCCTGCCAATATGCTCTTTAAACTGTTCCTTCAGTTCGGGGTGGAACGGGATTTCCTGGATCAGGATCTTAATAAGAGGCATATTCTTTTTAGCAAACTCAATCCGGTTTGCCATCATGGCTCTTAAAAAATCTTCAAAGTGTTCATATTGATGATGGATGACTTTATACAAATCTTTAATGACGAATGGAGCAATCAGTTTTGCCATCATCGGCGATATGATTCCCATCAGCAAATCCTTTTTGGTTTTATAGTGCCTGAAGATGGTTCCTTCGGCTACTCCTGCCTTTTTGGCGATCTCGCTTGTCGAAGTGGCTGCATAGCCTTTTTCGGAAAACGATTCAATCGCAGCCACGATAATTTTTTTCTGCTTCTCTGTCAGTTTATCTTCTTCCTGAAATAACTCTTCTAAAATGGAATCCTGCTCTGGCATGGTAAACTCCTTTATACGTCCAAAATCTATAGTCTTATTATAAAGGAATGAATTTGTAAAAAGAAATTTTATATTTTCCGGTACCGTCTTAGTGCAGCGATATTCAGCATCATAAAGAGCAGGGAGAAAGCGACCAGCATCAGCAGATCTTTATAAATCATATCCCATCCAAAGCCTCTCACCATTACATTCTTTAGTGCGTCTGCCGCGTAATACAGGGGAGTAACAGGGCCGATCCAGCTGAGCCACTCTGATATGGTTTCCAGATTGAATAACCCTGAGAAAAAGATCTGTGGAACCACAACAAGCGGAATAAACTGAATCATTTGCAGCTCATTGCTGGCAAACGAAGACAGCAGGATTCCCAGAGTCAATGCTGTCAGTGATAGGAGCAGTGTGATCAGAAGAACATATCCAAACGAACCTTCCATCATCATGCCGAGCACATAGATTGCATACCAGGCAATGATGGCTGCTTGGATCATCGTGAAAATTCCAAATCCCATGATATATCCCGCAACAATTTCCCATTTGCGGAGCGGGCTGGTCAAAAGCCGTTCGAGTGTTCCGGTTGTTCTTTCCCTTAAGAAGGATACCCCGGCAATCAAAAATACAAAGAAAAAGACAAAGAATCCAAGCAATACTGGTCCGAAGTAATCAAACTGCCCCATATCCTCGGAGCCGAATATATATTCGGTTTTTATTTCCTGATTCCCGCCATTAGGCTGCAGGGGCTTCACTGCACCCTGAACCCATCTCATAACAGCTCCGTTTACACTTGGATCGCTGCCTTCGAGAACGACTGACGGCGGCATTTGATCAAACATCAGATATGCATCGAGCTTACTGGCTGATAAATCCTTTTTCGCCTGCTTCTCTGTTTCATAGTGTTCGAGTTTGGCATTTTCCAAGTTAAGCTGAGCCTCTATTTTTTCAGGCAGGTTCACAATGCCGATTTTTGGCTTATATTCATCCCCGTTAAATACTAAATGAAGCATGCTCATAACTAGGATCGGGGCGAAGATCAATAGAGCCATCGTCCGTTTATCTCTTACAATCTGGCGCAGTATTCGAATAATCAGAGCCATAATCCTCAATGTTAAGCACCTCCATATGCCAGGAAGGCATCTTCTATAGTGGCAGCGCTGGTTTGCAGCATTAATTCTTCAGGTGTTCCTGCTGCAATGAGCTGTCCGTCCCTGATCATGCCCAGCCTGTCGCACTTTGCAGCTTCATCCATGACATGGGTTGTCACCAGGATGGTGGTCCCTTTCTCCTTCAGGCTTCTAAAAGACTCCCAGATGTTTTTTCTTAGAACGGGATCAATTCCAACAGTAGGTTCATCGAGAATAAGGAGGCCAGGACTATGCAAGAGAGAAATGGCAAGGGAAAGTCTTCTCTTCATTCCCCCTGAATAGTCGGAAACCTTTTTATGCATGTGGTCTGTTAATGAAACCAGTTCCATCACCTCATTCATCCGCTGCCTTTTTTCTTTGCGGCTTAGCCCATACAGCGCTGCAAAGAAATCCAGATTTTCCTTTGCTGTCAAGTCAGTGTACAGCGCATCGGATTGTGCCATGTAGCCGATTCGTTTGATCAAATCAAGTCTGGGCATTTTTTCGCTGAAAATATAATTTTCTCCCTGTGTTGGCTCCTCCAGGCCTGCCAGCTGTTTTACAAGCGTCGTCTTGCCTGCTCCCGACGGGCCGAGCAGGCCGAAAATCTCACCTTCATAAATCTCAAGGCGGATATCATTTAAAACCTGTTGCTTTCCGTACTTCTTGGATACATGTTGAATGGAGACGATTGAATTATTCATTTGTTCACTCCTTTTTATTAAAAGTGAGTAATCACTCACTATTATCATAAATCATTCCCTGTTTGCCTGTAAAGTGAGTAATCACTCACTATTATCATAAATCATTCCCTGTTTGCCTGTAAAGTGAGTAATCACTCATTAATAAAAGAACGTAATGCATTTGTGAGTTGCGTCACTTCATCCCAATCCCTAATTAGCTAAAGTAGTTCATAAGAATGGTAAAAGCGGGGGATGGGAATGGAATATGAAAAGCAGGATCATAAACCGTTAATCAACGAATTTTTAGGCAAGATTGACATTTTTAAAGAGCTCCCCAGTGAATCCCTAGAGCGGATTGATAATCGAATTATTAAGAAAGCATATTTAAAAGGCGAAAGAATTATGTCTGAATATGAGGTGGCCAAAGGTGTTTACTTTGTTCACTCCGGCATTGTGAAGCTGACGAAGCAGGATGAACATGGAAATGAGCTGATTGTCTGCATAAAGAAAAAAGGCGAGATTTTTGCTGAAGCCAACCTTTTTAACCAGAAGGGACATACTTATCCAGCGACCGGCACCATGGTGCAGGATGGAGAAATCTATTTTCTGAATACCGATGAACTGGAGCAGGAGCTGCTGTATTCGCCTGAAATGGCTGTGCAGATTATCCGCTATATGAGTGAATCTCTGCGTGATATGACCTCCATTATGAGGGATATTGCACTGCTTGATGTGTATACGAAAACAGTCCGGACCTTGGAAAGGCTCGCGGAAAAATTCGGTGCCAACTACTGCAACCAGATGCATCTGAAGCTTCCGATAACCGTCCAGGAATTTTCCACCCTTGTTGGAACCTCCCGGGAAAGTGTCAGCCGCGTCTTTTCCAGGCTGAAGAAAGAAGGAATTATCGAAATTACAGGCAGGAAAATCGTTATTGTGGACTGGTGCAAATTTTGCTCCCTTTACCGCCAGAAGCTGTAGGGGAATGCTGCCTTTACTCCAGCCTGCTTTTTTGTTATATAATAGAGTCATAGACTTATGGACTCTGAGGTGCAAAGCATGGCTGATTTTCGTTCGAGTGAGATTATCAATAAACCTGTACATGAAGTATTTGATTATATGATTAAAATGGAAAACGTCTCTGAACTGATGCCGTTTGTCGTGAAAATGGAAAAACAGACCGAGGGTGCGACCGGAGAAGGAACAAAGTTTGTTGAAACACGCATGGTCAGAGGGAAGAAGATCACCGCGGATGTAGAGATCATTGTTTTTGAACAGGACAGAACTTATACCATCCGCAGCAATGCCAATGGACTGATAACTGAATATAAATATGATTTTCATGAAATAGAAGAAGGAACCCAGGTGGAGATGGAAGCAACCGTCAAAACCAGCGGGCTTGTTGCCAGATTAACGAAGCGTTTTATCGTGAATATTGTGAAGCGGGAAGACGGAAGCCAGCTTCAGTATTTGAAGGAAATGATGGAGAAATAACAAAAGGGAGCGAGAGGCTCCCTTTTTTCTATATTTTATAAGTCCAAAAGCGCTCTTTATACATTCTTGCCAGTACTTCCGGATCCTGTTTTTTTATGCTTTCTTCCATGTTTGCTGCCATCAGCTGTGTCTGGGAGGCATGTGCCTTAATGGCTGCAATTTTCCGATCGATTACTGCACTGACATCAATGACCACATCGGCCTTGCCGATTTCTTCCTCACAGTTATTGGAGAAGGCGACACAGTGAACCTTCGGACGTTTATCAGCAGGCAGCTCTTTTACCGCACGGATGACAGCGGCCCCTGTCGCGTCATGGTCAGGGTGCACAGCGTATCCTGGGTAGAACGTAATGATGAGGGATGGGTTCGTTTCGCCGATGATGGCTCCGAGCCTGTTTGCGAGCATCTCCTCATCTTCAAATTCGACGGTTTTATCCCGGTAGCCCAGCATCCTTAAATCTTGAATGCCCAGAACCCTGGCTGCTTCCTCCAGCTCCTCTTTGCGGATTTTTGGTAGGGTTTCTCTGGTGGCAAAAGGGGGATTTCCCATATTGCGTCCCATTTCCCCAAGCGTCAGGCATGCATAAGTGACGGGTGTGCCATTATCGATATGTAAGGAAATCGTTCCTGATACGCCAAATGCTTCATCATCCGGATGAGGGAAGATGACGAGTACATGTCTTTCCTTTTCCATCATGGTCGTGCTCCTTTCCTTTCATTCCTCTTATTCAAAAGGAGTTTCACTAATTTGCAGGGCGACTGCCAGCTTGCCGCTGAAATCATGGCCGGCCAGAAGGAGCCTGTTTTCTTCATCCACTTCAAAGTGGGTAATTCCTTCAGCATACACCCAGCCAAAATTCATTTTCAAACCAACCCGGTAAGGGCCTTTGCCAGTGACTTTTCCATGTTCATAAACCAATTGGGCATTGCGGATATAGGCGCCTGAAGAAAAGAAGGTTTCATCAAAATGGGAGGCATATGCTCCATTCGTTGTTTCCAGATGAATAAAGACCTCTTTCCCGGCAAGGCGGTCGATCTCTTTTTGAACATGTTCCTTTACTGCTGGTTCCATTTTATAGTCCCCCTTTCATGTTATCTTTGTGTTTATCTTACTAAAAAAGTAAATGAAAAGCGAAAAAGTAATCTCAGTTTAGAAGATATAACCTCGACATTGTCCAAAAAAACAGAGCCCCATTGGACTCTGTTCCTCAGCCTTATTCTGATTCCGTATGGCCTGCGCCATATTTGCGATATGCACCCGGCATGGTCGGGCCTACATACTCATTTAATTGGAAGCCATGATTGATGGCCGCCGTAATGAAGTCTTTCGCAGTCTGAACTGCTTCTTTGACAGGCTTGCCTTTTGCAATTTCAGCTGTGATGGCAGAAGAGTAGGTGCAGCCTGCGCCATGCGTGTAAGTCGTTTCCACGCGTTCGCTTTCATAAAGAGTGAACTCTTGTCCATCATAGAGAAGGTCGACGGCTTTTTCGTGCTGAAGCTTGCTGCCGCCCTTGATTAATACATACTTCGCTCCAAGTTCATGAATCTTAACAGCTGCTTCCTTCATGTCTTCAACCGTTTTAATCGGACCGGTTTTAGCCAGCTGCCATGCTTCAAACAGGTTTGGTGTAACCACTGTTGCAAGAGGGACAAGGAGCTCTCTTAATGCTTCATTCAATTCAGGATGAATCGGCTCATCTTCGCCCTTGCACACCATGACCGGGTCGATGACAACATGATCCAGGCTGTTTTCTTTAATGGTCTTTGCAGCAATCTTAATCACTTCTTCAGAACCGAGCATGCCTGTTTTCATCGCATCGATTCCTGTTGATACAATCGTTTCGATCTGAGTTTCCAGAATGTCTGCAGAAATCGGAAACACATTGTGGCTCCAGTTGTTTTTCGGATCCATTGTCACGATTGTCGTCAGTGCAGTCATCCCGTAAACGCCAAGCTCCTGGAATGTCTTAAGGTCCGCCTGAATGCCGGCGCCGCCGCTCGTATCGGAACCTGCGATGGTCATTACTTTTTTCATAGTCATATGCCTAATTCCTCCTTGCTGGATATCTTTGTCTAATTATAACAATAATTGAAAAGGGGAAAAACTATAACGGACTGCAGATAGCCTTAAGGTAACCCAATATACATCAGTTATCCCTGAACGCAGGGAATATGGCTATGAGCAAAAAAAATTGGGGAATCCGCACAGAAATAGCGCTATGCGCACATAAAATGTACTTATCCGCACAAAAACTTCGTTATGCGCACATAAATCACACTTATCCGCACATAAAAGGTTCTATCCGCACATAAATTCAAATTCTGAAACAAAATCTCCATAGAATACCAGTCTTCTTAAAAGAAACAGACCCGAATTGATGGTAAAATGTAAAATAATGATAAGAAATATCGAAAGTCGGTGAGAAAATGAGCAGGACAGGCATCATTTTAGCTGGAGGCCATTCAAGCCGGATGGGAGAAAATAAAGCTCTTCTGAAAATAGGGGGCAAACCGGTCATTGAGCGCATTGCTGAGCAGCTGTCTTCTATCATGCCTGATGTCATTGTCGTAGCCAATAACCTGGAAGAGTACCAGTTCCTTGGCCATCCCATTGTGAGTGACCAATGGAAAGAGAAGGGACCGCTTGGGGGAATTCATGCCGGCCTGTCAAAGTCCGGGACACAAAGCAATCTGATTGTGGCATGTGACATGCCGTTTATATCAGGGGAGCTTGCCGGCCATCTTCTTGAACAGCTGGATCAGCATCAGGCAGCCGTACCTGAAATTGAGGGGCAGCTTCATCCGCTTTTTGCCGCATACAGGAAGGATGCGGCAAAAGCAGCGGACCGGGCCTTGAGAGAGAATAAGCTGAGGATCCGCCAATTTCTAAAAGATATCGATAGTAAAATTATAAGAGATGATGAACTTAAGAAGAGGGGGATCGACTATAAAGACGCTCACTTTTTTAACATGAATCATCCTGAAGAATACTGGCAGGCACTGAAAATGGCCGACCCAGAATAAGAACTGCGATTTCCATTCAAGTTCGGAATATGTCAAAATCAAATAAAACGAGGTGACCGCATGAATTTTGCAATATCTAAAGAACCGATCGATATTCAAAGTGTGATTGATAAAGTGGTCCAGCGGGAAGCGGGGGCGATTACGACCTTCATCGGAACAGTCCGCGAGCTGACTCACGGCAAAAAAACACTTTACCTAGTCTATGAAGCATACGAGTCAATGGCTGTGAAAAAGCTGGAACAGATTGGAACTGAGATAAAAGAACGCTGGAACGGGGCAGAAGTGGCGATTACCCACCGCACAGGCAAGCTCGATATTACCGATGTAGCGGTGGTCATTGCCGTTTCCACTCCTCATCGTGCCGATGCGTATGAAGCCAACCGCTATGCGATTGAACGAATAAAAGAAATTGTTCCGATCTGGAAAAAGGAACATTGGGAAGACGGCGAAGAGTGGATCGGCAACCAGCTGGAAACAGTGTCATATCCAAAAGGAAAACCGGAGGATGATGATTTAAATGAATAATATTATGTTTTTTGCCCATTTAAAGGATCGCGTTGGAGAAGATTCATTAACAAGGGATGTCAGCGGCAAAACAATCGCTGAACTGAAACAGCTGCTTGAGGAAGAATTTGAGCTGAAGCTTGATTCCGTTATGGCAGCCGTGAACGAGGAATTCGCTTCAGATGATGAAATGATTCAGAATGGAGATACGGTTGCTTTTATCCCTCCAGTCAGCGGCGGATGACGCAGCTTTTATAGAGAGGAGGGGCCCTATTGTCTGAAAGGTATTCACGCCAGACCTTGTTTGCGCCCATTGGAAAAGCAGGGCAGGAAAAAATCCGCTCTAAGCATGTGCTGATCATCGGTGCCGGTGCTCTTGGATCGGGAAATGCGGAATTAATGGCGCGTGCCGGTACCGGCAAACTGACAATTATTGACCGCGATTATGTCGAGGAAAGCAATCTGCAGCGCCAGCAGCTTTTTGCCGAAAGCGATGCAGCTGAAAAAATGCCGAAAGCGGCCGCTGCTGAAAAACGGCTGAAACAGATTAATAGTGAGGTTGAGATCACTCCGATCATTGGCGATGCTACTCCGGAAAAGCTGGAGGAGCTTATTGAAGGGGTGGATCTGATCCTCGATTCAACCGACAACTTTGAAACGAGAATGGCCATCAATGATATCTCCCAGAAATATAATATTCCATGGATTTATGGAGCCTGTGTCGGCAGCTTTGGCATGAGCATGACCATCATTCCAGGGAAAACGCCATGCATGAATTGCTTATTGAAAAAAATCCCGATCCAGGGGATGACCTGTGACACCGGCGGGATAATTGCGCCTGCTGTGCAAATGGTTGTCGCCCACCAGGCGGCAGAGGCACTGAAGATTCTGGCTGAGGACTGGGACGCCGTCAGGACTGCCATGGTCAGCTTTGATTTATGGAGAAATCAGTACACAAGCATGAAGGTGTCAAAAGCGAAGGATGAAGGCTGCTTATCCTGCGGAACAGAACGGACCTATCCATACCTGCAGCCGGAAAACATGATGAAATCCACCGTTCTCTGCGGGAGAGACACCGTTCAGATCCGTCCTCCGCAAGAACTGGAAATGGAGTTCACGGAAATTGCCGGGCAGCTGAAATCACTCGGATATCAGGTGAAAGGCAATCCATATCTGCTTTCCGTCGACATGGAGGGGCAGCGTATGGTCCTTTTTAAGGACGGACGGGCCTTGATCCATGGCACTAAGGACTTAGCGCAGGCGAAATCCATTTATCAGCGGATTATGGGGTAATGCGAGAAGCTTTAAGCAAGAGGTAGAAAACTAGTGCTTATTTATCTTATATTACCCTCTGCCTTTTCTGTAAAATAAAGACAACAAGGGCAAAAGAGGTTAACAATGATTACATTTATGTATTTTTTCGGGTATTTATTCGATCAGCTGCTGGTTAATTTTATGGGGTTTGTGATGATTTTATATAGTTTTATCATGCCGGTTACGCCCCTGTATAAAAACAAGCGTCCTGCGGATCTGATTGTTCATATCAGCCGGATTCTTTTCGCTATCATTCTCCCTTTCCTGAATTTCTTCTATTTTCTGTTTAATAGCGGGGATTGGGCGACAGGGAATGGCATGATTGCGCCTGAGCATTTCTATACCTTTATCTGGCTTCAGTTAGGTCTGCTTGTTTTGCCGGAACTGGTATTTTTCATCCTGTCAAAGGTCAATATCACCAGAGTGTGGTGGTATGTGCTTTACCCGGTTCTGCTTATAGGATTATGGGTTTGGATGTTTTAAGTGCAGCAAAAAAGCGATGAAAAAATTCATCGCTTTTTTGCTGGTTCAGCGCCGGTTCACACGGCGCCTCCGCTTTTCTTATTATTTCACTTCATCTGTACCCACAATGACCAGCTTGCCTTCATCCAATACTTTTTCATATTGTTCTGCTTCTACCGTTGATAACCCAACGGATTCAAATTTTGAACGAAGCTCATCTCCGCGCTTTTTAAAAACGTTGCCGACAGAATCGAATAATCCCTGTTCCTTCATGCCGATTTCGCCTGTATCTGTCGCGTCAGAAAGGTGCTCGGAACGATCCTTGTCATGTGCAAAAATATAGATGTTTCCCTTGTTGAACCCCTGGCTTTGCAGCATATCAATCGCATCAGTAGCTTGTACACCATTTTCGACAATTTCAATTTTATACATATTTAACATCCTCCTTAAAAGAATTGAAAATTTATTTTAAGGGCAGCTCTTCCTGCCCGTTCTATTTATTACATATCCGCTGTGAGATATTTTAAACATATATGCAAGAATGATAGATTATGTCATGATAGCCAATGGGTATGAGAATAACAGTTCAAATAAGAGGAGGAGGAGTCGGCGGATGAAGCGTATATTAAGAAATGACTGGCAGGAGATTTTGGCAGAGGAGTTCGAGAAACCCTATTATCTTCATCTTCGTGAATTTTTGAAAAAGGAATATGAGGAGCAGACCATTTATCCGAAGCAGGAGGATATATTCAATGCGCTCAACTATACAGCTTACAAAAATGTAAAGGCAGTCATATTGGGGCAGGATCCTTATCACGGACCGGGACAGGCACATGGATTAAGCTTTTCGGTTCAGCCGGATGTCAAACTGCCTCCTTCCTTGAAAAATATATTCAAGGAAATGCAGGATGATCTGGGCTTCAGCGTGCCCAATAATGGCTATCTGCTAAAATGGGCCAAAGAAGGGGTGCTGCTCCTGAATACCGTTCTGACTGTCCGCAAAGGGCAGGCTCATTCGCATAAGGGACAAGGGTGGGAAACGTTCACCGACACGGTTATCCAAAAATTGAATGAGCGTCAACAGCCCGTTATTTTTATATTATGGGGCAAACCGGCACAGGAAAAAGAAGTGCTGATTGATGCTTCCAAACACTTTATCATCAAATCACCCCATCCCAGCCCATTTTCGGCTAGGAAAGGGTTCTTTGGGAGCAGGCCATTTTCGAGAACGAATGAAATCTTAAATGAGCTTGGAGAAGAGCCGGTTGACTGGCAGATTCATAATCTCTGATACGTTTCGCCATGTTTCACGTGAAACATACCGTTTTATGCAGGAAGTGCTCGAAATATGCTCTGGGGAGAAAGAAAATGAGTTCACAGAAAATCAATTGTTTTAAGTGCAAATATTTCTATGTGACCTGGGACCGTAACCACCCAAAAGGCTGCAGGGCCTTTCAGTTTAAAACAAGGCACATGCCTGCTCTCGAAGTTTTCAGGGCTTCCGGCCATCCCTGTTTGCGTTTTGAAAAGAAAACCTGATAAACTTTATATGCTGGTTATACTGGCCGATTTGCGCAGGCGGCTGCGCTTTTTTACAGAAAGAGGTGTAGAGGGTGAATATCTCTGTTCAGAAGCTATTAGGGAAGATGGAGAAGGAATTGCTGGAAGCGAAAGGCAGCTCGTCTGACGCCAGAATCAGAGAAAGAGTACAGGCGATCAAGTCATTATGCGAGCTGGTTTTGGATGAGTCGGATACAGGAAATACAGCTGCTGTTTCGTCTATTAGCCATACATACAGTGCACAGCCGACAGCTCAGCCGGCGAATCTGCAGCCAAAGAAAATGCAGATGGATGATGAGGCAAATGGCGATTCATTATTCGATTTTTAATAAAGAGATAAGAGGTGCAGGGGACTATGAAGCTATTTATTATAATTGGGGCTATTAATGCCTTTTTAGCAGTTGCATTGGGGGCGTTCGGAGCTCATGGACTTGAAGGAAGAGTGGAGCCCAAGTATCTGGAGACATGGAAAACGGGTGTCACCTACCAGATGTTCCATGCAACCGGCCTTTTGATTATTGGTGTTTTGCTTGGCAAGCTGCCGGCGACATCTCTATTATCCTGGTCAGGCTGGCTGATGGTAATCGGCATTATCCTTTTTTCAGGAAGCTTATATGTACTGACTTTAACCAAAATCAGCGTATTAGGGGCGATTACACCGCTAGGCGGAGTCTCTTTCCTTGCAGCTTGGGTGCTTCTGATCGTTGCGGCAGTAAAATATTTATAAAAGGAAGGAGCTTTGACCTGGGGTCAAAGCTCCTTTTTC